>CAYXJZ010000012.1:0-51819 GCA_964465355.1 uncultured bacterium | reverse complement strand
TCGGCCTCCAGGTCGTCGGCCATGCCGTCAGGTAGCCGCGTGCGCTCTTCTGGCAAGCCGATGGGGCCGAAGAAGCGCTCGCGCATGAAGGCGTGGTAGGACCGTGGGTCGTCGGCGGCCAGGCCGACGTACTCGTCGAGGTTGAAGGTGCGGATGCGGCGCAGGTCGGCGTCGCCACGTGCCTGACCGGCCACCAGCTCCTGGTAGACGGCCTCCATGGTGCGGCCGGTCGCGCAGCCAAGCACCAGATCGGGCTTGGCGCGTGCCCGGTCGAGCACCAGGCGGGCGGTGAGGCGGGCGACGTGGGCGGCGGTGGGGCGGATGAGGATCTCCACGCCGTCGGTCTACCATGGCGGCCACCGGCGGGCGGCGACGTCCCAGCCGGCCCACCACGACCGCCATTGCGCGAGGATTCACGTTGCCGTCAGAATCCCGGCGGTACCATGCCGCCATGTTGGAGCCATCCCTCGACCTGTACGGCGACGTGGCGACCCAGGTAGAAGGGGTGCTGGTCGAGTTGCTGGCACAGAGCCGTGGGCGGTACGCCTTGATCGTGGACCGTCAAGGCTTCGTCCTCTTGCATCAGCGCGCCCCCTGGGCACCCAAGCCGCCTTCGCTCGACTCCTTGGCCACCCTGATCGCCTCCAACCACTCGGCCAACGTGGCCATCGCCAAGCTCCTTGGCGAGAGCAGCTTCCGGGAGACCGTGCAGCAAGGCGACGGCGTCGGCACCTACGTCGAGGCACTGGGCGACCGTGCGCTGCTCGTCACCGTCTTCGACGAGACGGTGCCGGTCGGCAAGGTCAAGCTCTTCACCAAACGTGCCCTGCAGCGCATCCTGGTGCTGCTGGCCGGCATCCAGGGCGCTCCACCGCAGGTCAATCTCGACAACGAGTTCAGCGCCAGCGCCGGCGCACTGCTCGACGAGCTCTTCGAAGACAGGGGCCACCCGTGAGCACCATCAACTTCCACGCCCGCGAGATCAACTTCAAGATCGTCTACTACGGCCCCGGTCTCTCCGGCAAGACCACCAACCTCAAGCAGATCCACTCGCACGTCCCCGGCGACGGCAAGGGCGAGCTCGTGTCGCTGCAGACCGAGGACGAGCGCACCCTGTTCTTCGACTTCCTGCCGCTCGACCTGGGCGAGGTCAACGGCTTCCGCACCCGCTTCCACCTCTACACGGTGCCAGGACAGGTCTTCTACAACGCCAGCCGCCGCCTCATCCTGCGTGGTGTGGACGGTGTCGTGTTCGTGGCCGACTCCTCCCCCAGCCGCCTGCGAGCCAACGCCGAGTCGCTGCGCAACCTGCGGGAGAACCTCGCCGAGTACGACCTGGTCCTCACCGACCTGCCCTACGTCATCCAGGCCAACAAGCGCGACCTGCCCGATGCCCTCGACCTGACCATGATCCAGGCCGTGCTCGACCCGAGTGGCAAGGTGCCTGTGTACGAGGCGGTGGCGCAGGAGTTCAAGGGCGTGCGTGAACCGCTCACCGCCGTCTCCAAGCTGGTGTTGGCCAAGCTGGCGCAGAAGGCCTGAGCACGACGGTTCGGGGCCCATCAGGCGCGTGGTAGCCTCGGCGCCGATGAGACGTACACCCCTGCATGACGAGCATGTGGCCTCGGGGGCGAGGATGGTGGACTTCGCCGGTTGGTCCATGCCCATCCAGTACCCGACGGGCATCCAGCAGGAGCACCTCACGGTACGCCAGGACGCCGGGCTCTTCGACGTGAGCCACATGGGCGAGATCCGGGTCTTCGGGCCGGAGGCTGGCGTCTTCCTCAGCTGGGCGACGCTGAACGACCCGACGCGGCTGAAGCTGGGCCAAGGCCAGTACAACCTGCTTCCCAACGACAGTGGCGGCCTGATCGATGACCTCTACGTCTACCGCGAGGCCGACGACGACTACCTGGTCGTCGCCAACGCGGGCAACGTCGAGCTGGTGCTTGCCCAGCTCCAGATGCTCGCCGAGGCGGGCGGGCCAGGTAGCGGCCAGCCCTTCGACGTGGCCGTGCGTGACGAGTCGGACGCCCACGCCCTGATCGCGATCCAGGGCCCGACGGCGGCCATCCGTCTCGAGCGCTGCGTGGGCACCGACCTCACCGGCATCCGCAAGAACCGCTTCATCGACACCGAACTCTCTGGCATGCCCGTACGCCTCGCGCGCACCGGCTACACCGGCGAGGACGGCTTCGAGGTCTTCACCCGGCCAGAGGACGCGGCTGCGGTCTGGCGTCTGCTGGTCGAGGCAGGCGCCCTGCCGTGCGGCCTCGGTGCGCGCGACACCTTGCGGCTCGAGGCTGGTTTTCCCCTCTTCGGCCACGAGCTCGACGGGACCACCAACCCCCTGTGCACATCCTTCGCCTGGGTGGTGAAGGACAAGCCGGCCTTCGGGCTCGAGCGCCTGCGGGCGGCCAGCTGTGATCGGCGCCTCGTCGGCCTCGTGTTGGACGGTCGCGGCATCCCGCGCGAGGGCTACGCCGTGCTCGACGAAGGTGGCCGGCGGGTCGGGACCGTGACCTCCGGCACCATGTCGCCGCTCACCCGGCGCAGCATCGCGCTTGGCTGGGTGCCGACCGAGCTGGCCAAGACAGGCCAGGCATTGGCCGTGGAGATCCGGGGCCAGCCGGTGGCGGCCACCGTGACAGAACCCCCCTTCCACACGTCCTGACGACCTGAACGTCCCCAGACCCGAGCGGACCGGTAGGCTGGAGCCGAGGAGAGCTGCATGAACACCCCAGAGAACCTGCGCTACGCATCCACCCACGAGTGGCTGAGCCCCGCCGAGGACGGTGTCGCCACCATCGGCATCACCGACTTCGCCCAGGACCAGCTCGGTGACGTGGTCTTCGTCGAGCTGCCCGAGGTGGGCCGCCGGGTCGAGGCCGGCGAGTCGGTGGCCGTCATCGAGTCGGTCAAGACCGCTTCGGACATCTACGCCCCAGTGGCCGGCGAGGTCGTGGAGGTCAACGAGGCCCTGCTCGACGCGCCAGAGGCCATCAACGGCGACGCCTACGGCCAGGGCTGGCTCTTCAAGCTGCGGCTTGACCCCGCCGACGCCGGCGCAGAACTGCTGGACGCAGGCGGCTACCGGGCCGTGGCCGGGGAGGGCTGACCTTGCCCTACGTGCCCCACACCGAGGAGGACGTCCGACGCGCCCTCGACGCCATCGGCGCCGGGTCCGTCGACGAGCTCTTCGCCGACATCCCCGCCTCCATCCTCGACCCCGCCATCCGCCTGCCCGCCCCCATGGACGAGGTGAGCCTGCTGGCGCACGTGAGCGAGCTGGCCGCGCGTGACCAGAAGGGCGTGCCCACCTTCCTCGGTGGCGGGGTTCGGCAGCACTTCATCCCCAGCGTCACCCCGCGGCTGGCCATGCAGAGCGAGTTCGTCACCGCCTACACGCCGTACCAGCCCGAGGTGGCGCAGGGCGTCCTGCAGGCCACCTTCGAGTTCCAGACCATGATGAGCGAGCTCACCGGCCTGCCGGTGGCCAACGCCTCGATGTACGACGGCGCCTCCTCGGTGGCCGAAGCCGCCCTGCTGGCGGTGCGACAGACCAAGCGCGAGGTGGTGGCGGTCTCACGCGGCGTGCACCCCGAGACCCGCGAGGTGCTGCAGACCTATCTATGGCCCCTTGGCGTGGAGGTCCGCGTGATCGACCTGGACGGCGACCTCGCCACCCCGGTACCCACCGTGGACGGCGACGTGGCCGCCCTGATCGTGCAGAACCCCAACCATCTGGGCTACTTGGAGCGCATGCCGGCCATGTCGGAGGCTGCGCATGCGGCCGGTGCCCTGTTCGTGGCCGTGGTGGACCCGCTTTCGCTGGCGGTGCTGCGAGACCCGGGCAGCTACGGCGCCGACGTGGCGGTGGGTGACGGCCAGACACTGGGCGTGCCGATGCAGTTCGGTGGCCCGCACTTCGGCTTCATGGTGGTCAGCGAGGCGCTGATCCGGCAGCTTCCTGGACGCTTGGTCGGCCAGACCACGGATGTGGACGGCCGCCGCGCCTTCGTGCTCACCCTGCAGGCGCGGGAGCAGCACATCCGCCGCAGCAAGGCCAAGTCCAACATCTGCTCCAACCACCAGCTGGCGGCCACCATCGCCACCGTCAACATGGCGGCGGTCGGTCCTGTCGGCCTGCGCGAGATGGCCGAGGGAAGCGCAAGGCGCGCCCATCAACTGGCCGATGCCCTGGCCGCCGCCGGTGGCCGGGTCGAGCGCCGCGCGAGCTTCTTCAACGAGTTCGTGCTGCGCACGCAAGCGCCTGGCAGCGCCGTCCGCCGAGCCCTAGCCGAACGCGGCCTGCGCGCAGGCCTGCCGCTTGGCGAGGAGTACGGCCTCGGTCACGCCGTGACCTTCGCCGCCACCGAGCTGAGCACCGAGCAGGGCATCGCCGCCTTGCTCGGGGCCTTGCAGGAGATCGGCGAGCTGCAGGCTCAGCGGGTGTCGGCATGAGCGGCGCCAACACCGGCCCCGGCGCCGACTTCCCTCTGATCTTCGAGCGCGGCCGTCCGGGCAGGCGTGCAGCTAGGCCGCCGGTGGTCGAGGGCGCATCCATGGCCGAGTTGCTGGGCGAGGAGCACCTGCGCACGTCGCCGCCGCGGCTGCCCGAGGTCTCTGAACTCGACCTGGTGCGGCACTACACCCAGCTGGCCCACCGCCAGTTCTCCATCGACGGCAACTTCTACCCCTTGGGCAGCTGCACCATGAAGTACAACCCCAAGCTGCACGAGGAGGTGGCCGAGCGCTTCCTCGACCTGCACCCCTACCAGGACCCGGACCACGCCCAGGGCATCCTCGGCCTGCTGCACGGCCTGCAGGAGGACTTGGCCGCCATCACCGGCATGGACGCCGTCAGCCTGCAGCCTGCGGCCGGCGCCCACGGCGAGCTGGCTGGCATCCTCATGATCCGCGCCTTCCACGAGGCCAACGGCGAGGGCGAGCAGCGCCGCGTTGTGCTGGTGCCGGACGGTGCCCACGGCACCAACCCCGCCACCGCCTCGATGGCCGGTTACCAGGTGGTGGAGGTGCCGAGCGGCGCCAACGGCGAGGTGGACCTGCCTGCCTTCAAGGCCGCCCTCGGCCCGCAAGTGGCGGCGGTCATGCTGACCAACCCCAACACGCTCGGCATCTTCGAGACCGCCATCCTCGAGATCGCCGATGCCGCCCATGCGGCGGGTGCCCAGCTGTATTACGACGGGGCCAACCTCAATGCCATCGTCGGCCGCGCCAGGCCGGGCGACATGGGCTTCGACGTGGTGCACCTCAACCTGCACAAGACCATGACCACGCCGCATGGTGGCGGCGGCCCTGGCACCGGCCCGGTGGGCGTCAAGCAGCACCTGGCCCCCTACCTTCCTGTGCCTTTGGTGGCCAAGGAGGGCGAGCGCTTCATCATCGAGGAGAGCCGCCCGCGTTCGGTCGGCCGCATGCGCAGCTTCTACGGCAACGTGGGCAACCTGGTGCGCGCCTACGTCTACTTGCGCACGCTTGGCCTGGAAGGCCTCAAGCGGGTGAGCAGCATGGCCGTGCTCAACGCCAACTACATGCGCGTGAAGATGCGCGAGGCTGGCTTCCCCATCGCCTACGACCGGGTCAACATGCACGAGTTCGTCGCCCAACCGCCTCATGGCCTGCGTACGCTCGACATCGCCAAGGCGCTCCTGGACTACGGCGTCCACCCCATGACGGTCTACTTCCCATTGGTGGTGCACGAGGCCATGATGGTGGAGCCCACCGAGACGGAGTCGCTCGAGACCATGGACGCCTACGTGGCCGTCCTGGCCGAGGTGCTGGAGAAGGCGGCGGCCGATCCGGACTATCTCAAGTCGGCGCCGCTTCACACCCCCGTGCGGCGACTCGACGAGGTCACGGCCGCCCGCAAGCCGGTGCTCAGGCACGCCCTCGATTAGGCGACCCGTCGCCAAAGCCGGCAGCGACACCACAGGAACGACGAGGACCGGACCGCAGGCTAGATCGCTGCGGTCCGGTCCTCCTTCTGTCTAGGTCAGGATCTAGGCGGGTAGCCTCTCAGCTGGCGCAGCTGACGTTGCCTTCGCCGTCCGGTGCCACCCTGCCGTCGGTGCGGAAGCTGCTGCCGCAGCCGCAGGCGCTGGTGGCGTTGGGGTTGGTGACGTGGAAACCACCGCCCATCATGTTCTCGACGTAGTCGATCTCGCTGCCGCGCAGCAGCTCCCAGCTCTTGGGGTCCACCACCAGGGCGGCGCCGCGGTCGAGGAAGACCCGGTCACCATCGAGGCGCCGGTCATCGATGGCCATGCCGTAGCTGTAGCCCGAGCAGCCGCCCGACTTGACGAACACCCGAACGGCCGTGCCAGCGGCCTGCTGGGCGAGCAGCTCGCTGGCCTTCTGCCCGCCAGCTGGCGAGAAGGTGATGCGGTCCATGGGCTCACTCACGGCGCGAGCGTCGATACCGACAAGCTGTTGTGAGGCGATCGTCATGCGGTCGCTCCTTGGGTCTTGACTCCTGGCGTCTTGGTAGCTGCGAGGCCCTTCATCTGGCCGATGCTACCGCGCCACGGCCCTTCGCTTGGTGTCCTAGGTCGCTTGGCGGTCGTCATGGCCCCTGGCCTCAGCCGGCTCAGAAGCCGAGCAGGCCGCGCCAGGCCGGCAGCAAGCTGCCGAGCAGGCGGCCGGTGACCCCGGTCAGGGAGGCCAACACCACCAGGGCGACGCCGATCCAGCGCATGGTCTGGCCGTTCCAGAAGGCCGATGTGCGCGCCGCCCATGGGGCCCAGAGGGCGCCGACGAAGGGTGGGAGGGGCAGGAGGTGGATCACCGCGGTGGCGATGGCGACGTCGACGGCGGCGTTCAACAGGCCACCGACCGTCAACGCGGCGGAATCCCTGAGCAGGATGGGCACCTGGGCGCGCAGGAACAGCAGCAGCGCCGAGAAGACGGCCAAGGCCGCGCTGCTGCCGACGACGACGGCCAGACCACCCAACCAGCCACCCCTGAGCTTGCCGAGGTCGGCATCCACCCTCGGCATCCAGGTCAGGCGGAAGAACAGCGCGTGCACGAGGCCGAGCAGGTCGAGATGCACCAGCGGGTTGGGAACGCGCCGCCCGTCGTAGGTGGGGCCTGGATCACCCAGACGGCCGGCCAACCAGGCAACGGCCCAGCCATGGACCCCGACCACGACGAGGGCGGCCACCAGGCGCTGGAGGATCTGAGGCAGCGAGAGAAGCGGCAGGTTCAAGGAGGGTAGCCAGTCCACGAGGCCCCAATCTACCGAAAGAGCGCCCCCACATGGAGGACGCTCTTATGGATGCCATGGCGGGCGCACCAGGACTTGAACCCGGGACCTACGGTTTTGGAGACCGCCGCTCTACCGACTGAGCTATACGCCCCTGCTAGCCTTCCGCGCCGTGCGGCCTGGCCGTCGACGCGAACGAGGGAAGATGCTACCACGCGCCCGCGCGACTGCCAAGGCTGGGCGGACCGGCGGCCGGGCAGCGTGCTAGCCTAACGTCGTGAACAGCGTTGCTCCCGTCCATCGTCGGCACGTGGCGGTGGGTATGGTCTTGCTCTCGATGCTCTTGGCGACGTTCTGGCCTGGCGGCCCACAGCGGGTCAGCGCTCAGTCCAGCCTGCCGACCGATGCCGTCTGGGTGATCCCCATCGAGACCGAGATCACCGCCGCCACCGCCTCCTTCGTCCGCACAAGGGTCGACCGCGCCAACCGTGAGCGGCCACTGGCCCTCGTCTTCTACATCGACACCCCAGGCGGGCAGGTGGCCGCCATGCAGCGCATCGTCGACGACGTGCTCAACCGGGCCGAGATGCCCACCCTGGCAGTGGTGCGCAACGCCTTCTCGGCAGGCGCCCTGATCGCCATGGCGGCCGAGCAGGTGGCCATGCTCCCCGGCTCCGCCATCGGTGCGGCCACGCCCATCGTGGTCACGCCCCTTGGCGCGCAACCGGTGGATGAGAAGTTCAACTCCGCCGTCCGCGGTGAGTTCCGCTCGGTGGCCGAGGCAAGAGGGCGCGATCCACGCATCGCCGAGGCCATGGTCGACGCCCGCATCGACATCCCTGGCCTGGCGACGGTGGGCGAGTTGCTCACCCTCACCGCTGGCCAAGCCGTGACCTACGGCATCGCCGACGTCGAGGCGAGCAACCTCTCCGACGCCCTGCAGCGCTTCGGCTACGGCGGCGTGCGGATGGAGCGGCTGGATCCGAACCTCACCGAGCGCGTCGGCACCTACCTCGCCAACCCCATCGTGGTGGCCTTGCTGCTGGTGCTCGGTGTCGGGGGCCTGGTGCTGGAGTTCTTCAGCCCCGGCTTCGGTGTGCCTGGGGCCATCGGCCTCGTCGCCCTTGCCCTGCTCGGCCTGACGGCCGTCGTGGCCACGCCTGCCGGCCCCGTCGACCTCGGCCTCATCCTGGTTGGCATCGTGCTGCTCGCGGTGGAGGCGCTGCTGCTGCCTGGTTTCGGCGTGGCTGGTGTGCTGGGCCTCGCTGTGCTCGCCTTCGCCGTCTTCCGCATCTTCCAGGAGAGCTGGTTCACGGTGCTCGGCACCAGCACCGTCTTCGCCGGCCTGCTGCTGGCCGCCATGCTCTGGTTCCTGCCCCACAGCCGCTTCGCTGCCCGGCTTCGGCTCGCTACGCGGGTGGGCGGTGGAGGCGCGCTGCTGAGCGGCGCCACCCCGATCGACCGCGCCGACCTGGTGGACGCCGTTGGCGTGGCCTTGAGCGATCTCCGCCCTGCCGGTGTGGCACGCTTCGGTGAGGAACGAGTCGACGTCGTCACCCGGGGCGACTTCATCCCTGTCGGTTCAACCATCCGGGTGGTGCGCGTCGAAGGCAGCCGCGTCACCGTCCGATCCGACCCCAACCCTCAGGCGACGCCAGGCGTCGCCGACATCGATCGCTAAGGAGTCAACCATGGATTTCGGGATCCTCTTCATCGCAGGCGCGATCATCCTCTTCTTCATGATCCTGTTCACCGTCATCCCGGTGGGCTTGTGGGTCTCGGCGGTCGCTGCCGGCGTCAGGGTCAGCCTCTTCAGCCTGGTGGCCATGCGCCTGCGGCGGGTGCCGCCCCATCGCATCATCCTGCCGCTGATCAAGGCCGACAAGGCCGGCATCGCAGTGGCCCAGGACCAGTTGGAAGCACACTTCCTCGCAGGCGGTAACGTGGATCGCGTGGTGGACGCGCTGATCGCTGCCGACAAGGCGCGCATCAGCCTGCCCTTCGACCGGGCCGTGGCCATCGACCTGGCCGGCCGCGATGTGCTCGACGCGGTGAAGGTGTCGGTCAACCCACGCGTCATCCAGACGCCCAACGTCTCCGCGGTCTCCAAGGACGGGATCGAGCTCATCTCCACCGCCCGCGTCACCGTGCGCGCCAACCTCGAGCGCCTGGTCGGCGGCGCAGGCGAGGAGACCATCATCGCCCGCGTCGGCGAGGGCATCGTCTCCTCCATCGGCTCCACCTTCAGCCACAAGGAGGTGCTGGAGAGCCCCGACCTGATCTCCAAGACCGTGCTGGCCAAGGGCCTCGACGCCGGGACCGCCTTCGAGATCCTCTCCATCGACATCGCCGACGTCAGCGTGGGCCGCAACATCGGCGCAGAGCTGCAGACCGACCAGGCCGAGGCCGACAAGCGCGTGGCCCAGGCCAAGGCCGAGGAGCGGCGCGCCATGGCCGTCGCCACCGAGCAGGAGCAGCGTGCCCGCGTCGAGGAGATGCGGGCCAAGGTGGTCGAGGCCGAAGCCGAGGTCCCCCTGGCCATCGCCGCCGCCTTCCGTGACGGCAACCTCGGCGTGATGGACTACTACAACCTGCGGAACATCCAGTCGGACACCGACATGCGCAACAACATCGCTCGCTCCACCGACGACGAGCGGAAGTGAGGACCGGTTGAGTCTCGACGACCTGCTGCCTGGGCTGCTGTTCATCCTCTTCGTGGTCATGCCGATCATCAGCCGCTTCCGCAGGGGTGGGAGCAGCACGGGCACGCCAACAGGACAGCCTGCGCCGCGCCCGCCACGGCCCGTCGGGCAGGCCGGTCCGGCTACCCCGACTGGCCAAGGCCAGTACGGCCCACCTGTCACCAGCTCGAGCGACGAGGAGCGGGGGCAGGTGCTCGTCCTCGACCCCGAGCAGGAGCTGGCGCGGCGCTTGGCGGAGGCGCGTGATCGGGTGCAGCGGGCCATGGCCTCGGCCAGCGGCAGGCCGACGGGCGGTGCCCAGCCTGCCCCACCAGCACCCACCGTGAACGCCCCACCCCGCTCGTTGGTCAGCGCACCGCCGAGCACGGTCGGTGGCGGGGTGCCGCCCGACCTGAGGCGCCACATGCCCCTGGTGCGCACCGATCGCGACGACGGGCTGCTGAGCACACCGCTGGAGCAGCTGAACCGGCCGGTGGTCGCCAGGCCGAAGGGACGACGCGCGCCGTTGCGTGAGTCCACGCGGTCGGAGCGGTCGGACGCCTTGCAGGTGGAGCACCTCAACAGGCCTGATCAGCTGACCATGGCGCGTGGCCGACCCGTCTGGCTGGAGGAGGAGAACATCCGCCAAGGCTTCATCTGGCATCAGGTGCTCGGCGAGTCCAAGGCGCGTCAGCGCATGAGGAGCGGGCCATCGCCACGGCGGTGACGCTCAAGCTGCGCGGCCCGGCCGAGGCCCTCGCGCTCTACGGCCAGAACGACGCCCACCTCAAGGTGCTGCGCAAGCGCTTGGCTGCCAGGGTGGTGGCCAGGGGCGACGAGTTGCGCCTGGCAGGCGACCCGGAGGCGGTGGAGACGGCCGAGCGCACCTTCCGTGGCCTGCTGGCCGTCTTGCGTTCCGGTGGTCAGATCACCACCACCGAGTTGGAGCATGCCGAACTGAGCAGCCTGGAGGAAGGCAGCCAAGGCCAGGGGGTTGAGGGGGACCGCGGTGAGTCCCCTACGCTGCCCGGCCGCGCCAAGCCCAAGACCGCCGGCCAACGCCGCTACGTCGAGGCCATCCACCGGCACGCGCTCACCTTCGGTGTCGGCCCCGCCGGCACGGGCAAGACCTACCTGGCGGTGGCCATGGCGGTGCAGGCGCTGACGACCAAGCGGGTCAAGCGCCTCATCCTCACCCGGCCGGCCGTGGAGGCAGGCGAGAAGCTGGGCTTCCTTCCCGGTGACCTGCAAGCCAAGATCGATCCATACCTGCGCCCCCTGTACGACGCGCTCTACGACATGCTGCCGCCCGACAAGGTGGACCAGCTGCTCGAGCAGGGGGTCATCGAGGTGGCACCCCTCGCCTTCATGCGCGGCCGCACGCTGAACGACGCCTTCATCATCCTTGACGAGGCCCAGAACACCACCGCCGAGCAGATGAAGATGTTCCTCACCCGCATGGGCTTCAACAGCACCGTGGTGGTCACCGGTGACCGCACCCAGGTCGACCTGCCTGGCAGCGTGCAGTCCGGCCTGCGCGTCGCCGAGCGCATCTTGGAGGGGATCGACGGCATCGCCTTCGTCTCCTTCGGAGAGGCCGACGTGGTGCGGCACCCGCTGGTGGCCAGCATCATCCGGGCCTATGAGCAGCACGGCTGATCGCTCCGGCGGGCGCGTCCAGCGCTGGGTGGGGCGCGTCTTCCTCGTCGCCGTCCTCGCGGCCCTGCTCTTCAGTGCGTACGACGACGTAGGGGGCCGTCTGCTCGTCGTCGGCGAGCCCAGTCCGATGACCTACGTCGCGCCCGTCAGCCAGCTGGTGCCCGATCGGCTGGCCACCGAGGCGAGGCGCCAAGCCGCCCGTCTGCAGGTGCCTGAGATCACCACCGTCAACGAGACCTTGCAGGCCCTGGTCATCGGCAGCCTGGCTGGGGCCGGGTTGCCCGCCGCCGCCGTCGACGTGATCGTCGCCCGCTACGGCTCGGTGGAGGGCGTCAGGGCCGAGGACCTGGCGATCGTGCTGGACGAGGCGGTCGCGGCTGCTGGTCCGGACAGGCGCACCGAGGTCAGGGCCGTGCTCAGCCGCCGCCTCGTAGCCACCGCCCTCCCTGACCAGGTGCTCACCGAGGCGGCCAGGGCGGCTGCGGTGGCCTCGGTGCCCTTGGTGATGCGCTCCCTCGAGGCGGGCCAGGTCATCGTGCGCGAGGGCGAGCCCTTGAGCGCCGAACTGCTGGCCACCCTGCAGGCCTCCGGGCTCTACTCCCCGCGGCTCGCCGCCCTGGGGGGCAGCGTGTGGATCGCCCTCGGCGCCTTGCTGCTCGCGCTCATCGCCGCCGCCCCGGTGGAGTACGCCTTCGAGCGCCTTCGTCAACGCCACAGCCGTGCCCAGATGGTCTCGCTGATCGCGCTCACGCTGGCCACGCTGCTGGCCCAGCGCCTGATGCTCGAGATCTCCTCCACCTTCATCATCGTGCAGTTGGTGCCGCTGGTCGTGGCGGTGCTGGTCTCCGAGCGCAGCGGTCTGATGTGGGCCGTGTGGATGGCTGTGATGACGGCGTTGCTCAACCCTGCTGCCGCCTCCATCACCCTGGTCGCCACCCTGGTGGCCGGCGTGGTGGCCGTGCGCACCGTTGGCGACGTCGAGTCGCGCCCCACCCTGGTGGTGGCCGGCGCCTTGAGCGGCGTCAGCGGTGGCGCCACCCTGGTGGCCTGGGCGCTGCTCGGTGGTGCCAGCACCGCCTGGGCCACCGTCGGCGCCTTCGGCGCCTTCTTCGGCGGCGGTCTGCTGGCAGGTGTGCTCGCCCTCGTGCTCCTCCCGCCCTTCGAGACCCGCCTCGGCTTCCTCACCACCTTCCGCCTCACGGAGCTGTCCAGCCCAAGCCAGCCCCTGCTGCAGCGGCTGCTGATGGAGGCGCCAGGCAGCTACCAGCACTCGCTGATCATCTCCAACCTCACCGAACAGGCGGTGAGCGCCATCGGCGGCCATGCCTTGCTGGCCAGGGTGGGTTCGCTCTACCACGACGTCGGCAAGCTACGGCGTCCCCACTTCTTCGTGGAGAACCAGTTCGGCAGCGACAACCCGCACGATTCGCTGAGCCCGCACCTCTCCTACCTGATCATCACCAGCCACGTGCGGGACGGCATCGAGCTGCTGCGCGAGTACCGCATGCCGCGTGAGCTGGAAGCCTTCGTGCTGGAACACCACGGGACCACCGTGCTCTCCTACTTCTACAAGCGCGCGCTCGAGGACGCCGCCTCCGTCAGCGAGTTGAACTTCCGCTACCCCGGCCCACGCCCGCGCAGCAAGGAGACCGCTGTGCTCATGCTGGCCGACGCCGTCGAATCGGCCTCGCGCACCCTGACGGACCCCACCCAGGGCAGCATCCGCGGCCTGATCGATCGTCTGATCGACCAGCGCCTGCAGGACGGCCAGCTCGCCCAGAGCCCGCTGAACCTGCGCGACCTCGAGGTCATCGCCGCCACCTTCGAGCGCATGCTCACCGCCATCTTGCACCGGCGCATCTCCTACCCGAGCGCCGAGGAGATCAGAGGTTTACGTCGTGTTGGTCGAGATCCTGGACGAGACCGGCCGCTTCCGACGCCGTAAGGCCCTGCGGCGGGTGCTTCAGTCGGTCGCTGCAGACCTCGGCATCACCGAAAGGGAGATGACCCTCGTGCTGGTCGACGACGAGACCATCGCCAGGATGAACATCGCGCACCGAGGCGTGGAAGGGCCGACCGACGTGCTCAGCTACCCGCTGCACGAGCCCGATGACCAGGGCTTCCCCAGCCTGCCCATGCTGGGCGACGTGTTCATCAGCCTCGACACGGCCAGGCGCCAGGCAAGGGAAGGCGGCCGTCCCGTCTGGCACGAGGTGGCCGAGCTGGCCGCCCACGGCATGCTGCACCTGCTCGGCTTCGACCATCAGGACGAGGAGGGCTGGGGGCCCTTCCGGACCGCCCAGGCCAGGGCGGCAGAGGTCGCGCGCTCGGAGGACGAAGGGCTCGCTTCCGCGCCTGGACGAGCACCTGCGTGAGGCGCTTCATCAGATCCACCACCGCGGCGTGGAGCGGGCTGCGGCGCGCCTGGCGCGAGCAGCGCAACCTTCGGATCGAGGCCGCTCTCGGCCTTGCTGCGCTGGCTTTGGCCCTGCTGCTTGGCACCGGCCTGGTCCCTGTGCTGCTGGCCTGCGCCATCGTGATCGTGGCCGAGCTCTTCAACACGGCGGTGGAGGCCTTGGCCGACATCGTCGAGCCGCGCAGGGATCCAAGGGTGGCTGTGGTCAAGGACGTGGCGGCAGCCGCCGTGCTGCTGGCAGCTGCCACCGCTGCCCTCACGGGCCTGCTCGTGCTTGGACCGGCTTTGTGGACGTGGTTCAGGGGACTGGTAGGCTGAGCCGGTGGACGCCACCCTGCAGCCCCTGCCGCTCTCCGATGTGCCTTCCGACCTGCTGGAGGCGGCCTGGTCGGTCTTCGCGCAAGCCTATGCGCCCTACTCCGGCTTCTCGGTCGGGGCCGCCCTGCGCGACGAGCATGGTCGGATCCACGCCGGCGCCAACGTGGAGAACGCTTCATACGGTCTGTCGAGGTGCGCCGAGCAGTCGGCCGTCCAGGCCATGGTCGGCCTTGGTGGCCGCCGCCTCGACGAACTGGTGGTGGTCGCGCTGGCCGAGCCGGCAGCCACGCCTTGCGGCGCCTGCCGTCAGGTGCTGGCCGAGTTCGGTTCGGAGGCGACGGTCTACCTGGTCAACGAGCACGGTGCATGGCGCACCTCGGTGTCTGCCCTGTTGCCAGCCGGCTTCCGGCTGCGCTCCCCGCGACCTGCCTGACCCCGCGAGCCGTGGCCGTCAGGCTTCTCACGCTGCCGCGGTACACTCGCGCGATGCCAACCCTGTCACTCCGCCCCCTGTCGGGCACCCTGTTGAGGCCCCTGCTGGCCTTGGTCGTCGCCGTCGTGCTTGGTCTCACGGCCACCGCCTCCGCTCAGGGCGCGCCGCACCGCATGGTGCTCCTCCCATTCGATAGCAGCGCCTCGGTCGAGGCCTTCGGACTCGCCTTCCCAGTCGCCCTGCAACGCAGCCTGAACGAGATCGATGGTCTCTTCGTCCCCGCCGTCGGTGACGCCGCCACCGTCCTCGACAGGGTGGCCGACGCTGCCGAGGCCGCCGCGGCCGATGGCGTGGCAGCGCCCGACGTGCTGGCCACCTTGGCGCGCGTCTTCTCTGCCGACTCAGCGGTGCTGGCACGCGTGTCAGGCAACGATGGGCTGAGTGTCGAGCTGGTGGTCCTGGTCGGCGGCGTGGAACAGACACGCCAGCTGTCTGGCCGAGCCGCCGACCTGCCCGGTCTGTGGCGAGAGCTGGCTGACGCCATCCTGCAGTTGGCCGGGCTCACCCCGAGCAACGCTGACCGGGCCGCCATGCGGGCCGTCCTCGGCGACGCGCCCTCCCTGCCCAGCCTCGGCCCCTTGGGCCTGGCCGGCTCGCGCCTGCCAGGCAGCCGCCTCGACCAGCTCGAGCTGGCGCGGTCGTTGGACCCCGAATCTGCCTGGGCGCAGGCGGAGTTCGCCTTCTTCGCCTCCCTGAACGGTCAGGACGATGCCGCCGTCGAGGCTGCTGCACGGGCCGTCAGCCTGCAGGACGGCGCCGAGACCAGGGCCGTCGAGGGCGTGGTGCGCATGGCAGCAGGCGACCTGGCCGCTGGTCAGCAGGCGCTGGAGACCGCCCTGCAACACAACCCGTCGCACGCGCTCGCCCTTGCCGCGTTGGCCCTGTCCTTGGACGACCCTGCTCGCAGCGCCGGCCTGCTGGAGCGCGCAGTGGTTGCTGCGCCACGCTTGGCCGAGGCCCAGATCGCGCTGGCCAGCTTGCAGACCTCCACCACCAGGGCGCTGCAGTTGCTGCGCCGCGCGGCCGAGAACCTGCCCGACTCCGTGTCGGTGCAGCGGGCGTTGATCGACATCGCGGTGGCCGCCGACGACCCGAGGGGAGCCCTCAGCCTGCTGCAGACGGCGGTGACCGACCCCGTTGGCCGTACCCCCGGGATCTACAGCCTGGCCGCCTACCTGCCTGCCTCGGTGGCCGGCGAGGCCTTGATCCTCTTGCGGCAGGGCCGCGAGATCTTCCCCGCCTCCAGCAGCCTGATGCTGGCCGAGATCGACCTGCTGCGCCGCAGCGGTGACGTGGATGCTGCCGAGACCGCCTTGCGCAGCGCGGTGGAGGCCTCACCGCGTTCCTTGCCCGTGGTGCAGGCCCTGGCCGAAGTGCTGGCCGGTCGCGGGGACGTGGACGAGGCGCAGGCCTTGCTGGCCACCGTCGCCGACCTGGACGCGGACGCCGACCTGCGCTCAGCCCAGATCGACCTGGCCGCTGGACGCGCCCGTGCTGCGCTGGCCACCCTGGCGCCCACGGTCGAGGCCGGCACCGCCGACGTGGACCGCCGGGCCATCTACGGCATCGCCTTGGGTCGCCTCGGCCGTATCGACGAGGCAAGGGCCATGCTGCAGGCCGTTCTCGATGAAGCCCCCGACTTCGAGCTGGTGGCCCGGGCCCTCGCGCTGCTCGAGGAGCAGAACCAGATCGCTGGCACGACCGGCGCCACCGCGCTCGAGCCTGAGGCAGCGGTCGCCTTCGAGCAGGGTCTCTTCGCCCTCGAGGTGGGCGACTACGTCGCTGCAGGCGGCGCCTTCGCCCGCGCCCGCGACGTCCAGGACGCCGGCATCCTGGCCTTCTACCAGGGCTACGCCCTGCACCGCCTCGGTGATGTGCGTGGCGCCATCATGGCCTACCAGGCGGCGCAGGCCGAGATGGGCAACAGCGACATCCTGCTCAACAACCTCGGTTACGCCCACACGCAGGTAGGGCGCTTCGACCTCGCCCTTGTCACCCTGCGCCAGGCCCTGGCCATCAACCCGCAGAACGCCTTGGCCCACTTCAACCTCGGCCTCGCCCTCTACGGTTCAGAACGCTTCGGAGACGCGGTGACCGCCTTCGACACAGCCTTGGCCCTGCAGCCCAGCCTGGAGTCTGTCGCCGGTCCGTACGTCGAGGACGCCCGCTTGCGCGCCGGGCAGTGACCCAGGGCCGGGGGCAGCGAGCTAGCATGGACGCCATGAGCGTGCGCCCCGAGGTCCGTGCCCTGCCTGCCTACGCCTTCGAAGCGCGGCCCGCCGCGATCAAGCTCGACCAGAACGAGTCGCCGCTCGATCTCCCCGATGGCTTGCGCGCTTCCGTGTTGGCCAAGCTGGCCTCCGGCGCGTGGAACCGCTACCCCGAGGTGCATCCGATGGGCCTGGCCGCCACCTTGGGCGCACGGCACGACTGGCCGGCGGAAGGTGTGACCATCGCCGGCGGCTCCAACCTGCTGATCCAGACCCTCACCATCGTGGCCGGTCTCGGGCGGCGGGTGCTGACGGTGGCGCCGACCTTCTCCGTCTACGCGCTCCAGGCCAGGCTGCTGGGTGCGGAGTTGACCGAGGTCCCCTTGGGGCCGGGCTTCAGCCTGCCCGTCGACGCCCTGCGGGCCGAGCTGGCCAGGGGCGAGGGCGTGCTGTTCCTCGCCTCCCCCATGGCGCCGACGGGCAACCGTGTGCCGTTGGCCGACCTGCGAAGGGTCGTCGAGGCGGCCGGCCCTGGCTGGATGGTGGTCATCGACGAGGCCTACGCCGAGTTCAGTGGCGACGACCACCGCAGCCTGGCTGCCTCCAGCCAGGTGGTACGCCTGCGCACCCTGTCGAAGGCGTACGGCCTGGCCGGTGTGCGCCTCGGTTACGCCATGGCGCAGCCGGAGCTGAGCGTGCAGCTGCGCAAGGCCTGCCTGCCTTTCTGGGTCTCTGCCATGCAGGTGGCCGTCGCCGAAGCCGTTCTGGAAGAAGAAGGCCTGCTCGAGGAGCGCATCAGTCGCACCTTGGCCGAGCGGGATGGCTTGGCGGCGGCGCTCGCCAGTCGGCCGGGGGTGGAGGTCTTCCCCAGCGTCACCAACTTCCTGCTGCTGCGGGTGCCCGACGCCGGTGCGCGCTACCGGCAGCTGCAGCAGGCCGGCGTGCTGCTACGCCGTCAGGACGCCCTCCCCGGCCTCAGTGGCTGCCTGCGGGTGAGCGTCGGCACGCCAGAGGAGAACGTGGCCTTGTTGGAGGCATGGGACCAGGCGCCCGACCTCGGCCACGCCGCGGAGGTGGCTCATGGCTGAACGACGTGCTCGCGTCCACCGCGTCACCCTCGAGACGGACGTGCTGATCGACCTCGACCTGGACGCCGGTGGTCGCGGCCAGCCAAGCACCGGCCACGGCTTCCTCGACCACCTGCTCGATCAGGTGGTCCGCCACGGCCGGTTGGGCTTGGAAGTCAAAGCCAAGGGTGACCTGCACATCGACGTGCACCACCTGGCCGAGGACCTCGGCATCACGCTTGGCCAGGCGCTGCGTGAGGCCTTGGGCGACGCCGTCGGCATCGAACGCTATGCCGACGCCTTCGTGCCCATGGACGAGACCCTCGTCCATGTGGTCATCGATCTCTGTGGTCGACCCTTCCTCGCCTTCGAGCCGGCCGCGGTGGCCGGCGACGTCGGTGGCTTCGACACCTACCATCTGCGCGAGCTGCTCCGTGGCTTCGCCAACCACGCCCGCGCCACCATGCACGTGCGCTGGTTGGCAACGGGCGACCCCCATCACGGCTGCGAGGCCGTGGTGAAGGCCTTCGCCAGAGCGCTGTACGCCGCCACCCGTGTCACCGGCGACCAGCTCCCCTCGACCAAGGGGGCGCTCTGAACCCATGCGGGTGGTGTTGATCGACTACGGAGCAGGCAACTTGCGCAGCGTGGCCAAGGCGATGGCTGCAGCAGGGGTGCCCGTCGTTCGCAGCGACCGGCCAAGTGACGCCGTGGGTGCAGACGCCCTCGTCCTGCCCGGGCAGGGGCACTTCGGTCAGGTCATGCAGGCCTTCAAGGCCAGTGGCTTCGAGAAGGTGGTGCGCGAGCACCTGTACGCTGGCAGGCCCTTCCTCGGTATCTGTGTCGGCCTACAGTTGTTGATGGAGGGTTCGGAGGAGGCGCCTGGCGTGCCTGGCCTCGGCCTGCTCCCCGGCCGAGTCGCGCGCTTCCCCGCCTCCGAGGTGAGCGTCCCGCACATGGGTTGGAACGCGCTGCAGCCGGTGGGCGATCCGCCGCTCCTCGCCGGCGTGCCGGCCGGATCCTATGCCTACTTCGCGCACTCCTACGTGGTGAGCTTCGGCGAGCAGGACGACGCTGGACCGGGCCGGACGGCGCTGCCGGCAGGCAGCAGCGGGGCCGTGACCGAGTACGGTCCCACCCGCTTCCTCAGCGCTTTCTCCCGCGGCGCCGTGCACGCCACCCAGTTCCATCCGGAGAAGAGCCAGGCCGTCGGCCTAGCTGTGCTGGCGAACTTCGCCACGCTGGCTCGCGCCTCGCTCGACCAGCGAGGTGTGGCTTGAGCAGGTTGCGCACTGCGCGGTTGGCCTGTGCCATCGCCGGCTGGCTGGCCTGTGCGCTGGCCGCGGCCCAGGAGGTCTGGACCGTGCAGACCGTGGCCCTGCGCGACCTGCGCGAGGCAAGGGGCATGGCAGCGGAGCTGCAGTTGCACGGCCTGCCTGCCTACACCGAGTTCACCATGCAGGCCGGCCTGCAGTACGTGCGGGTCAGGGTGGGCTGCTACCTGGACAGGGACACGGCAGAAGCCTGGGCGGGTCTGTTGCGGGGCGGTGGTGTCGTCAACGAGGCCGTGCCTGTGGTCATGGACGGTGCGCCACCCGCCGGCCTCGACTGCGTCACCGCCGACGTCGGCTTCCGCAAGCCCGAGCAGTGGTCGCTGGTCTCGGGTGCTGGTGAGTTGCCGGTGTTCGAGGTGCTGGTGGCCGGACACCCGGCCTACCTTCGTTTCGATGGCGAGCGTTGGCGGGTCTGGCAGGGGCGCCCACCCGCGCCAGAGCCGCTGCCCGAGGCGGCCAACACCCTGACCATGCAGTGGTGGGGGCAGTCGGTGGTGCGCATGCGTGGCGGCGCCTTCCTCTGCCCAGGGCGCCTGCTGGCCGGCCTGCGTGACGCCGCCGTGGTGGACCGCGGTGACGCGGTGGTCGCTTGCCGTCTGGCTGGGGCCGGCTCTTGAAGCCGCTCGACCGCCGTCGCTACCTCGCCTCCTGGCGCTACTGGCTGGCGCCGGGCATGGGGGTGAAGCGCCATGTGGCCTGGGCGCTTGCTGGTGCGCTGCTTGGCGTGGTGGCCATCACGGCCCTGGTGCTGTGGTTGTTGGGCGATGGTCGCCGTGAGTTGGCCGTGCCGCTCGAGGTGATGCTCGTCAGCCCCACCTGGGCGCGTCATGGCGGTTGGATCATGGCTGCCCTCGCGATCATCGGCATCGTGACCTGCGTGGCCGCCATCGGGCGACTGAACCGTTCGCTGCTGTCGAACTGGATGGAGCGACCCCACGAGGCTGCTGAGGTCCTGCACCGACGGCTGCAGCTGGGCAGGGGCCCCAAGATCGTGGCCATCGGTGGTGGCACCGGGCTGAGCCTGCTGTTGCGCGGCCTCAGGGGCCACAGCTCCAACCTCACGGCCGTGGTGGCGGTGAGCGACGACGGCGGCTCTTCCGGGCGCCTGCGCGCCGCCTTCGACATGCCGGCGCCAGGCGACCTCAGCGACTGCCTTGCCGCCTTGTCCGATGACGAAGGCGCCCTTGGTCGCCTGCTCGAGTACCGCTTCGAGCGGGGTCGTGAGCTGGAGGGCCACACCTTCGGCAACCTGCTCATCACCACCCTGAGCGAGGTGGAAGGCGACTTCGCCGAGGGGCTTCGGGTCATCCAGCGCCTGCTCAACCTGCACGGCGCCGTGTGGCCCGCCACCGCCAAGCCGGTGAGCCTGCGGGTGGAGAAGGCCGACGGGCGGGTGGTGGAGGGCGAGAGCGAGGTCCGCAGGGTGCCTGGTCCAAGCAAGAGGGTGAGCGTGGAGCCGGCCGACATCGATGCCTTGCCCGAGGTCAGCCAGGCGATCGCCGAGGCCGAGCTGGTCATCCTCGGCCCCGGCAGCCTCTTCACCTCGGTGTTGCCGCCCTTGCTGGTGCCTGATGTGGCCCGCGCCCTGCGTGAGACGGAGGCACCGGTCGTCTACGTGGTGAACATCATGACCGAGGCCGGCGAGACCGACGCCTTCGGCGCATGGGACCATGTCCGCACCATCCACGAGCACCTTGGTCGCTTCCCCGACCTGGTGCTGGTCAACGACGAGGCGGTGGACGATGCAAGGCTCGAGGCCTACCGCAGCGAGCAGGCCGAGCTGGTGCACCTCGAGCTGCAGGTCTTCAGGAACGCAGGTGTGGATCTGCTGCTGCGCCCCGTGCTCGGGGAGGGCCCTCGCGCCCAGCACGACGCACCCAAGCTGGCCCTTGCCCTGGTCGAATGGGCCTTGGAGCGGCGGTCATGAGCATGAGCTCTGTCAGATGGCGGTTCGCTTGGCTGGTCACTTGCATGCTGGTGCTGGCTGTGGCCTTGGCGCAGTCGCCCGACCTAGATCCCCTCGCGCCTGTGGAGGAGCAGGAGGCCGTGCTCGGCCTCCTGCCCCCCAGCGCCGTGCGGTACGCCGACCCCGCCTGGTACGACCTGGTCTCGGTCAGCCACACGGCCGATGGCATCTTGTTGGAACTCGCGGCGGTGGAGGTCGATGGCGCTGGGCCGCTCGGCCTGCTGCAGCCGATCATCGAGATCTACGTCGACCTCGCCCCCGGTGGTGTGGAGGATCTGCTCCCTGGTTCGACGCTTGGCATGCCGCAAGGCCGTGGCTGGGAGCTGGCCTACCGCGTCACCGGTGACGGCGCATGGTTGTGGCAGGTCGGCGAGGACGGCGAGGCCCAGGTCCCTGTCGAGGCGGCCGCCGGCATCGAGGGGCGGGTGCTGCAGCTGGCCTGGCCCAGCTCGCCGGACGGCTTGCCGCTCGACCTTCGCTCGGTGGACCTGTACGCCATCAGCGGTGTGCACGACCCCTTCCGTGAGCAGGGCTGGCGCCCCTTCGAGCGGCAGGCCTCGCCCTGGGCCTTCTCCAGCGCCGAGGACTGGCCACCGGTGGTCGATGTGCTGCCTGGGGGGGCGGAGGCGCTCGAGGCCTTGCGCATCACGGGACGGCTGCCCACCCCGGCGACCCTGGCTCGCCGCAGCCTGGGCAGTTGGGTGTGGTGGACGATGATGGGCCTAGGGTTGGCGCTGGGCGCTGCCGGCGTGGTGTGGCGTAGCCGTGCCGGTTCGTCGGCGGGTGGCGAGATCGGCCCCAAGGCGAAGGCCGACGTGAAACCCAAGGCGAAAGCCAAGGCCGGTGACTTCGACATGAGGCGTGTCGCCCCTGCGAAGGGCGTCAGGACGGGTCGAGGTCCTCGGCCTGTCACCGCCCCGCCTTCGGGAGGAACCCGGGAGGTCGCGGTCGACGCCGCTCCAGAGACGACCACCGCCGAAGGGCCGGCCGGCGTGCAGCCGGACGGGCAGCCTGCGGCGGAGACCCCGCGGCCACCCCGTTACTTCTTCGAGGAGGACAGGCCGCACCTCATCGACGAGGACGAGGACCTCGTCTGGGGGGATCAGCCCGAGCCGGCGCCGGCGGCCATCGAGGCGACCGAGACCGAGGCCGGTGACTCCACCGACGATGTCAACCTGAGCACCGAGGCGCCCAAGGACGAGAGCCGTTCGGCCAAGCGCTCGTAGCCGCGGTCGAGGTACTCCACGCCGCTGAGCAGCGTGGTGCCATCAGCCGCAAGGCCGGCCAGCACCAGCGCCATGCCTGCCCTCAGGTCGGCGGCATGCACATCGGTGCCGACCATGGGCTTGCCGCCATGGACCACCAGGGTGCGCTCGCTCAGCTCCAGCTTGGCGCCCATCTTGCGCAGCTCGTCGACGTGGGTGAAACGCTCGGGGTAGACCCTGTCGCGCACCACGCTCAGCCCAGGCACCGTGGCGAGGAAGGCGCCGAAGGGGGCCTGCAGGTCGGTCGGCAGACCGGGGAACTCGGTGGCGGTGACGTCGACCGAGCGCAGTTCGCCGGTGGCGTCCACCCGCAGCGCGTCGCGGTCCTCGTCCACCATCCGCACGCCGGCCTCGACCAGCTTGTCGCGCACCGCGCCGACGTGGTCCATGCGCACGCCACGAAGGACGATGTCGCCACGGGTGGCGGCGGCGGCCAGCATGAAGGTCCCCGCCTCGATGCGGTCGGGGATGGGGCGGAAGCGGGTGCCGTGCAGCCGGTCGACCCCCTGGATGCGGATCCAGGGGGTGCCAGCGCCTTCGATGCGGGCGCCCATGGCGTTGAGCAGGTCGGCCAGATCGGCCACCTCAGGCTCCAAGGCGGCGTTCTCGATCTCCACCTCGCCAGCGCCGAGGGCGGTGGCGAGCAGGACGTTCTGGGTGCCGCCGACGGTGGGTGCCTCGAAGACGACGCGACCCTGCAGGGGCGCGAGGCGCTTGGCCACGAAGTCGTCGCCGTCCTCCGTGATCTCGACGCCAAGGTCGGCGAAGGCCCTGAGGTGTCGGTCCACCGGGCGCGGTCCGAAGGCGCAACCACCGGGCATCGATACCCTGGCCTCGCCCGTGCGGGCAAGCAGGGCCCCCATGACGACGAAGCTGGCGCGCATCTTGCTCACCAGGCGGTAAGGCGCCTGGCTGCGCTCCACGGAGCTGGCGTGCAGATGGAGGTCGCGCCCATGCCAGGCGGCCGTGGCGCCGAGGTGCTCGAGGATCTCGACGCCAACCTGCACGTCGGTGAGCCTTGGTGCCTGCTGGATGATGACGGGCTCGTCGCTGAGCAGGCTGGCGAAGAGCAGGTGCAGCACCGAGTTCTTCATGGCCTGCACTTCCACCTCGCCGGCCAACGGCTTGCCTCCGACGATCTGGAACAGGTTGCGTGCGACCATGCTTGCCTCCGGTCGGTGCCAGTGACCACGTGTGTGGTTCGTGCACACGATGTGTAAGATGAGTCTATCGCTGCACACTCGGTTGGTCAACCACTGCCGTACCATCAGGATGATGCTATGGTGATGCATCTGGAGGAGCCGTGCCCAAACGCGACAAGAGCAAGCGGCTGCAGGTGGTCATCAGCGAAGAGCAGGACTCGCTGCTGACCAAGACGGCCTACCACCTATCGAACCCGGAGCGCCTGGTCTCCAAGTCCGAGGTGGTGCGTCTCGGCATCGAGATGCTCAACCGTGCGGTCGAGAACGGACAACTCGACGCCAGCCTGCTCGAAGCGCTCGACGAGCACTGAGCCCCCGAGGTGTTCCGAGCGGGCGACGTCTTAGGCGGGCGTTACGACATCCTGGGTCCCCTTGGGCAAGGGGGCATGGGCCATGTGTTCCGCGCGCACGACCGTCGGCTGGAACGCACGGTGGCCCTCAAGGTGCTGCGCCCCCACCTCACCGAGACGGATGCAGACCGCTTCCGGCGTGAGATCCGCGCACTGGCGCGCCTGAACCACCCGGCCATCGTCTCCATCTACGACATGGGCGAGGGCGAGCACGTCTACTTCGCCATGGAGTTGGTGGAGGGCGGACCCTTCACCGACCTCGGCCCCGTGAGCGACGACGCCGAGCCCTTCATCGCGCTCATGGACGGCGCCATCGCCGTGGCCGAGGCCCTTGCCTACGTGCACCGCCTCGGCATGGTGCACCGCGACCTCACGCCCCGCAACATCCTGCTCTCGGAGGGCGGGCAGCCGAAGGTCATGGACTTCGGCCTCGTGCAGCTCACCGAGACGTCTCGCCAGCTCACCCGCACCGGCTCGACGCTCGGCACCCCGCAGTACATGGCGCCCGAGCAGGCCACTGGCGACGTCACCGGGGCCGCCACCGACCTCTACGCCTTCGGCGCGGTGCTCTACCGCACGGTGACGGGCGAGGCGCCCTTCGACGCCGAGAACGACCAGGCGATCATGTACCAGCACGTGCACCACGCGCCCAAGCCGGCGCAGGAGGTCAACCCAGGGGTGCAGCCGTCGCTCTGTGCCCTGCTGGAGCGTCTGCTGCAGAAGCAGCCTGAGAAGCGGCCAGGCTCTGCCGCCCAGGTCGCCGACGCCTTGCGGGCGATCCGCGCAGAAGGCCTGGCCAAGGTAGGCCGGCGTCCCCACGGCGGCAGCGGTCGGCGCAGCGTCTACCCGAGCGCCATCGCGAACGCCGCTGCGGTTCAACCGCGCTGGCAGGTCCGCCTCGACGAAGGGCCACAGTGGCCCGCCGGCCTGTTGGCGGCCGACGGCTTCATCTTGGTCGCCCAACGCACCGATGCCCTCGCCGTGCTGCGGCCGGCGGACGGCGGCCTGCATGCACGCTTCGCCTTGGAGGATGAGGTCAGCTCGGCACCGCTGATCGTGGGCGACCGGCTATGGATCACCGCGCGCGATGGCAGCATGCACGTCATCGGCTGGCCGGATGGCGAGTTGCGCTGGCGCTCGGCCGACATGGACGCCGTCGGCCTGACCGCCTTGGCAGGCGACGTGCTGGTGTCCTGCCGGGACGGGCGGCTCGAGCGATGGGGGCCAGAAGCCCGCGAGCCTCGTTGGCGCCGTGAGCTTGGCTCCCCTGCTGCCACCCCGCCGACCGTGCATGGCAACCTCGTCGTCACCGCCACCATGGACGGCTGGCTGCATGCGGTCGATGTCAAGGACGGCGCCAACCGCTTCCGCGTCGAGGTCGGCCCCATGGTCAGCCCCGCGGTCTCTGCCGGTCGCCTGCTGCTGCTGCCCACCCGCGGCGGTGAGCTCCATGCCTTCGACGCGCGCAGCCACGAGGTAGCCTGGACCTACGATGTGGAAGGCGAGCTGTGGGGACCGCCTGCCGTTGGCGGACGGCTGGTCTTCGTCGGCTCATGGGGGACGCAACTCCACGCCCTCGCCCTGCGCTCAGGTGACGACGTGTGGTCGGCCAAGCTCGCCCATCCCGTGACGGCTGCACCGGTGGTGGCGGCCGGCTCGCTCTACCTGGCGAACGAGGGCGGCGAGCTGCTGGCCTTCGACCTGCGCAGTGGACGCGAGCTGGTCCGCCACCGCGTCGCCGCCGGTCCAGTGCAAGCCAGCCCCTTGCCCTACGGCGATGGCCTGGTGGTGGCCGCCCTCGACGGCACCGTCACCTACCTGAGCTGAATCAGCGCAAGATCGACCGGCGTCAGTCCTGGCCGGTCCCCATGCTCCCCGCCGGTCCGACCGAGGTGGTCGTCACCTGCAAGCGACCTAGCGAGGCCAACGAGGCGCTGAGCCCGGCGTCGTGCACCTGCACCGCTGCAGCGTCGGCCAGCTTGGGCGCGACACGCCTGAGCCTCGCGGCGGCGCTCGTCCAGTCGGCCAACAAGGCGGCGGCCACCTCCGAGCCGGTGAGCCTGAGGTGGTGCGCGATGAGCCCACGGGCCAGAGCCAGGTCGCCATCGCCCAGTTCGGACATGGCCACCATCGCCGGGTTCACGCGTTCGGCGGCCAAGCCGTCTGGATCGAGCAGGTAGGCCACGCCACCGGACATGCCGGCACCGAAGTTGCGCCCGATGCTGCCAAGCACCACCACCGCGCCGCCGGTCATGTACTCGGCCCCATGGTCGCCGCAGCCCTCCACCACCGCCACCGCCCCGGAGTTGCGCACAGCCAGGCGCTCGCCGGCCTGACCGGCGGCGAAGAGCCCACCACCCGTCGCGCCGTAGAGCGCCGTGTTGCCGAGGATCACCGAGCGGTCGCTGGCCAGGATGCTGCCCGCTGGCGGCCGGATGATCAGCTCGCCACCGCTCATGCCTTTGCCGACGTAGTCCTGCGCCTCACCGACCAGGGTGAGCCGCGTGCCTGCCACGGTGAAGGCGCCGAAGCTCTGGCCAGCCGATCCACGGAAGCGGTAGCTGATGCTGCCGGCAGGCAGACCGGCGTCACCCAGCCGGTAGGCGATCTCGCCGGCCAGGCGGGCGCCAAGCGAGCGGTCGCGGTTGCTGACGGCGTAGCTCCGGTCGACCGGCGTCCCACCGTCCAGCATGGGGGCGGCGTCCCTGAGCAGCTGCTCGTCGAGCGGCTCGTCGTGGGGACGGTCGTTGCGCACGAGGCCGTCATCGCCCGCCTGCCCACGGCGCGGCTGCAGACCTTCCGGGTCGGCGTTGGCCAGCAAGGAACTGAGGTCGAGGGCGGCCGACTTGGGTAGCTGGATCTCCTTCGAACGCAGCAGGTCCACCCTGCCGATCACTTCGTCGAGGCTGCGGGCGCCGAGGCCGGCCAGGATGACCCGCACCTGCTGGGCGACGAAGCTCATGAAGCGGACGATGTGCTCCGGCTCACCCGCGTACTTGGCGCGCAGGTCCTCGCGTTGGGTGGCGATGCCGACAGGGCAGCTGTTGAGGTGGCACTGGCGGATCATGGCGCAGCCTGCCGCCACCAGCGCAACGGTGCCGAAGCCGAAGGCCTCGGCCCCCATCAACGCGGCGACGACCACGTCACGGCCGGTCTTGAGGCCGCCATCCACGCGCAGGGTGACGCGGCCACGCAGACCGCTGGCCACCAACGCCTGCTGCGTCTCGCTCAGGCCAACCTCCCAAGGCAGGCCGGCGTTCTTGATGCTGGACAGCGGCGAGGCGCCCGTGCCGCCGTCATGGCCGGAGATCTGCACGTTGTCGGCGTAACCCTTGGCCACCCCGGTGGCGATGGTGCCTACGCCGCTGGTGGCCACCAGCTTCACCCCGACGCGGGCGCGCGGGTTGACCCGCTTGAGGTCGTAGATGAGCTGCGACAGGTCCTCGATGGAGTAGATGTCGTGGTGCGGTGGGGGCGAGATGAGGGTGACGCCGGGCACGCTGCGGCGGATGCTGGCGATCTCCTCGTTGACCTTGTGCCCAGGGATCTGCCCACCTTCCCCTGGCTTGGACCCCTGCGCCATCTTGATCTCGATCTCCTTGGCGGAGGCCAGGTAGGCGGCCGTGACGCCGAAGCGGCCGGATGCCACCTGCTTGATGGCGCTGTTGCCCCAGTCGCCTGCCTTGGGGAACCAGCCGCCCCTGCCCATCTCGTCCATGTCACGGGTGTATGGCTGGTAGCGCTGGGGGTCCTCCCCACCCTCGCCGGAGTTGCTCTTGCCGCCAAGGCGGTTCATCGCCACCGCCATCGTCTCGTGCGTCTCGCGCGACACCGAGCCGTGGCTCATGGCTTGGGTGGAGAAGCGCTGCACGATGGCCTCGATGGGCTCCACCTCGTCCAGTGGGATGGGCTCGCCGACGGCCTCGAAGGTCAGCAGGTCACGCAGGTTGGTCGGTGGTCGCTCGTCCACCTGCCTGGCGTACTCGCTGTAGGCCTCACTGTCGCCGAAGCGCACCGCCTTGTGCAATGACTTGAACACCAGTGGGTGAAGGGCGTGGTACTCGCCTGCCTTGCGGAAGCGGTAGATGCCTCGGTCGCGCAGCACCGGGTCCTCGCCGAAGGCCTCGGCGTGGCAACGCAGGGCGTCGGTGGCGAAGGCGACGAGTCCCGCGCCGCCTAGGCGGCTCGGGGTGCCGCTGAAGTAGCGCTCGGCGACCTGGCTGTCGATGCCGATGAGCTCGAAGATCTGCGCGCCACGGTAGCTGGAGACGGCCGAGATGCCCATCTTGGACATGATCTTCAGCAGCCCCTTCTCCAGGGCGGCGATGTAGCGCTGGGTGGCGGTGGCCGCGTCGCAGATCGGACCGTCCTTGGCGTTCTCGGCCAGGTCGCGGGCGGTGGCCAGCGCCAGGTAGGGATGCACGAGGGCGACGCCGTAACCGATGAGGCAGGCGATGTGGTGGTCCTCGCGCGCCTCGCCTGTGTCGCAGACCAAGGCCGTGCGGGTGCGGCGACCCACCTTGAGCAAGCGCTGGTGCACGGCCGATGCGGCCAGCAGCATGGGGATGGGTGCCCGATCAGGCCCGACGTCGCGGTCGGAGAGCACCAGCATGCCGTGCCCTGCCTCCACGGCATCGGCCGCCGCCTTGCACAGGGCCTCCAGCGCCGGCTCCATGCCTTCAGGGCCGTCGGCCACGCGCCAGGTGGTGCTCAGCACCAGCGGCCTGAACTCGCTGCGCGACAGCAGCCACTCGAACTGGCCCTCGTCGATGACCGGGTTGTCGAAGCGCATGACGTTCGACGAGCCGGGCTCCTCGTCCAGCAGCGAGCCACGCGGCCCCAACACCGTGTGCAGTGACATGACCCTGCGCTCGCGCAGGGCGTCGATGGGCGGGTTGGTCACCTGGGCGAAGCGCTGCTTGACGTAGCGGTAGAGCTGCTGGGGCTGCTCGGAGAGCACCGCCAATGGCGTGTCGTCCCCCATCGACCCGACGGGGACCTCGCCCTCCCTGACCATGGGCTCGATGATGCGGTCGATGTCCTCGCTGCTGTAGCCGTAGAGCTTCTGGGTGCGTACGAGGCCCTCGGCCGTCCATGGGCGGGCAGCCGGCAGCTCGAAGGACAGCGGTGGAGGCGCCTGCCGCAGGTGCTCCTCGATCCAGGCGCGGTAGGGCGCGCGGCTGGCGAGGTCCTTCTTCACGTCGGCGTTGCGCAGCAGCCTTCCCTCCTGCACGTCGACGGCCAGGATGCCACCTGGGCGCAGGCGGCCGCGTTCGACCACGCGCTTGTCAGGCAGCGGCACCACACCGGCCTCTGAGCCCATGACCACGAGACCGTCCTCGGTGATGGCATAGCGCTGCGGCCGCAGGCCGTTGCGGTCCAAGCCGCCGATGGCGTAGCGCCCGTCCGACAGCGCCAAGGCCGCCGGACCGTCCCACGGCTCCATCAGGGTGGCGTGGTACTCGTAGAAGGCCCTCAGGTCGGGATCCATGGACTCGTCGCCCTCGAAGGCCTCGGGGACCAGCATGGCCAAGGCGTGCAGCGGGTCGCGGCCGGCCAGGGTGAGCAGCTCGAAGGCGTTGTCGAGGGCGGCAGAGTCGGAGCCGCCTGCCTCGATGATGGGCAGAAGCTCGGACACCGTGGCGCCGAAGACCCGACTGCGCAGCACCGGCTCGCGCGAGCCCATGAAGTTGACGTTGCCCTGCAGGGTGTTGATCTCGCCGTTGTGCCCGAGGAAGCGGAAAGGCTGCGCCAGCGACCAGGACGAGCGGGTGTTGGTGCTGTAGCGCTCGTGGAAGACGGCGATGGCGGTGGCGTAGTCGGGGTCGGCCAGGTCGCGGTAGAAGGAGTCGAGGGCGTCGCCCATCATCAGGCCCTTGTAGACCAGCGTGCGACTGGAGAAGGAGGGCAGGTAGATGCGGCCGAGATCGGCCTCGCGCAGGCGACGCTCGATGCGCTTGCGGCAGAGGTAGAGGGCGCGCTCGTAGGCCAGCACCAGCTCGTGCCCGCTGCCCACCAAGCTGGCCGGTCGCTGCACCAGCACCTGGCGCATGATCGGGCGTCTCGACCTCGCCTCCTCACCGAGGACACCGTCGTCGATGGGGATCTCGCGCCAGGCCAGCACACGCAGGCCGTCGCCACGGATGACCTCGTCGATGACCCGGTAGATCTCCTCCACCGGGGCGTCGTTGGCGACGAAGAAGGTGCCGACGCCCAGCTCATCGTCGGCGCCGAAGCTCAGACCCTGATCGGCCAGCTCGCGGCGGAACAGCGCGTGGGGGATCTGCGTGAGCACCCCGGCGCCGTCGCCCGTTCGGCCGTCGGCCGACACAGCGCCGCGGTGCGCCAGGTTGCGCAAGGCCACCAGCGCCTGGTCGAGCACCGAGCGGCGCGGACCGCCGTGCAAGGCGGCGATAAAGCCGACGCCGCATGCATCACGTTCGTTGGGCCAAGCTAGGCTGCCGAAATCCGAGGTCTGGCTCATCTGGTCCTTTCGCGCGGAGGTCCCTTGGGCGAGACCGACCGCCGTGCGTGGACGTGCGAGGAGAGGCATGGCGGCCCTGCCGAGGGCCACGAAGCTGTCATGAGGGCTACGCACCGACCCTTGGTCGGGTGGGCGAGTCTAGCAACCGGCCTTGGGGGATGTCAACGCGACACAGTTCGGAAAGCCGCTCCAGGACACGCTTCGCCGGATACGAGCAGCGAGTGCGGACCGTCGTGCCGTAGGCCGGCGGCGCCCTGCGCCTAGCTATCGAAGGCGGGGACCGTGTCCTGCTTGTGAACTGTGCGCACGAGCGGCCCGGGTGGTCGGGTCTGGTCGGCCAGCAGCTTGGACTCGATGGCGTCGATCAGCGCGGCGTAGGAGGCGTCGATGATGTTGCTGTCGGCACCAACCGTGCCCCAGGTGTTGTGGCCGTCCGTGGTCTCCACCAGCACCCGCACCACGCTGCTGGTGCCGGTCTGCGGTCCCGACAGCACCCGCACCTTGTAGTCGGTGAGGCGCAGCTCGGCCAGCCGCGGGTAGAAGGACTCCAGCGCCTTGCGCAGCGCCTGGTCGAGGGCGTTGACCGGCCCCTCGCCCTCGGCCGCCGTGTGGCTGGCCACGCCGCCCACGCTCAAGCGGACGGTGGCCTCGCAACGTGGCGTGAGGTCACCCTCGCGCTTGTCGATGACCACGGTGTAGCCCTGCAGCTCGAAGTAGCTGGGGTGCTCACCGCGCAGCCGCCTCGCCACCAGGCCGAAGGAGGCCTCGGCGCCCTCGAAGGCGTAGCCCTGATGCTCGAGCTCCTTGAGGTGGAGCACCAACTCGCCTGCATCGTCCCCTGCCTCCAGCGTCGCGCCCTTGGCATGCAGGTTGGCACGGCCGGACAGGTCGGAGAGCAGCACCTGCCGCTCGTTGCCCACGGTCTCGGGCGGCACGTGCTCGTAGGTGTCTGGTCGGCGGTTGACGGCCGAGACGTGCACCCCGCCCTTGTGGGCGAAGGCGGCGTCGCCCACGTACGGGCGACGAAGGTTGGGTTCCAGGTTGGCGCGCTCGTCGACGTAGCGCGACAGCAGGCGCAGCTCGCTCAGGAGCTGTGGTTGGTCGGCCCCGAGCTTGAGGCTGAGGTTGGCCAGGACCGTCAGCAGGTCGGCGTTGCCACAGCGCTCGCCGTAGCCGTTGACGGTGCCCTGCAGATGGCGGGCGCCGGCCTTCACGGCCGCCAGCGCGTTGGCCACCGCCAGCCCGCCGTCGTCGTGGGTGTGCGCGCCGATGACCAGCGGCCCGTACGGGGCCAGGTGCCCTGCCGCTGCCAGGGTGGCCGCCTCCACCGCATCGGGCAGCGAGCCGCCGTTGGTGTCGCACAGCACCAACCGCCTTGCGCCTGCCTCGGCCGCAGCCAGCAGGGTGGCCATGGCGTAGTCGGGATCGGCCCGGTAGCCGTCGAAGAAGTGCTCTGCGTCGTAGATCACCTCGCGACCGTGCGCAAGCAGGAAGCGCACGGAGTCGGCGATCATCCTCAGGTTCTCGTCCAGGCTGGCGCCGAGGGCCTCGGTGACGTGCAGTGGCCATGACTTGCCGAAGACGGTGACCACCGCCGTCTCTGCCTCCACCAGGGCGCGCAGGTTGGCGTCGTCCTCCGGGGCGACGTCCTTGCGTCTGGTGGCACCGAAGGCGGCCAGCTTGGCGCGCGTCAGCGGCACGTCCTGCATGCGGCGGAAGAAGTCGGCGTCCTTGGGGTTGGAGCCGGGCCAGCCGCCTTCGATGTAGTCCATCCCGAAGTGGTCGAGCCGCTGCGCGATGGCCACCTTGTCGTCGCTGGTGAAGCTGACGCCCTGGCCTTGGCTGCCATCGCGCAGGGTGGTGTCGTAGAGCTCGACGCGCACGAGGATCCGCGGGCTCTAGGGCGCGGCCACAGGCGTGCGGCTGCGCGCCACGCCCGCGGCTAGCTTGTTGAGCACGTCGACGTAGGCCAGGGCGGATGCCTCGACCACGTCGGTGGACAGGCCACGGCCGTGCACGGTGCGTCCCTCGCTGGTCATGCGAACGTTGACCTCACCGAGGGCGTCCTTGCCGCTGCCCACCCCGCGCAGCTCGTAGCTCTCCAGCTTCAGCGGCACCTGCGCCACCCGTTCCAGCGCCCGGTAGACGGCGTCCACCGGACCGTCGCCGATGGAGGCCTCGGTGTAGACCCCGGTGTCGCATGCGAGGCGCACGGTGGCCACCGGCGTCATCTGGCTGCCCGACTGGAACTGCACCGACTCCAGCACGTAGGTGGCGGCCACGCGGCTGGTCTCGTTGTCGACGAGGGCGCGGATGTCCTCGCTTGTCACGCTCTGCTTGCGGTCGCAGAGGTCCTTGAACTGCTTGAACAGGGCGTTGACGGTGTCGTCGTCCAGCTCGTCGAAGCCCATGTCGGAGAGGGTCTTGCGGAAGGCGCGCCTGCCGGAGTGCTTGCCCATGACCAGCACCCCCGCGTCGCGCCCCACGGTGGCGGCCGACATGATCTCGTAGGTCTCCAGCGCCTTGAGGACGCCGTCCTGGTGGATGCCTGCCTCGTGGCTGAAGGCGTTCTCCCCCACCACGGCCTTGTTGGGCTGCACCGGCACGCCGGTGAACATGGTCACCATGCGCGAGGTGCGGTAGAGCTCGCGGGTGTCGATCTGTGTGCCGATGCCCCAGTAGTCCTTGCGCGTCTCGATGGCCATGACCACCTCCTCCAAGGAGGCGTTGCCCGCCCGTTCACCCAGGCCGTTGACGGCGCACTCGATCTGCCGCGCACCGGCGCCCACCGCCGCCAGCGAGTTGGCCACGGCTAGGCCGAGGTCGTCGTGGCAGTGGGTGGAGAAGATGACCTCGCCGGGCTTGGGCAGGCCTTCGATCAGGAAGCGGATGAGCGCGGCGTACTCGTCCGGCATGCCGTAGCCCACCGTGTCGGGGATGTTGACGGTGGTGGCGCCTGCCTCGATGGCGGCGCCGTAGAGCCGCAGCAGGAAGTCGCGATCGGCACGCAGGCAGTCCTGGGCGGAGAACTCCACGTCGTCGGTGAACTGCAGCGCCAGCCGCACGCTGTCTATGGAGGCCTCGATGACCTCTTCCTCGGTCTTGCGCAGCATGTGCTCGAGATGGATCTTCGACCCAGAGGTGAAGACGTGGATGCGGCCGCGTTGGGCCGGCTCGAGCGCCTGGCCCGCGCGTTCGATGTCGGCGCGGGCGGTGCGCGCGAGGCCGCAGATGACGGGGCCCTGCACCTCGCGGGCGATGCGGTGCACCGCATCGAAGTCACCCGCGCTGGTGATCGGGAAGCCGGCCTCGATGATGTCGACGTTGAGCCGCGCCAGTTGCTTGGCGATGTCGATCTTCTGGGCGGTGTTGAGGGCCACGCCTGGCGTCTGCTCGCCGTCGCGCAGGGTGGTGTCGAAGATGCGGATGTGGGACATGGGGTCCTCCAGGTGGGGCGCGCTCACTGCTCCTTGCTGCCGGCGATGAAGGGCATCATCTTGCGTAGCCTTGCCCCCACCTCGGCGAGCTGCGTGCGGGAGGTGGCCGCCCGCTGGGCGAGCAGGGCGGGCTGGCCCGCCTGGTTCTCCAGCAGGAACTCACGGGCGAAGACGCCCTGTTGGATCTCGCGCAACACCTGCTTCATCTCGGTGCGGGTGGCGTCGGTGACCATGCGCTGGCCGGTGCGGTAGTCGCCGTACTCTGCGGTGTTCGACACCGAATGGCGCATGGCCTCGAAGCCGCCCTCGTAGATCAGGTCGACGATCAGCTTCATCTCGTGCAGGCACTCGAAGTAGGCGATCTCCGGCTGGTAGCCGGCGTCCACCAGGGTCTCGAAGCCGGCCTGCATCAGCGCCGTGACGCCGCCGCAGAGCACCGCCTGCTCGCCGAAGAGGTCGGTCTCGGTCTCCTCCTGGAAGGTGGTGGTGAGCACACCGCCGCGGGTGCCGCCGATGGCCTTGGCGTAGGCGAGGCCGCGCTGGGTGGCGGTGCCGCTGGCGTCCTGGTGGATGGCCAGCAGGCAGGGCACACCTGCGCCCTGCTGGTAGGTGCGCCGCACCAGGTGGCCAGGGCCCTTTGGCGCGACCATGAAGACGTCGACGTCGGCCGGCGGGACCACCTGGCGGAAGTGGATGTTGAAGCCGTGGGCGAAGAGCAGCGCCTTGCCCGAGGTCAGGTGCGGTGCGATCTGCTCACGGTAGACCTTGCCTTGGATCTCGTCCGGCAGCAGGACCATGATGAGGTCGCCGGCCTTGGCGGCCTCATCGACCTCCATGACCTTCAGGCCGGCTGCCTCTGCCTGGGCCCACGATGCCGAGCTGCGACGAAGGCCGACCACGACGTCGAGGCCGCTCTCCTTGGCGTTCAGCGCGTGGGCGTGGCCCTGCGAGCCGTAGCCGATGACGGCCACGGTCTGGCCGTCGAGGTGAGAGAGGGTGGCGTCGTCGTCGTAGTAGATGGTGGTGGGCATCGTTGCGTTTCTCCTCGAGGTGGGTTTCAGGCTGCGCGTTGCTTGGTGGGTTGACGGCTGTCGGTCTGGCTGGCGGAGCGGGGCAGGGCCACCCGTCCGGTGCGGATGAGGTCGAGCACGCCGAAGGGGCGCATCTGGTCGATGAAGGCCTGGGTCTTGCCCTCGTCGCCGGTGACCTCGAAGACCAAGGAGTCCCTGGCCACGTCGATGATGCGGGCGCGGAAGTCCTGGGCGATCTGACGGATCTCGATGCGGTCGTCTGGGCTGTGCACCGCCACCTTGATGAGCATGAGCTCGCGGTCGACGTATGGGCCCTCGGAGTGGTCGACCACCTTGATGACGTCGATCAGCTTCTGCAGCTGCTTCTGCATCTGCTCGATGGACTCGTCCTCGCCGGTGACCACGAAGGTGGTGCGGCTCATGCCTGGCTCGTGGGTCTGGGCCACCGACAGCGACTCGATGTTGTAGCCGCGGCGGGCGAAGAGCGCCGCGATGCGCACCAGCACGCCGGGCTGGTCGCGCACGGTGACGGAGAGCACGTGGCTGCGGGCGCTCACGACGGCACCGGCTCTTCGCTCGGCGCCTGATCGCCGATGATCATCTCGTCGAGGCCGGCGCCGGCTGGGATCATGGGGAACACCTTCTCCGACTCGTAGACCACGAAGTTGATGACCGCCGGCTTGCCGCTGGCCAGCACCTTGGGCACCAGCTCGGCCGCCGTCTCGCGGTCGAAGACGTTGTAGCCGGCGATGCCGTATGCCTCGGCCAGCTTGGCGAAGTCGGGGTTGGAGTCGGCCAGGTACACCTCTGAGTAGCGCTGGGCGTGGAACATCTCCTGCCACTGCCGCACCATGCCGAGCATGCCGTTGTTGCAGATGGCGATGACGATGGGGAGCTGGTGCTTGTAGATGGTGGCCAGCTCCTGGATGTTCATCTGCACGCTGCCGTCGCCCGCCACGCAGACGATGGTCTCCCCTGGCCGGGCGAAGGCCGCGCCGATGGCGGCAGGCAGGCCGAAGCCCATGGTGCCGAGGCCGCCGGAGCTGATGAAGCTACGGGGCCCTTGGGTGGGGAACAGACGGGCGGCGAACATCTGGTGCTGCCCCACCTCGGTGGTGACCACGCAGCGCCCCTGTGTCTCGCGTGCCAGCAGGGCGATGACCTCCTGCGAGATCAGCGGCTTGTCGGTCTTGTAGCGCTCGGGGTAGCTGCTCTTCCAGGTCTTGAGCTGCTCCCACCACGCATCGATGGCCAGCGGCTCAAGCTCCTCACCTAGGCGAGGCAGCACGTCGCGCAGGTCGCCGACCACCGGCACGTTGGCCTTGACCAGCTTGGAGATCTCGGCCGGATCGATGTCGATGTGCACCACGGTGGCGTTGGGGGCGAAGCGGCTGAGCTTGCCCGTCACCCTGTCGTCGAAGCGAAGGCCGGCGCCGAGGATGAGGTCGCAGTGGCTGATGGCGCGGTTGGCGGTCACGGTGCCGTGCATGCCGGGCAGGCCGAGCGACTGCTCGTGGCCGGCCGGGAAGGTGCCGAGGCCCATGAGCGTGGTGATGACGGGGATGCCGGTGAGCTCGGCGAAGGCCTCCACCTCGGCGGAGGCCACCTGGGCGCCGCCGCCCACCATGAACACGGGGCGCTCGGCTGCCCGAACCGCCTCGGCGGCGCGCTTGATCTGGCGGGCGTTGCCCACCACCGTCGGCCGATAGCCGGGCAGGTCGATCTCGACGTCGAAGCTGCCGACGAACTCCTGCTGCTGGATGTCCTTCGGCACGTCCACCAGCACCGGGCCAGGGCGGCCGGTGCTGGCGATGTGGAAGGCCTCGGCGATGATGCGGGGGATGTCCTTGATGTCCTTGACCAGGTAGTTGTGCTTGGTGACGGGCAGCGTGATGCCCGTGACGTCGGCTTCCTGGAAGGCGTCCGTGCCGATCAGTGAGAGGGCCACGTTGCCGGTGATGGCGACCACGGCCGACGAGTCCATGTGGGCCGTCGCCAGGCCAGTCACCAGGTTGGTGGCGCCCGGTCCTGAGGTGGCGAAGCACACGCCAACCCGGCCGCTCGCCCGGTAGTAGGCGTCGGCCGCGTGGGAGCCCGCCTGTTCGTGGCGGACCAGGACGTGCTTGATCGGCGAGTCGTAGAGCGCGTCGTAGATCGGCATGATGGCGCCGCCCGGGTGACCGAAGACCGTCGTCACCCCCTGTCGCTCCAAGGCCTTCAGTACGGCCGCTGCACCGTTCATGCGCACCCTCCTAGGTGTCCCTGGCTACAGCCAGGGACGCGCTCTTGCTCCGTCGCCCTGCACGAGAAGACCCCGCCAAGCCGGTTGGCGTGGCGGGGTCCAGGTGGTCGACCGCGAGCGGCGAACCGACGCCTTACCCCCAAGGTCCTAGAATTCGACCGTGCTGGTCAGCCAGGGCACGATGCCCGAGCAGGACGCGAGGAACGCGGTTCATCGCCGGGGAGTATACGGGGGTGCTATGCTGACTGTCAACCGAAACCGTGCTGGCGAGCGCTTTCGCCAACCCCGTGCACCGATTTCCTGGAGGCCCGCATGGAGACCCTTCGCGTTTCCGCTGCTTCGCGTCCGAACTCCGTGGCAGGAGCCATCGCCGCGTTGCTGCGCAGTGAAGGGTCGGTGGAGGTTCAGGCCATCGGACCGCACGCGGTCAACCAGGCCGTCAAAGCCTTGGCCATCGCCCGCGCCTACCTGGAGCAGGACCTGCTCGACCTGGTGACGGCCCCCGGCTTCGTGAAGCTTGAGTTGCACAGCGAGGAGCGCACGGCCGTGCGCTTCGAGGTGCAAGCCGTTCAGCGAGCGTCTGTCGCGAGCTGAACGGCCTGATTCAGCGCGCGGTCGCTGCGAGCTGAATAGCCCGATTCAACGAGCGACTGTTACGAGCCGAACCGCCTAGGACGGCGGTGGCGTAGGCTGGACGGCCGTGGCCACCTCGTCTTCCCAGGCGTCTTCTCAGGCGTCCTCCCAAGCCGCAAGGCAGCTCGCCTTGGCAGCACTCATGTCGGTGGCTGCCGGCCGGGCCCAGGCCAGCAAGGCATTGGACGAGGCGCTCGGCACCGATGAAGGACGCAAGGCCAGCGGCTACCTCACCGACACGGTCTACGGCACCCTGCGCCACCTGCCCCTGCTGGACGCCGCGCTGGCAGCGCGCCTGCGCGACCCCACGCGCTTGCCCGATGCGGTGCGCTGGGCGCTGCGCGCAGGGAGCTACGAGCGCCTGATCCGCGGCACCCCGCCGCACGCCGCCGTGCATGCCTGGGTGGAGCTGGTCAAGACCCAGCGTGGGCCGGCGAGGCGGCTGGCCTCCCTCGTCAACGCCGTGTTGCGCACCGTGGACTTAGCAGACGTGCACGACGATGCCGCCTCACACGGCTTGACGCCAGAGTTGTGGCAGGAGCTGCGCAGCGCCTTGGGGGACGTGCATGCTGGCGCCGCGGCTGACGCCATGATGCGTCCAAGCCCACTGTGGTTGACGGTCCTTCGCCCAGAGGCCACGGCGGCCTTGGAGGCCGAGGGGGTGAGTTGGCGGCCCGGTCCCCTACCAGGCAGCCTGGCGGTGCGCCCCGGCCGCTCTCTCGGCGAGCTGCGGGCCTTCACGGCTGGCATGGTGCAGCCGCAGAACCCCTCCTCGGCCGCCGTGGTGCTGGCTCTTGGTGCGGTGAGCGGACGCAGGGTGCTCGACGTCGGTGCTGGCCACGGGGTGAAGACCGCCCAGCTGGCGGCAGCCGGCGCCGATGTGGTGGCGGTGGAGCTGGAGCCGCGACGCTCGCGGATGGGTGAGCGGAACCTGCGGCGGCTGGGCCTGAGCGCCACGCATGTGGTCGCCGACGCCGCGCAGCCGCTCGATGCCTTGCCCATGACGGAGCTGGCCCTGCTGGACGCACCATGCACCGGGACCGGCACCCTGCGTGGCCATCCGGAGATCAGGCTGCGCTGGAACCAAGAGCACGCCGCGTCCGCTGCCACCCTGCAAGCAGCCATGCTGCGCTCCGTGGCGGAGCGCGTGCTGCCGGGCGGCGTGCTGGTCTACGCCGTCTGTGCGCTTGGCATCGGCGAGGGGCCGGGCGTGGTGGAAGGCTTCCTGGGTGAACGTGATGACTGGACCACCGAACTTCCTGAGCTGCCGTTGCCGCTGAAGGCTGCTTCGGTCGGTGGCTGGATCCTGCCGGACGAGGCTGGGCTGGACGGCTTCTACCTGGTGCGACTGCGGCGGCAGGGCTAGTCTCCGGCATGGCCATCCCCGATCCCGTCGCCCTGTCGGAACGGGCCTACCTGCTGCCTGGCACGGTGAACAGCCTGCTGGTGGTCCAGGACGGCAAGGCCGTCGCCGTCGACACGGGGCTGGGCAAGGACGGCGGACGCCGGGTGCAGAGGGCCTGCGAGCGGCTCGGCGCCGAACTGGTCGGCATCCTCAGCAGCCATGCCCACGCCGATCACTTCGGCGGTCACGCCCACCTGCTCAGGCAACGGCGCGTGCCTGTGTGGGCACCACCGCTGGAGGCCGAGCTGATCCGCGCGCCCAAGCTGGAGCCGATCTACCTATGCCATGGCGCAGCCCCGCCACCCGAACTGATGCAGAACTGGCTGATGGCCGAGGCCAGCCCCGTCGACCACCTCGCCTACCCAGGTCCCTTGGAGGTCGACGGCATCACCGTCCGCCTGCACGACGTCGGTGGCCACAGTCACGAGCAGCTGGCGGTGGAGGTGGACGACGTGATCTTCGCGGCCGACGCGGTCTTCGGCCCCGAGGTGCTGGAGAAGTACCCGATGCCCTTCGCGCAGGACGCAGCCAGGCAACTGCGTTCTGCCGGCTGGGTGGCCGAGCATGACGCCCGCCTCGCCGTGCCTGGTCACGGTGCCCCTGCCACGCCCGAAGTCCTGGCCGAGGCCACGCTGCGCTCCCTCGAGCGCTTCCGAGCGTCGGTCATCGAGCACGCCGACGGTGTCGACGCCGCGACCTTGTTGGAGCGGGTCTGCATGGCCCTCGAGGTCAAGCCACTCGACCTGGCGCGCTGGCACCTGGCGAACACCACCCTGCACGCCCAGCTGTGGAGCTTCCGCCAAGAAGGCAGGTTGCAGGTGCGCGTCGCCGGCCACCGGCTGCTGTGGGAGGCCATGTAAGCCAGCTTACGAATCGCGTCCTGCATGGCATGTTCGGCCCCTTGGGGTGATGCGGCTTACGGTCCAAGCTGCCTGGACGTTGTTTCATGTCCACCATGGACCGAGAACTTCCCGTCATCCCCCTGCGCTCTCAGGTGGTCCTCCCCCGAACGTTGGAGAACATCGACGTCGGCAGGCCCAAGTCCAAGCGCACGCTGGAAGAGGCGCAAGGCGCCGACAACCGCGTGCTGTTGGTGTTGCAACGCGAACCGCGTGTCGACGACCCGGCCGGAGACGACCTCTTCGACATCGGCACCGTCTGCGTGGTCAAGCAGGTCATCCGGCTCCCCGACGACACCCTGCAGGTCTTGGTGGAGGGCCGCGAACGCGCTCGCGTGGAGCGCTACCTGCCCGGCCCCACCCTGCGGGTCGAGGTCAGCCACATCCCCGAGATCAGCCCAGAGAAGGGCGACACGCGCGTCGCCGCCTTGATCGAGCAGGTCAAGAGCGCCTTCGGCGAGTACGCCCAGCAGAACAAGCACCTGCGTCTCGACTCCTTCCACCTCGAGAACCTCAAGAGCCTGCGCGAGCCAGGCCCCTTGGCCGACGTGGTCGCCAAGTACGCCACCTGGGAGGTGGCCGACAAGCAGGCCGTGCTGGAGGAGGCCGACGCCGTGGCGCGTTTGGAGCAGGTGCTAGGCTTCCTCGGCCGTGACCTCGAGCGCTTCGAGACCGAGAAGCAGATCAGCGCCCGTGTCAAGCAGCAGATGGACGCCAACCAGCGCGAGTACTACCTGCGCGAGCAGATGAAGGCCATCCAGAAGGAGTTGGGCGGCGACGAGGCATCAGAGGCCGCCGAGCTGCGCGACAAGGTGGAGAAGAAGGGCCTGCCCGAGCACGCCGCTGAGCGAGCCCTCAAGGAGATCGAGCGCCTCGAGAAGATGGCCGCCGGTTCGCCTGAGGCCACCGTGGTGCGCACCTACCTCGACGTGCTGCTCGACCTGCCTTGGAGCGAGTCGGACGAGGAGGTGCTCGACGTCGGCCGCACCGCCCAGGTGCTCGACGAGGACCACCACGCCCTCGAAGAGCCGAAGGAGCGCATCGTCGAGGCCCTGGCCGTGCGTCAGCTCACCAAGCAGCGCGAGGTCAAAGGCGGCAAGGCGCCCATCCTGTGCCTGGTCGGCCCTCCAGGCGTCGGCAAGACCTCCTTGGGCAAGTCCGTTGCCCGCAGCATGAACCGTGCCTTCGTGCGCATGAGCCTTGGCGGGGTGCGCGACGAGGCCGAGATCCGCGGCCACCGCCGCACCTACATCGGCTCGCTGCCCGGCCGCATCCTGCAGGGCATGAAGACGGCCGGCAAGGTCAACCCCGTCTTCCTGCTCGACGAGATCGACAAGATGACGGCCGACTTCCGCGGCGATCCGTCATCGGCCCTGCTCGAGGTGCTCGACCCCGAACAGAACGACACCTTCACCGACCACTACCTCGAGATCCCATACGACCTGTCCAAGGTCATGTTCATCACCACGGCCAACTCGCTCTCCAGCATCCCCCGGCCGCTGCTCGACCGCATGGAGGTCATCCAGATCCCCGGCTACACCCTGGATGAGAAGCTGGTCATCGCTCGTCGCTACCGGGTGCCACGCCAGGTGGAGGAGCACGGGCTGAAGGGCCATCTGGAGTTCAGCGACGGCGCCCTGCGCAAGATCGTCACCGAGTACACCCGCGAGGCCGGCGTACGACAGCTCGACCGCCTCATCGCCAAGGCCACCCGCAAGGAGGCCAAGGCCTTCTTGGACCAGCCATGGGAGCATGAGAAGGTGCTGGATGATGACGCCATCCGGCGTCACCTCGGCGTGCCGCCATTCCGAGACGAGGCGGCCGAGAAGCAGCCGCAGGTTGGCATGAGCCACGGCCTGGCCTGGACCTCGGTGGGTGGCGTCACCCTCGACATCGAGGCGGTGGCGGTGCCAGGCAAGGGCAAGGTCACGCTCACCGGCCAGCTCGGCAACGTCATGAAGGAGAGCGCCCAGGCCGGCATCGCCTACCTGCGACGCCATGCCGAGGAGTTCGGCCTGCCAGCCGACTTCCACGAGACGCGCGACCTGCATCTGCACGTGCTGGAGGGCGCAACGCCCAAGGACGGCCCCTCTGCCGGCATCGCCATGGCCCTGGCCGTGGTCTCCGCCCTCACCGGCCGCCCGGTGCGCGGTGACGTGGCCATGACCGGCGAGATCACCCTGCGCGGCCGGGTGCTGGCCATCGGCGGCGTCAAGGAGAAGCTGCTGGCCGCCCACCAGGCGGGCATCCACAAGGTCATCCTGCCGGCCGCCAACGAAGCCAACCTCGAAGAGGTGCCGGAGGCCATCGCCAAGGAGTTGGAGATCACCGTGGTGCGGAACTTCGACGAGGTGGTCAAGATGATGATGGACTTCGATCCGGCCGAGCTTGGGCCGGTGGACGCGGTGCCCCTGCGCCCAACGGGCGCCAGCCCAGTGGCGCCGCCACAGGCCTAGGCTAGGACCCTCAAGGAACCCATACCCTCGCTAACTGCGCGGCTCTGCCGCGCAGTTCCATGTGGCCGAGGCCCGCGGGTAGCAGGCAGGTGCTCCAAGGTGGCAGCAAGGTCCTGCCGCCTGCCCCGTGCAGCTCCACGGTCTCACCGCCCACATGCGTGAGCAGTTCCATGCTGCCGGGCTCCACGATCCAGCGCGGTGCATGGGAGGCTTCGAGGGACTCGAACACGAAGGCATCGGTGCGGGCCAGTTCGCGGCGGCCGGGGCCCCGCTGCACCGGCTCCGGCGCCGGCCTCGTCCCAGGGCGGAAGTCGGCCACGGCCAGCGCGCGATCAAGGTGAAGCTCGCGCGGCCGGCCGTCCGGTCCCACCCTGCCGTGGTCGTAGAGCCGGTAGGTGAGGTCGGAGGCCTGCTGCACCTCGAAGACCAGCAGCCCGGCGCCCAAGGCGTGCACCGTGCCGGCCGGGTTGACCACCACGTCGCCCACACCCACCTCGAAGCTGCGCAACAGCTCGCCAAGACGCCCATCCTCCACCGCACGGCGTACCGCCGGCGCGTCGGTTTGGGCAGAGAAGCCCCACAGCACCTCTGCGCCTGGCGCGGCGCGCAGCACCCACCAGGCCTCGGTCTTGCCGAGGTGGCCGCTGGCGGCTTCCTCGCCTAAGGCATACGCATCGTCCGGGTGCACCTGAACCGACAGCACCTCGGCGGCGTCGAGCAGCTTGAGCAGCAGCGGCACACGGGCGCCGTAGACGGCGAAGGGGCGGCTGCCGAGCAGCTCGCTGCCGTGCCTCGCAGCCAGCTCGGACAGCCTCAGGCCGTCCAGCGGCCCGCCAGCGACCAGGCAGTCCGGCCCCGCCAGCCAAGCCTCCCCCACCGGCTCGCTGCCAGGCTCCGACACCACGGCGTCGCTCGGCCACAGCGTGGCCAGGGTGCTGCCTCCCCATGGCCGACGGTGCAGGTCGGGCCGCAAGAGCATGGGTCCAAGGGCTGTGGTCATGGCTGCAACCGCCCCTCCCACAGCTCGAGGCGCCGATCGGCGCGCTCGGCGACCCGCTCGTCATGGGTGACCATGACCACCGCGCTGCCAGCCCTGCGCGCGACGTCGAGCAGGGTGTCCACCACGGCCTCGGCGTTGGCCCGGTCGAGGCTGCCGGTCGGCTCGTCGGCCAGCACCACCGCCGGAGCGCCGTAGAGGGCGCGGGCCACGGCCACCCTCTGGCGCTCTCCACCCGAGAGGGTGCGCGGCCTCGCGTTCAGGCGATGGGCCAAGCCCACCGCCTCCAGCAGGGCCTTGGCACGCTCCTCGTCGATGCTGCCCTGCACCCGGCCCGGCAGGCTCACGTTCTCCAGGGCGCTCAGGTCGACGAGCAGATGGTGGTGCTGGAAGACGAGCCCCACCCGCCCTGCGCGTGCGGCGGCGGCGGCGTCAGCCGAAAGGGGGTGAACGGCCACCTCCGACCACCACACCTCGCCTGCCGTCGGTTGGTCAAGGCCGGCCAGGAGGTGCAGCAGGGTGCTCTTGCCCGATCCGGACGGCCCGCTGACCGCCACCACCTCGCCCGCCTCCACCGCCAGGTCGACGCCGTCCAGGACCGTCAGCTTGCCCGTAGGTGTGGTGAACTGCCTGACCAGGTCGCGGGCTGCCAGAACGGTGGGCACGGGGTTAGTATAGGCGGCGTCCCCTGGACCGGTCCTCCCGGCCGGGGTCGGCCACGGAGGCTCCATGTCCGAGCAGTTGCCGCCCGCTGAGGTCCACGACTTCCTCGCTCAGGTCCCCTTGTTCAAGGATGCGCCGACCAGAGCCCTGGAGGTGGCCGCCAGTGTGGCGCGCCTGCGGCGCTTCGAACCCGAGACGGTGCTCTTCCAGGAGGGCGATGCAGGGGACGCGGTCTACCTCCTTGCCCAAGGCCTTGTGAAGTTGTCCAAGGTGGACTTGGACGGCCACGAGAAGACCCTTGCCCTGCTGCAGCCGCCGGAGTTCTTCGGCGAGATGGCCTTGCTCGGCGAGGCTCGCCGCAGCGCCACCGTCATCACCCTGTCGTCGGTCACCGCCTACCTGCTCTACCGCGATGACTTCCAGCGCCTGCTTGCCGCCTACCCCGCCGTCTCGCTCAACCTGACGCAGACCCTGGCCGAACGCCTGCGCGGCATGGACGACGAGGCCCAGGTGCTCTCCTACAAGGACGCACAGGGACGGGTGGCCTACGTGCTGTTGCGGCTGGTGCGCGGTGGCGTGGTCGAGACGGGCGTGGGCGGGCATCCGCTCGTGCGCCTCACCCACCAGGACCTGGCCAACCTGGCAGGCACCTCACGCGAGACCGTGACCCGGGCGCTGAAGACCTTGGAGCAGGAGCATCTCATCGAGACCCGCCCCAAGGAAGTCCACATCCTCGACTTGGAAGGGCTCGAAGAAGTCCTGCACGGCGTCCGCTGAGCAGGCCGTGCTGCAGCCACAGCGACAGCCGCAGCGACAGCTGCAGGCTCAGCGCTTGATGATCCTGGCGTATGGCTCCGAGCGTCCTACCAGATCGCCGTGCGAAGGCGCATCGGCGGCCTCCACCTCGTCCAGGTCGAAGGGCACGATCTCGGCGTGGTCCACGTCGCGACGCACCCCCACCACCGACTGGATGACCACGGCGTGGCTCACCACGATGACGCTCTCGCGGCCACGGTAGCGCTCCAAGACACGCAGCACCCGCGCCCGCACCTCGTCGACGCCCTCCCATGGCACCCCCTTGACGGGGTTGCCCAACTCCTGCCGTGCACGGTCGAGCAGGTCCTCGTCGATGTCACCGAGCGAGTCCTTCTGCGGCAGCCACTCATGCAGGTCGTACTCGACGAAGAGCGGCTTGTTCAGCGCGCGGGAGAGCAGGGCGGCAGACTCGAGGGCCCGAGCATAGGATGAGCAGAGGATGGCCTCCGCCTCCTGCAGACGGTAGTCGCGGGCGATGGTGTCGATCTGCAGGCGACCGAGCTGCGACAAGGGAGCGAACGAGGTCGCCCAGCCGCGCACACCGCGCGAGGCCACCACCTCGTAGTCCGTCTCACCATGCCGCACGAAGTAGACCTTCACGACGACCCTTTCCTGGGCCCGAGTCCTGCCTGAGCCACCTGAGGCACGCTACCAGCGACGCTTGGCCGGCTGCGGTGCGAAGTCTTACTCGCTCGAGCTGGGCGGTACACTGAGGCGTGCCAACACAGCCAGGAACCCCCTTGCCGAAGGTCTCGCACCCGCCATGCTGAACCTCTATCGCCGCAGCGTGCTCGGCGTGGCAGGCATCCCCTGGGTCGAGCGCATGGCCCGCAAGTACGGCTGGCGTCTCGGCGTCGGGCGCTTCGTCGCCGGTGAGACCTGGCAGGCCGCCCTACCTGCCTTGCTCGCCGTGCGCCAGGATGGCCGCGAGACCATCGTGGACGTGTTGGGCGAGTACGTGCGTGAACCTGCTGCGGCCAGGGCCATGGCCGATGGCATCATGGCGACCGTCGAAGGCCTGGCGGCGGCTGCTGTGCCACCGGTCATCTCCGTGAAGCCGACGCAGCTCGGTCTTGGCATCGATGCGGAGCTGGCCTTCGAGCTGGCCACCGAGGTGGCGCTGGGGGCCGAGGCCGCGGGTGGTCGCGTCTGCCTCGACATGGAGGACCACCGCTTCGTCGACCCGACGCTGGCGCTGCTGGCCCGCGTGCGCGCCGCTGGCGCCAGTGAGACCTCCACCGTGCTGCAGGCCTACCTGCACCGCACGCCGGACGACCTGAAGGCCCTGCTCGCCTCTTCCCCGCCCGGTGCCGAGCTGCGGGTGGTCAAGGGCGCCTACCGCGAGGAGCCGACGGTGGCCATCCAGGACATGACGCTCATCCGCCGGGCCTTCTTGGCCATGTGCGAGACGGCTTGGGCCGCTGGCGCCAAGGTCAACGTGGCCACCCACGACGACGGCCTCATCCGCGAGGCGGTGGCCTTCGTGCGCGGCGCCGGCCTCGGCAAGGAGCGTTTCGAGCTGCAGATGCTCTACGGTATCAAGCCGCAGCTGCAGGCCCGCCTGGCCGCCGATGGGCTGCCCGTGCGCGTCTACGTGCCCCTTGGCGCGGATTGGTACGGTTACTACAGTCGTCGCCTCGCCGAGCGACCCGCCAACGTGGCCACCGTGCTGCGTGGCCTGTTCCGCTAGGCGCCATCGCCATGGCCCAGCCCCCACGGAGGTCTGCATGAGCACGGTCGTCCCCTACGCCCCCGAACCCTTCACCGACTTCGGCCAGGAGGCCAACCGCCGCGCCTACCAGGCGGCCTTGGCCGCACTGGAACCGCGCCTCGGCGCAGACTGGCCGCTGGTCATCGGCGCAGACCGTTTCTTCACCGAGCGCAAGATCGACTCGCTCGACCCCTGCGAACCCGGTCGGGTGGTGGGCCGCGCCTCCATGGCCGGCCCTGCCGAGATCGACCGGGCCTTCGACGTCGCCGAGGCGGCCTTCGCCGACTGGTCGCGTTGGCCTGCCGAGGACCGCGCCAGGGCACTGTGGCGGCTGGCGGCCATCATGCGCAGGCGCAAGCTGGAGCTCTGCGCATGGGAGACCTTCGAGGCAGGCAAGAACTTCCGTGAGGCCGATGCCGACGTGGCCGAGGCCATCGACTTCGTCGAGTACTACGCCCGTGCCGCGCTGGCGCTGGAAGGACCCCTGCCCACCCATCCCTACCCAGGTGAGGAGAACCGCACCAGCCTGGTCCCCATCGGCGTCGGTGTGGTCATCCCGCCGTGGAACTTCCTGCTGGCCATCCTGGTGGGCAGCGCCCTCGGCCCGGTGGCGGCAGGCAACACCGTCATCCTCAAGCCATCCCCCTTCACCCCGATCATCGCCGGGGTGTTCATGGACCTGCTGGACGAGGCCGGCTGGCCGGCCGGGGTGGTCAACCTGCTGACCGGCGCAGACGAGGAGATCGGCGACCGCCTGGTGGACGATCCGCGCACCACCTTCATCAACTTCACCGGTTCGGTGGCGACCGGCCTGCGCATCCATGAGCGGGCGGCCAAGCTGCAGCCCGGTCAGCGCCACATCAAGAAGACCTTCATGGAGCTGGGCGGCAAGGACGCCCTCATCGTCGACGAGACAGCCGACCTCGAGGTGGCGGCCGAGGCTGCCGTGGCAGGCGCCTTCGGCTTCAACGGCCAGAAGTGCTCGGCCATGTCGCGCCTCATCGTGGTGGACGCCGTGCATGACGAGCTGATGGCCAAGGTGCTGGGGCGCGCCAGCAAGCTGCGCGTGGGCAAGGCCATCGACGACGCCGACGTCACCGCCGTGGTCAGCGAGCGGCAGTACCGCAAGGTGCTGGACTACTGCGCCATCGGCGCAGAGGAGGGCACCGTGGTGCTCGGTGGTGGTGCGGCCGATGGGCTGGGCGACGGCTACTTCGTGCAGCCCACCATCGTGACCGGGGTCTCGCCGCAGGCGCGGCTGGCGCAGGAGGAGATCTTCGGGCCGGTGGTGGCGGTGATCCGCGTCGCCGACTTCGACGAGGCCGTGCAGGTGGCCAACGACACGCCCTTCGGCCTCACCGGGGGCCTCATCAGCCGCAGCCGCGTGCGGCTCGAACGCGCCCGCCGTGAGCTGCGGGTGGGCAACCTCTACCTCAACCGCAAGATCACCGGTGCCCTCGTCGGCGTGCAGCCCTTCGGCGGCTTCAAGCTCTCCGGCACCAACAGCAAGGGCGGGGGGCCGGACTACCTGCGGCTGTTCGTCGAGGCGAAGACGGTGACCGAGCGGTTCTGATGCGATCCATGAAGAAGATCGGTTTCTTGTCCTTCGGGCATTGGACGCCCTCCTCCCAATCGCAGACCCGCTCGGCTGCCGATGCCCTGCTGCAGTCCATCGACCTGGCCGTCGCCGCCGAGGAACTGGGCGCGGACGGCGCCTACGTTCGCGTGCACCACTTCGCACGCCAGTTGGCCTCGCCTTTCCCCTTGCTGGCCGCCATCGGCGCCAAGACCAGCCGGATCGAGATCGGCACGGCGGTCATCGACATGCGCTACGAGAACCCCATGTACATGGTGGAGGATGCTGGCGCGGCTGACCTCATCGCAGGCGGGCGCCTGCAGCTTGGCATCAGTCGCGGCTCGCCCGAGCAGGTGATCGACGGCTGGCGCCACTTCGGATACCTGCCTGCTGAGGGTGAGACGGTCGCCGACATGGCCAGGCGCCATGGTGAAGTCTTCCTCGATCTGCTGCAAGGCGAGGGCTTCGCTCAGCCCAACCCCCGCCCCATGTTCGCCAACCCTCCTGGTCTGCTGCGCCTCGAGCCGCATGCAGAGGGCCTGCGGGAGCGCATCTGGTGGGGCGCCAGCTCCAACGCCACCGCCGAGTGGGCTGCGCAGCTGGGGATGAACCTGCAGAGCTCCACGCTCAAGGACGACGAGAGCGGTCTCCCCTTCCACGTCCAGCAGGCCGACCAGATCCGTGCCTTCCGCGCTGCATGGAAGGAGGCCGGCCACGCGCGCGAGCCTCGGGTGTCGGTGAGCCGCAGCATCTTCGCGCTGGTCGACGAGCGCGACCATGCCTACTTCGGGCACGGCGACCGCCAAGAGGACAGCATCGGCTTCATCGATGAGCGCACCCGCGCCATCTTCGGTCGCAGCTACGCCGCCGAGCCCGATGTGCTCATCGAGGAGCTCGCTCAGGACGAGGCCATCGCCGAGGCCGACACCCTGCTCCTGACCGTGCCCAACCAGCTCGGGGTCGACTACAACGCCCACGTCATCGAGGCGATCCTGACCCACGTGGCGCCGGGGCTCGGCTGGCGCTGAAGCTCGGCCGCAGCCGTTGAGCCGACAGCGGGTCAGACGTCCGTGGACATGGGTCGTGGCAGGGCGCACGATGGTCTTGAGAGCGCCATCGGCGCGCCGACCTTGATGCCGGCCGTGACCGAAGGCGCGAGGGAGGTTGCCATGAGCAGGCGCAAGCTACTGGTCCCCGTCGATGGTTCCGACTTCAGCCGCGCGGTCTTCGGTCGCCTACGCGGCCTCTTCGAGCCCGCTGACACGGAAGTGGTCCTTGTCCATGTGGCTGCCGAGCCGGAGGGCGTGTACGAGCGTGCCGCGCGGCCTGCCATCCCTTCGGAGGCGGGCGAGGGCCTGCTCAAGCTCGGGCATCCTGAGCCGAAGGTGCACGCCGACGAGGCCTGGTCCTGGACGTTGACGGAATTGGCGGAGACCTTCGAGCCCGACCGGCGCGAGCTGAGCCTGCTTGGCTTCGCGACCGACCTGGTCTTCCGGCATGGCGACCCCGCTCAGGAGATCGCCGACCTGGCCGAGGAGCTGGAGGTCGACGCCATCGTCATGGCGACGCATGGACGCAGCGGCCTTTCGCGAGCGGTTCTAGGCAGCGTGGCGGAGCGGGTGCTACGGCAGGCGGTGGTGCCGGTGGTGACGGTGCGGCCGACGCCGGTGCCAGGCGAGAAGCCATCGGTTCTGTTGCCTGCTTGAAGAGAAGAACCCCGTCCAAGACGGGGTTCTCTTTGGAGCCGATGGTCGGATTTGAACCGACGACCTGCCGATTACGAATCGGCTGCTCTACCGCTGAGCTACATCGGCGCTCGGTTGGCCCTCACGCCATCAACCCACAGGCCTTGCGACAGCGGGTGCCCCGAGAGGAGCACCCGTCGCGCAGTCTGGTGGCCAAGGGCAGGGTTGAACTGCCGACACCACGATTTTCAGTCGTGTGCTCTACCAACTGAGCTACTTGGCCTCGTGGCGGAGCCGACGGGATTTGAACCCGCGACCTTCTGCGTGACAGGCAGATATGCTAACCGCTACACTACGGCTCCGCGTCGCACGAACGCCGTCCTGCACTGAGCGCAAGCCAGCGAACGAGCGAAGCCCAGGATACCGGTGCGGGTCGCGGCGTGTCAATCACGCTCAGGAAGGCGGCAGGCATGTGGCGAGCCCTGATCATCGTCCTTGCGAGCGCTCTGCTTGCCCTGCCGCTGGCCGCTCTGGCCGGCTTGGTGATGCCCCAGATCCCCGTGACCCGGCCGCTGCTCGAGGCTGCCGTCTGCGGGCAGGACGAGACCATGATCCGCCGCACCACGGTGACCAACGCCGTCAACACCAACATGAGCTACCACTGCCGGACGGTGGATGGCGTGGTCGGCGATAGCGTCACCGGCCAGCTCTTCGGTCAAGGGCTCCGCATGGCCTGGCTGCCCATAGCAGCGGTGCTGGCGCTACTCCTGTGGGGCTTGGCCGGGCTGAGCCGCCGCTTCGCGCAGGCGGCTCTTGGCCGCGCCCTCCGCTGAGGCTGTCTCCAGGAGGACCGCCTCAGCGGCCGCCGACCTGCTGCATCGCTCCCCGCCCGGCCAAGAGTGAGGCCAAGGCCCGCCTGATCCCCTCGGGCCCGTAACCCAGCTCCTCGTGCTGGCTCTCCGGATCCCCGTGGGGCACGTGCCGCTCGTCGATGCCCAGCCGCCGCAGCAAGACCCCTGACCCGCGATCCGCCAGGTGCTCCAGCACCGCCGAGCCGAAGCCGCCATGCAGTTGATGGTCCTCGACCGTGAGCAGGGTCATCCCCGCCTCGACCAGGCCATCGAGCATCGCCGTGTCGAGCGGTTTGATGAAGCGCGCGTTGACCACGGCCACCCGCGGGTCGTCAGCGGCTGCGTCCAGCGCGTACGGCAAGGTGGCCCCGAAGGTGAGCACCGCCACCTCGCTGCCGGCTTTGAGCGTCTCCCAGCTTCCCCAAGGCACCTTCGCCCATGCCTCCACCGGCCGTTCCGCCGCTGGCTTCACCCCGCCCCGTGGCCAGCGCAGGGCCACAGGACCACCATGCTCCAAGGCAGCGAGCAGCAGCCCGCGCAGCTCCTCGGCATCCTTGGGCGCGGCGATGCCCATCCCGGGGATGGCCCGTAGGTAACTGATGTCGTAGACGCCCTGGTGGGTGGCGCCGTCGGCGCCCACCAGGCCAGCACGGTCGATGCCGAACACCACGTCGAGGCCCTCCAAGGCCACATCGTGGATGACCTGGTCGTAACCACGCTGCAAGAAGGTGCTGTAGATGGCCACGA
>CAYXJZ010000011.1:0-53687 GCA_964465355.1 uncultured bacterium | reverse complement strand
CTGGCGGTGCTGGCCTACTTCAAGTACGCCGACTTCGGCATAGGCAGCCTCAACGCGCTGCTGAACGCCATGGGCGCCTCGCCCATCCCGCTCGTTGGCGTGGTGCTGCCCGTCGGCATCTCCTTCTACGTCTTCCAGGCCATCTGCTACCTGGCCGACGTGGCTAGGGGCGACGCAAGGCCAGACGCCAGGTGGACCGAGGTGGCCGCCTACATCAGCCTCTTCCCGCAGCTCATCGCAGGCCCCATCGTCCGCTTCAAGTCGGTGGCCGAGACGCTGAGGGCGCCGCACATGGACCTGCATGGCATGGCCGATGGGGCAGGCCGCTTCATGCTCGGCTTCGTGAAGAAGGTGCTGGTGGCTGACGCGATCGCACCCATCGCCAACGGCGCCTTCGCCCTTGGCGCCCCTACCGCGGCCGAGGCCTGGCTTGGGGCGCTGGCCTTCGCGGTGCAGCTGCTCTTCGATTTCTCCGGCTACTCCGACATGGCCATCGGCCTCGGCCGCATGCTGGGCTTCAGCTTCCCCGAGAACTTCAACCGGCCCTACCGGGCCAACAGCATCACCGACTTCTGGCGTCGCTGGCACATGAGCCTGTCGGGCTGGTTGCGCGACTACCTCTACATCCCCTTGGGCGGCAACCGACGGGGCGCTACCCGCACCTACATCAACCTGGCCCTTGTCATGGTCCTCGGCGGCCTGTGGCACGGCCCCACCTGGAACTTCGTGCTCTGGGGCGCCTGGCACGGCGGCCTGCTGGCCACAGAACGGGCTGTTCGTGGTCGCGGCGGTCGGGGCCTGCCGCCTGGCATAGGGATGGCCCTCACCTTCCTGGCGGTGCTCGTCGGTTGGGTGCTGTTCCGCGCGCCCGACCTGTCCGCTGCCTTGTCGCATCTGCTCGGCATGGCCGGCGTCAACGGCTGGGGCCTGAGCAGCGAGCTGCTGTGGCAGATCCAGCCGCGCGCGGTCATCACCCTGGCCGTCGGCTTGGCCCTCAGCCTCCTGCCGACGCCTGCTACGGTCGGTCCCAGGCTGCTGGCTGTACTGCGCGCCAGCCTCGTCCCCCTGTTCCTGTTGGCGGTCGCCCGGGCCGTCACCGACACCGCCAGCCCCTTCCTCTACTTCAGGTTCTGACCATGGCCGAGCCATCTTCCCCATCCCCCCAGACACCGCGCCTGCGGCCTGTGCAGCGCCTGGACGCCGGTCGGGGCTTCGCGCTGTTCGGCTTCCTGCTGGCGCTGGCGGCAGGCTGGACCGGTGCCCTGTTCAACCCTGCCCTGCTGCGTTCGCCGCCCGCCCGGCTGGATGACGGCAGTTGGGCCACCGCCTACCAGGCCGACTTCGACCGTGAGCTGGTGTGGTCGGCCCCGGCCAGGCAGCTGTGGTCGGCCATCGACCTGGCCGGCTTCCGGCAGCCGCCGGCCGGGGTGCTGCTCGGCCGGGACGGTTGGCTGTTCACGACCGAGGAGTACGCCATGGACGGCGACCCGGAAGGTGTGCGCCGGAGCTGGACCGAGCTCATCGCCAACGCCCATGAGCAGCTGGCTGCGGCAGGGATCGACCTGCTGGTGGCGCTGGTCCCGGCCAAGGCCTCCTCCCTGCCCAGCGCGCCTTCGCCTCTGCCGGTTGCGGCGGCTGAGCGCTACGAGCGCAGCCTGGCCGACCTGGCCGACCTGGGCGTCGCCACCGTCGACCTCCGCCCTGCCCTTGCCTCGGAGGACGCCTGGCTTCGCACCGACAGCCATTGGACGCCGCTAGGGGCCATGCGCGCCGCCGAGGCCATCGCCGCTGCCGCGTCTCAGCTGACGCCCACGATGGTGGCGGACCATCGCTATGTGATGGAAACGAACGAGACAACGGCGTTCCGCGGCGACCTCGATCGCCTTTTGGCACTTGGCTCTCTGGCCGACACCCTTGGCCCGCCACCTGATGCGCTGCAGCAGTACACCTTCAGCACCGAGGGAGAGCTGGGCACCGACCTCTTCAACGAGGTCTCGGTCGAGGTGACGCTCGTCGGCACCAGCTACAGCGCGGGCGCGGCCTGGAGCCTGGCGGACCGGCTGCGGCTGGCGCTCTCCGTCGACGTGCTGGACGTCTCCGAGAGTGGGCGCGGCCCACTCAGGCCGATGCAGGACTACCTGGCCAGCGAGGCGCTGCTGAACGCGCCGCCCCAGCTGGTGGTGTGGGAGCTGCCCGAGCGCTACCTCACCGACGCCCGCTTCCTGCCCGGCGGCAGCTCGGACGGCTCCATGGCCTTGGCGCTGCCGTGGTGAGGACGGCAGGTCGCCGTTCGCCCCACTCGGCGCCGTCCCTACGCTTGCTCGGCAGCTTGCTGGCCTGCCTGCTCCTCGCCACGACCACCACGGCCCTGGCCCAGGCTGTCAACCGGAGCCCTGGCGACCTGATCTCGCTGGAGCACTACCGCCACTGGGGCCAGGGCGAGATCAACACCGAGGTGGGCGGCCGCTTCAGGAACGACGGCGAGACCCCGCCCAGCGCCAACACCGCCGTGGACGTCTACCTGCTCTCCTTCGCCACCACCGCGCCAGACGGTGCGCTCACCTCCTCCGTGGCCCAGCTCTACCTGCCGGCAGCCCCCACCGACCAGGCCCTGCTGGCCTTCGGCCCCGGCTCCACCGGCCTGCCGGCCCGCTGCGGCCCCATGCAGGAGCTGCTGAACACCGGTCGCGGCGGCACCTACGGCGCATCAGCGCTGGCCTACGCCGGCCAAGGGCTGGCCACCGTCCTGCCCGACTACCTGGCCACCCTGCAGCCTGGCGACATGCAGCCCTACTTCGTGGCCACGGCCGAGGCGGCCGTGCTCATCGACGCCCTGCGCGCATCGCAGCAGGCATTGCTGCAGCTGAGCAGCCCCATCGTGCCGCTGACGCACTTCATGGCCGGCTTCTCGCAGGGTGGCCACGCCGTCTTCGCCGCCGCCGACAGGGCCTCCACCTACGCCCCCGACCTACCCGTCGGCGGCGTGCTCGGCTTCGGTCCGAGCGGCCAGGTGGAGGTGCTCTTCCGCCACTTCCAGTACACCGCCCCCTGGGTGGTGTGGGCCTACATGCACGCCTACCCAGGCGCGGTGGACGCCCACGACGTGCTGGCCCCTGCTTACGCCAACGAGCTGGACCAGGCCGTCCGCGACCTCTGCATCCTCGAGGCGCAGGGCCGCTACCCCAGTGCCCCGAGCAGTTTGTACACCGACGAGTTCTACGCTGCACTGGACAGCGGGACGCTTGCCCAGAGGTTCCCGGCTTGGGCCCAGCTTTTCACCGCCAACGACACCGGCGTGCGCGAACATGGGATCCCCGTCATGATCCTCCAAGGGGTGGACGATCCCATCGTGCCCCTGGCCGATCAGACGGCCTTCGTACGCCGGCTCTGCGAGTTGGGCGCGCCCGTGCGCTACGCCAACTACCTGCGCACGCGGCACGAGACCCGCTACATCGGCTTCGGGGATGCCTTGTCATGGATGCGGGAGCGGATGGCCGGCGTCGAAGCCCCGTCCGACTGCCAGGAGGTGATGCCGTGAGTTCGACCAGCCGCGCTACGGCCTTGGCCAGACGACTGCTTGGCCTTGGGATCTGCCTATGGGGCTGGGCGATGGCCAACCCCGCCGTCACCAGCCTCAGCGCGCTCCCGGACGAGGCCTGGACGCCAGGCCGACTGATCGAGGCCCAGCACCTGGAGCGCTGGACGGCCCAGCAGGTGCACACCCGCTCCGCGCCAGCCTTCGGCGCCCACGGTCAGCCCCCGGCAGAGAACGGCGTCGACCTGTGGCAGCTACGGGTGGCCACCACCGGCCTGGACGGTGACGTGGTCGCCATCACCGCCCAGCTCTTCGTCCCCATCGACCCGCCTGCAGGCTCCTCGCCCTTGTTCGTCTACGGCTCCGGCACCACCGGCGTCGGCCCGGCCTGCGCGCCATCGCGCGCGACGCTGCTGCCCCAGCCCCTCGACTACTACCGCGAGCTGCTTGCGCCCTACGCCGCCCGCGGCTTCGCCACCGTCTTCCCCGACTACCTAGGCTTCGACGACCCCGTCAGGCCGCAGGCCTACTTCCACGCCCTCTCCGAGGCCCACGTGCTGCTCGACTCGGCCAGGGCCGTGCGCGAGTTCTACGACCGCCTGGCCATCTCCAGCGAGCTGCAGGACGTGGCCTTCTTCGGGGGCTACTCCCAGGGCGGGCACGCCGCCTTCGCCGTCGCCGACCACCACAGGGTCTACGCGCCCGAGGTCAACGTCAGGGGGGTCATCGGCTTCGCCGCCACCACCGATGTGGCCGCGCTGCTGAGCGAGGCCGCCTACTACGCGCCCTATGTGGTGCTGTCCTACCGCTCGATCTACGGCGCCGACGAGGTGGACCCCGCCCAGGTGCTGGGTGCTCGCTGGCTGCGCGACTTGGACGCCACGGCAGGCACCATCTGCGTCGACCGCGCCCAGCAGGTCTACCCCTTCCAGGGCGCGCCCATGTACGCCGACGCCTTCGAGCGGGGCCTACGCCAGGGTGACCTCAGCATCGCCGCCCCCGGCTTCGCTGACGCGCTGAAGGCCAACCACACCGGCCTCAGCGGCCACGGCGTCCCTGCGCTCGTCATCCAGGGCGGCCGCGACGTCATCATCAGCGACCGCGTTCAGGAGCGCTTCGTGGCTGCCCTGTGCGAGGCGGGCAGCGACGTGCAGTACGTCAACTACCCGACCGCACGGCATCGCGACACCAGGCCGGCGGGCTTCGAGGCCTCCATCGCCTGGATGCACCACATGCTGGTGCCTGACCTGCCGGCGCCCAACAACTGTCCTGACTAGGCACACCGCTGCCGAGAGGAGCCAACCATGCCCCATCCATCACCCACGGAGGCCCCAAGGATCTACGCCACCTTCCGATACGAGGACGCGGCCGCCATGCTCGACTGGCTGGTGGAGGCCTTCGGCTTCTCCGTGCACATGCGGGTGGACGACGACAGTGGCGCCTTGGCCCATGCGGAGCTGGCCTTCGGCTCTTCGATGATCATGCTTGGCCAGGCCAAGGACGACGACTACGGCCGCATGGTGGGCCGGCCTGGCGTCAACGGGGGTCAGTCGCTGTACCTGGCGGTGGATGACATCGACGCCACCTACGAGCGCGCCAAGGCGGCGGGGGCGCGGATCGAGGAGGAGATCAACGAGCGGCCGCATGGGAGTCGTGACTTCATCTGCCGTGATCCGGAGGGCAACGTTTGGTGCTTCGGGACCTATTGGCCCAAGGCGACGGAGGGGTAGAGTCCGGCCAGGAGGGTCTTCGCACGTCGGGCCCTCTGGTGGGCACGACCATCGGGGATCGCCCGAAACTTGACATCACCCGTCCGTATCGCCGAAGATGGCGAGCGCGCCAGGCAAGGGTCCTTAGCTCAACTGGCAGAGCAGCTGACTCTTAATGAACCGGGAAGCTGCCCACAACCCCATACGAACACCGCCCCCGACGCAATAGCACGGGGGCGGACTCCTTGGTTGGGAGGTAAGTGGGGAGGGGTTTAGGTCCGGCGAAGTGTTGCGACATCAGCATGCTGGCCGCCGCGCTGCGGGACCCCGCGCGCGGAACTATTCCGAGTCACCGCCCTTGGCAGACGCGCCGCCGCGATCAGATCGGCCAGACCGAGCCCCGCGACGGCCCACATGCTCTCCGTCCGTTCGGCCGTCCTCTCCTTCGCGCCCACCCTTGGAATCTGTATCCTGCTGATCTTGGTCATCGGGGGTCTCCTTACTCCCATCTTCACTGGTCACCTTGGCTAGTGCAAGCTTCGGCTCACCGGTCTCCGGGCTCCACCCTTCCGTAATTCTACGGAAAACACCCATGAGATCTTCGGACGCCTCCACGACATTGTGGAAAAAGGTCTTCACTTCCCAGTCATCTATCACGAACCCGTGCGCCGGGTAGCTGTGTACGAGATGGTAGATCGCCTCATTGCCGATGTTTCCCGAGTGCATCGCCAACCGCATTGCGTATGCCACTGCGATATCCGTGTCGCGCTTATCGCTTCCAACGCCGTCCGGGTCAATGTGACTATAGACGTTTCCCAGTAAACCCGTTGTCATCTTCGCGCTCAGCTCGGCCGCAAGGCCGAAGGTGATCATTCCACTGCTCCTCGTCACGATACTAAGCAAGGAGTGCTCGAAGTGCTCGAATGCGGCCTCGCCCAGGGCGCGGAAGGTCGCCTGGGTCATCAGCCCGGAGCGGCGCTCCCCACTGATCTCGTCGCGCTTCGGTACCTGAACGTCCAAAGGGCCGAGTTCTGTGAACGGCGAGGTAAGCAGCTGGTGCCCCCCAATCGACAGCAGAGTCCCCGCGCTATAGCACTGATATGGGGCGAACATGATCACAGTCTCGTAGCGCTTCTGCAAATGCCGCGCGATCTTGTAAGCGGCATCCGCGGAGCCGCCATAGGTCACCAGACCGAAGACTACGTGTTGATTCGGCTCATCGCCCAGCGCCTTGGCTTCAAGCACCTTTCTGATGACCTGCTCATACCCCGCTTCGGTTATGTCGCCCACGTAGGCGAACAAGTCGAACCGTTGCGGCGATGGCTCCACACTCGCGCCCTCGAATGCCTCCGCATCGCTCATGGGTTGACCCTACATGCATTGTCCTAGTTCGCGCAGTGACAGCTGTCAGTGCCAGCTTGTGCACCCGCGCATTCGAGATTCACGAACTTGGGCAGCGGGGCCTACCTGGCCCAGAACACTCTGGCGAGCCGAGGGCTCACCACTCCGTATAGGCGTCGAAGTCAACCCGACCCGAGCTGTTGCCGAATGGTTCGCTGTACGACAACCTGGCCGGCAGCACTTCAGCATCTGTGCGCCAGTCGCCGAAGTAGAAGAAGACGTCGCATCCGACGGTCCCGCCAGGGGTCACGATGTCGCGGCTGCACTGACTGACGTTGAGCTTCCCGGACTGCGGACGACTACTGAAGACGCGCCCGTCCTGAGTCCTTAGCCACCAGTCGGTGCCGCCGATGATCCAGATCGGGTCGGGGGTCGTGTTCCTGACCGTGACTCTCGCCATCACCTCGATGGCGCGCATGGGCTGGCCCGGGCTGCCGCTGACACGAACGGGCGCGAAGCGATGCACCTGGATCTCGGTGGTTCGGTTCGGCGGTTCGCTCTCGAATAGCCCGCATCCAGACATCAGGAGCAAGGCCACAAAGAGCAAGGCGAGCTTTCTCATGACTTCAGCCTAGCGCCTCTGCGGCTTTTTGCTGGCGGACCGGTCACGCGAAACGGCCGATTCTGAGTTATCTCTGCTGGTGGGATGTTGACAAGGAGATTATTACTGGTGCTATAATCCCCTTAGCAACAAGGCGCCTACCCCTACCAAGAGCGGCGCCTTGATTCCCACTAGGAGGAACAATGAACTCTAGCACCCACGGCGGCATCTACCTCCACGACCACGGCTTCACGCCACCCCAGAAACGCGAGAGCATCCCCAGCCTCGTCGCCGCCATCGCCAAGTGGGAAGCGGAAGTCAAACGACTCACCCACAACCCGTTCGATGCGATGGGCTTCGAGATTGCCGAGCGGAAGCTCTCTGGCGCTCGCAAGCGGCTGGCGAGCATGGAGAGGTGGGCGGCGTGATGGACGGCCTCCCCTCTGGATACGACAACTGGCGCACCGCTACGCCTGCCTCTTGGGACCACGAACCGCGCGACTGGCGCAAGGCTCTGGGCATCGAAGGCGCCGAAGAGCTGCTGTTGGACCACGCGAGCTTCGCCACCTTCGCTGACGCCGTCGCCGAGTTCAGCGACTCCGACGCCACCGTCGAACAGATCGCCGAAGACCTCTTGAGTGCTCAGGCAGCGCAACGCCTCAGCGACCACCTGGCCCAAGAGCGCGACATCAGCATCTCCCCCGCCGAGCTGGCGAGCGTCCTGGTCAACGCCTTGGTGAAGGCTGGCGCTCGGGCCGTGAACGTCGAGGCGTTCGTCGAGGCTCGCAGGCAGCACCAGGTGGCTGTTGCTCGTGGGGCGGCCGCGTGATGCGCTCCCCCATCACCCCCAGCGACTGGCCGGCCACAGTCCGCGAACCCGTCAACGCGCACGAAGTCCTGCTGCGCGAGTCGTTCGTCCGCTCGAACCGCCGCACTGGCGTCCGTGTCAGCACCGCCAAGGTTGGTCCCTACATGACGCTCACTGAGATGGAGCGCCACGCCCGCGAAGAGCGCCGGGCACTGGCAGAGATGGGCCGGAAGGTCTTGCGCAGCGACAGCGGCATGAAGAACACCGGTCGGAGGTTCTTCTGATGCCCTGGATCAGCCCCCACGACGAACTGCCCGCCATCGGCGAGCGCGTGATGGTGCTCGGCACCCAGGACGGTCTGCGTGACGCCGTGCCGTTCGAGTTCGAAGACGAACTGGTCCGCACCGAACTCGCGCCCATCCCCGGCAACATCCGCACCCCAGTGTTCAAGGAGGCTGTCCGCGTGCAGGGCTGGCGACGATTGACTGACCCTTCGGACGAGACGCTGACGGTCGCTGAGGCGGTCGCCATCGAACAGGCGTACTTCCGCGCGAGCCTGATCCGCCGGTACATGGACCGCAGCGGCTGCGACGTGTTCGCGGCACAGAAGATCATGCCCGTCGAGTTCGTGCGCCTGTTCGAGGCCGTGGAGGAAGCGTACGCGGCGTGCCGGAAGCACTCCGACCTGCTGGACCCAGCAACTGGGCGACCGTGGGAGGCCACCGGTGTCTGACGACCGCATTGCTCTGGTACCGGTGCAGGGCGCCGTGCTGTTCATCGCCGCCGCGCTGTACGAGGCTTACGGCGGCTTCGAGCCACGCCAGTTGGACGCCGTGCTCTCCGCCCTCGGCCTGGACCGTGAGGACTGGCCGACGCGGGGGGACTTCGAGCGGGCTGCATGGTGCCTGCGAGGTTCCACCCCGCCTGACGACTCCCTAGAGGTCTACGAGTCGGACAAGGCCACCGCCTCCCGCATCGAGAAGGCGCTCGGCTGATGCCCGGCATCTACACAAAGGGACGCAGGGGCTACTACCACCTGGAAGGTCGAGACGCAGCCGTCTACGCCCTGCCTGGCGACGTGTTCCTGGGCAACGTGAAGCGGGTCAGCGGTGGTCGGTCCGACCTTCCTTGGGCCGTCTACTCGGCCAAGGGCGGGCAGGTCGGCTGGGGTCGCACGCGAATCAAGGCCGTCGAGCTGCTGGTGGACAAGTACCACGAGAGGGGGCGCTGATGGCCGCCATGTCGGTTCAGCAGTTGGAGGAACGTGCCAACTTCTGCGGAGCGAGTGACGTACCTGCCCTGCTGGGCCTTGATCCTTTTCGCAACATCACCGATGTCTACATGGCCAAGCGCCGGCTCATCGAACTCAAGGAGACCGACAGCGAAGACGCCGCCTTCGGCAACGATGCCGAACCGTTCCTCATCGACTGGCTCGCGCAGGAGGTCGGGCAGCCAGTCGAGACCGGGCGCGTGGCCATGCATCCGAACGGCATCCTTCGCGCCCAGTTGGACGGGTATCTGCCGTTGGCCAACCAGACGGCCGAAGCGAAGACGACGGGCATCTTCGCCGGTCCGACGTGGCGCCCCGAAGAGAACGGCTGGGGCAAGCCCGGCACGGACGAAATCCCGCTGCGGTTCATCGCACAGACGCAAGTCGGCCTGATGAACACGAAGGCGGGAGTCTGCCAGGTGCCGGTGCTGTTGCGAGTGCCTGGTGCCGGAGCCGCCCGCATCGACCGCGCCGACGGGTCCATCCTGCTGGTGCCCGGCGCCGAGAAGCGGCTGTATGTCGTCGAAGAGTTGCCCGAGCTGCAGAAGGAGATTCTGGCCCGCGTTGAGCACTTCTGGTTTGAGCACGTCATCCCCGGCATCCCACCCGCCGAGGTTCCGTCTATCGAGACGCTGAAGGTGGTCAAGCGCGAGCCGGGCAAGTCCGTGGAGATCGATGCCGACCTGATCGAGCGCTACGAGGCCATCAAAGAGCAAGAGAAGTTGATCGCCGTCGCCAAGGAAGAGGCCAAGGAGAAGCTGATTCACGCCCTCGGGGACGCGGATGAAGGCTATTCGCCCTTCGGCGGCGTCACCTACTACGCCAACAAGAACGGCGTGCGCTCACTGAGCGTGAAGGAGAGAGCATGAGCATCGAAGTAGCAGAGAAGCGCACGAAGCTGGATGCCATCAGCATGACCGTTGGTGGCGGCGCTGTCCTCGCCAACCTGGGTGACGCCTGGACCATCGCCACGGCGATCAAGAACGCGAGCATGACTCCGCGCGGCCTGGACACGCCCGCCAAGGTGCTGGTGGCGCTCATGGCCGGGGCCGAAGTAGGGCTGCCACCGATTGCGACTTTGAAGTACACGATGGTGGTGAACGGCGTCCCGAGCCTCTACGGCGACGGCCCCATCGCTCTGGTGCTGCGCTCCGGCTTGCTCAAGGCGCAGCGGTCCGGCACCGAAGGCCAAGGGGATGCGCGGCACGCCTGGTACGAGTGCGAGCGCAAGGACGTGGAGGGCGTTACCCGTCGCGAGTTCAGCGTGGCCGACGCCAAGACCGCAGGCCTCTGGGGCAAGGCGGGACCGTGGAAGAACTCGCCCGAGCGCATGATGTTCTTCCGCTCTCGCGCCTTCGCCTTGCGTGACGCCTTCGCTGACGTGCTGGGTGGCTTCTCTATCGCGGAGGAAGTCCAGGACTGGGCACCCACCCCCACCGAAGCCACCACCGGCTCCCAGGGCCTCCTGAACGCGCTCACGGCCAAGCCTGCGCCAGTCGATGACGCCGTGGACGTTGAGTCTCGTGCTGTCGATGTCTCGGCAGACGGCGAGTGGACGCCCTCCCCAGAGGAACTGGCCGAGATCGAAGCGCGAGACCTGCGCGAAGCCGGGCTGTTCCCCGAGGGCCAGCCGTGACCACCCACCTCATCCTCGATTCCCGAGCCTTCCTTGACCTTGACGACGCCATAGAGCTGGAGGCCTGCACGGGGTTCCCGACCTTGGAGACCCTTCGCGGTTGGCCTGGGCAAGTCATCGCTGAGCTAACACCATCGGGCCGCGTGTTCGTTGAGGGTACGGACGATGCGGTGGAGAGGTTGGCACCCGAAGCACCGAAGAAGAAGCGGCGGCGTCGGCGGAGGGCCGCCCCATGACCATCCTCCGCTCCACCCCCGAAGTGAGGAACCCAGAACCTGGCCAAGTGGTCGAGGTCCGTACGAACGATGGCCCCTGGCGTCTCGGGCAGATCGACATGTACGGGTCTTGGTACGTGCGGCACATGACCGATGAGAAGACCTGGTGGCGCAGCAATCCGCCGACGGAATGGCGAGAGAGGAAGGAAACATGAGCAAAGCAGCAGGAGTGACCGTATCAGTGCCGGGAGTGACGAGGCACCGCACCAGCATCCGCCTACAGGGCGATAGCCCTCTCATCTGCCACGCATGGAGCGAGAAGGCCAAGAAGCTCATGCTCGACAAGCAGATGAAGAAGGCGAAGGGCGGCAAGGAGGCGAAGGACCCCGAGCAAGACTTCCGCGACAGCCTCTACCCTCGCCCGGAAGGCGGCTACGGCTTCCCAGTGGTGGCGTTCAAGGCCGCAGCCGTCGGTGCCTGCCGATACGTGGACGGCCTGCCGATGACCGTCGCTCGCGGTGCCTTCCACGTCAACGGTGAGCTAGTCAAGATCGAGGGTAGCGAGCCGACAATGCGAGAGGACATGGTCCGCGTCGGGATGGGCACGGCGGACATTCGCTACCGCGGTCAGTTCGACCCGTGGAGCGTGCAGCTCGACATCGTGTACAACCCCCTGGCCCTGAGCCTTGAGCAGATCGTGAACCTGTTCGACATCGCCGGGTTCGGTGTCGGCGTAGGCGAGTGGCGCCCTGAGAAGGATGGTCAGTACGGGCGCTTCCATGTGGTCGAAGCCGTGGAGGTGCAGTGATGGTCTACCGGTTCAGAGACGGCTTCCGCGCTGGCCCCCTCGACGCGCAGGCAGTGGGGGACCATCTGTCCGCACTGGCCGGCCGCGACCCACTGACGCCCGAGCGGGTGCTTGACGATGCCCGAGACCCCTCTGCGCCAACGCATGCAGCCTTCGAGTGGGACGACCAGAGGGCGGCGCACGAGCACCGTCTGAGTCAGGCGCGGAGGCTCATCGGGGCCGTGGTGACCGTGGTCCCGTCACGGGAGGGAGAGAAGGAGTTCCGAGCGTTCTTGCATGTGGAGACCCCGGAGGATGACCTGCTGACTGAGGACCGTCGGCAGTACGTCTCGACCGAGCAGGCGGCGGCTACCCCGGCATACCGACAACAGGTGCTTGATCGACTACTTGCGGAGGCCCACGCCTGGGCCGAGCGGGCGCGGGTATTCGGTGAGTTGGCCGAGGCAGTGGACGCGATGGTGGCCGCATTGCCGCCCGACCCCCGGCCAGCGGCGCGGATGCGTCGGCGCGGAGCGGCGCAGGCGGCAGTTCGATGACTTGGCAGGCATGGTTAGGCGCGGTTTGGCGCAGCGTGGTTGGCCTGGGCATGGCTGGCATGGCTGGGTCCGGTAGGTCTCGGTTGGGCGCGGCAGTGCTCCGTAAGGTCGGTCATGGCGTGGCAGGCAAGGCACGGTCCGGCAAGTCTAGGCTCGGCTGGGCAAGGCAAGGTCAGGTCTGGCTCGGTGTGGCTGGGTGTGGCAGGCATGGCCCGGCGATGCAAGGCGCGTCCGGGTGTGGCATCGCGAGTCTGGGCAAGTCACGGACGGCGGAGTGGGGCGAGGCTTCGGTCTCGCCTTGCTCGCCCCTGCCCCTCTACCCGAGGCGGCCATGAAGCTCTCGCCTGCGATGAAGCGGGCGTTTCGGCTCATCGCAAGCGGGGCCATGCTCGCGCGGTCGGTCGCTTACCGCAGCGAACCCGAGCGAACGGACTCTGCCACGCGGCACGGTGGTGTGACGCTTAGCACCCTCAAGGCGCTAGAGAGTCGCGCCCTGATCGAACGGCAACGCGAGGAAGTCCGCGGCTTCGCAAGTGCCTGGACATGGTCCATCACCCCCGCCGGTCGCGCCCTGCTTGAGGAGGAGGGGGAATGAGCAAGCACACACCCGGACCATGGGACTGGGACCGCCAGTTGCAGGATGTCCAGTTCGACGGCGGATCGGACCTTGAGCCAACAGGCACCCTTGAGGTCTACGTGGATGCTGGCGACACCATCATTGCCGACGTGAACGGCCTCATACCGGAGGGCAAGGCGAACGCCAACCTCATTAAAGCCGCTCCCGACCTCCTTGCCGCCCTTGAGTCTGTGGTCGCCCAACGTAACGCCAGAGAGGCTCTGTACAAGGGCATGAACGTCGTGGAGATGAAGCCGGACCCAGCGTGGGACAAGGCGCGGGCTGCGCTCAAGAAGGCGAGAGGTGAGACGTGAGCATCGTCGTGGAGTTGCCCGTGCATCCATTCGCCGTGCCCGAGACAGTCACTGTCGACCTGCCGCCAGGACCCAGCGGCGAGGCGAGGTCGGAGCCTGTGCCGCTGTCAGCCCTGACCGCTGATGCCTTGTCTCAGCTTTGTGATGAGTTCCGTAGAGCGGCTTTCGAGAAGGCGCAGATGGGAGACCCAGATGCCTGACCTTCGCGGCAAGGACTACAGCGTCGAGGTCAGGCGCTCCAATGGGCATTTCGTCGCCTCGTCCCCCGAGTGGGAAGCGGCAGACCGTCCTCATCGCGGCTTTGGCGAGACGGCAGGCGCTGCCACCCGTGACCTGTGGGCGAAGCTCGACGAAGCCCTGTGCTGGCTCGCGCCTGAGGTGATGCCGAAGCCGAAGGGAGCGAAGCATGTCCAACCCTGACACCCGCGTTGCCCTGGTGGGGGAGGACACGGCGAGGGAGCGCCTAGAACGGGCCTGCTTCGACAAGAACGATGAGACCCGCAAGTGGAAACGGAAGCGAGCGACCATTCCGCAGTTGGTCACAGCCGTCCTCGCTGAGCTATTCCCCGAGACCGACACGCCGCTAAGGGTGGTGGACGTGAGGCAACTACTGGATGACGCCAAGCAATGCGCTGTGTTTTGGGACCGGGACGGTTACGACGGGAACGCCGGTGAGGTTCGCGATAACACAGTCCGCTTGGAAGAGGAGTTGAACCGTGGCTGACTACCTTGTCACCTACGAAGCCAGGCACAAGGGGGAGCCATGGAATCAAGGATGGTTCCGAGGTCGGCTTGCGCCGAAAGTGCCCACCGCTAGGGAGGCCGCCTGGATGGTCAAGAAACTGGCCGAGGAAGATGGCCTGTCTATGCACGACGTTGAGGTACGCAACACAAAGGTGGTGGTGGAGAGTGCCTGACGATCTGCTGCTCATCAACCGCCAGGCCGAACTGCCGGACCTGCTGAGCCAGGCCATCTTCTACGGCCAGCCCTACGCGGCGCTGCCGCCACTCCCCCGAGGACGAATAGACCGAGCCCTCACCGCTCTCGGTGTCGGCAAGCCCGAGCAACAGGCGACAGTGCGAGACCTAGAAGCTGCTGCCGATTGCATCTCCCTGCCTGGAGGGAATAATCGGGCCGCCGACCGCATCAAGCGGGCGATAGGAGGCGGGGATGGGTGACACCTACGGCGACGGACCTACCTGCCCGCACTGCGGCCGCCAAGACAGTGGCTCGGACGCCATCGCGGACTGGGGCAACGACATCGAGAGCGAGCGGGAAGTGGACTGCTACGGCTGCGACCGGACCTTCCTCTGTCGCGCCAGCATCTCCATCACGTTCATCAGCCGGGCGAAGCCAGAGGGGACAGGGGACACCGATGCCTGACTCCGACCGCGTGCTGCTGTTCGTGATTCACAAGACTGCTGAACATCCACCTGGGCAGGACGACGGGGACAGGGTTCTGACCCGAGCCGTCGAGGACCCCCAAGACACCTGGGGCTGGATCAAGGCAGCGACCGTCCGAGAGCTGCCCATCTCCTTCCCGGAGTGGGCCAAGTACCCAATGAGGGACCAAGGGCTGACGGTAGGGGATGTGCTGGAAGCCGCCGAGAGGCAGGTCGCCACTGTTGTGCAGGGCAGCGAGAGACGGCAGAGGGCACTCGACCTGGCCGCCAAGCTGCGAGCGGCGGTGAGCGATGCCTAGGCACCCGCACTTGTGGATCAAGCCGGGTGTCTCTTGGGGTCGCCCATCCCTCCGGGGCACAGGCTTGAGCGCAGAGAACATGTTCATGCGCTGGGACGCCGGTGAAACGGTCGTAGACATCGCAGAGGACTACTCAATAGAGCCACTGTTGGTTGAGGTGGCCATCGCATTTCATCTAGGCCGTTCCCGCAGCAAGGCAGCGAGAGAGGCGTTGGAGCCGTAGGATGGTCACACATGGGACTTGACTGCTCTCACAACGCCTGGCACGGGGCCTACAGCGCGTTCGGCGAGTGGCGCAAGATGCTCTGGCGGGCCAGCGGCGGGCGGCTCTCGCATCAGAACATCGCCCCATACGGCGAGCACTACGTCTACTGGCCGGACATTTGCGAGCGCGATTGGGAGGCCCAGAACTACCAAGGCATCTGGGAGGAGTACCCCGATGACCCGCTGCTGGTGCTGATCGTTCACGCAGATGACGAAGGCATCATCAAACCCGACATCGCAGTGCCGCTGGCCGAGAGGCTAGAGGAGCTGGCGCCCCTGCTACCCGCGTACGGCGCTGGGCACCTGAGTCCACCGAGCCACCCGCGCGAGCGGGCGCTGCAGTTCGCACGTGGCCTGCGGGCCGCTGCGGCCGAGGGCAAGAGCCTGAGGTTTGGCTGAGCCCAGACCCCCTAGGCTTCTGCCCAGCTTGCAGCACGTCCCACCACGGACCGTGAGAGGATGCGCCCATGCTCAGACACACCGCCAGGCACTGGCACAAGGTCACGCCGGAGGATGGGCCGCTTCCTGATGCGGCGGTCGAGTTGATCTACGACGCACTGGAAGACAAGGCTCGCGAAGGACTCCGGCAGCTCATGGGGCCAGCTTGGGCATATCGCGTGATGCGCGTTGAGCGTGACATGTGGTTCGAGGATGGGCAGCAGTTCTTCGAGGTGGTGGCAAGCTGGGGACGGTGAGCAAGGCCGTGGGCAACGTGCGGAACGACTCGCCAGAGTTGATAGAGCCGTTGGTGGAGGCGGCTTGACACCGTGTAGCTACGCGGTGTAGGATGGTCTCAGAAGGAAGGAGGCCAACATGATCTTCGAGTTCACCCCCACCGAGCGCGACGAGTTCAACCCCGACACCGCCCTCACCGAATCCCACGACGCCATGACCCCCGAGATGGCCGAAGAGCGCATCAGCCTCATCCTCGAAGCCTGGGGCTGGACCGAAGACAAGCGCGACGAGCTCGACGACCTGGGCGAGCGCGTCAACGCCGAAGCCTGGGAACGTGACGTCGAAGCCGCCTACTTCATCGCCGTCAACAGCCCCAGCGGCACCCCCACCGCCGTCTTTGCGCAGCTCATGGAAGCCCGCGGCTGGCCACGCAACGCCTACGGAATCAACGCCTGATGCCCTACTTCCAGCTCGACCAGATCGCCGAGCGCTACCTCGGAGGCCAGACGCCCCGCGAGTTCGTCGAGAACGGCGGCGATCCAGAGACCTACGCCCGCCTGGTGTTCAACCGGCAGATCTTCGGCCCCCACGAGGCCCCGGACGCGCCCGAGATCGGCATCGAGGACGAGGACGATCTCGCAGAGGCGCTATCGATCCTGATCGGTCGCGAGAAGCGCTTGCAGGCACTCGATCACCACCGCTCCGGCACACAGTTTCAGTCCCTTGACCCGTCGAGCCCTACCGTCACCGCCCAGATTCGCTTCCCCAAGCCGCTGCTCGACAGGATCGACTCTGCTGCCAGAGCTGCGGGCGTATCGCGCAGCGAGTGGCTACGGCAGTTGGCTGAGGCTGCCCTCGCCTAAGGCATCGGCGGCAGCGAGTTCACCACGGCAGCGATTCTCCCCAGCGTCTCGACCACATTCGTGTACGCCAACCCAGCCAGGATAGGACCGAGCACGCCGATAGCACCCAGCGCCCACTTGACCCAGGATGCGACCTCAACTCGCCCGGCCTTGCGGTTCTCTGCCGCTGCCGACTCGGTGATGAGCTGGTCCACCTTCTTGGACACCTCTCCCACCTGCGTCTTGAGGTCGTCGAGCTTGCTGCCGTGCTTGCGGACCTGATCGGCAAGTGGTGGGTTGCCGTTGCCGATCCATAGGGTCTTCTCGATGCGTTGGACCCGGCCTTCTACCGTCAAGTCGCTCACGGTGCCCCCTCGTGCGTGTGGTTGGTGCGGCCTGATAGGTGGCCGCAGTTGATAGGTGATGGCAAGATGGGCGCCCAGCTCCGGGCGCCCTGTCCAAGGATGTGATGGGTGGGCTACACGATGGGCACCTCCCCGTTTGCTTGCCGCGTAAGTTACGGACGACACCTTACTTAAGGACGAACGCCGTCCTGGACACACTTCGGTTGCTTGCGGGTTGGTTGACGCTTTCGTATTTGCCGGCCATTTGCCGGCATCTACTTAAGGGGTGCGGTGCCCCTGGACTCGAACCAGGAACCGGCACACGAGCAAGGCGTGCTGACCTGCCGTTGGTCGAGCACCGCAAGAGGCCGCCGATGCGGCCGAGGGGTCAGAGGTTGCCGAGGATGGCGACGAAGATGGCGCCGACAACGAACCCGGCGATGGCCGACGGGATGTCGAACTGGTACCCAAAGAGCTTCATGTGGTCTCCTCTCAGAATCGAAGTCGGAAGCCGACGCGCAGCACGTCAGGCGAGCCGACGATGGGCGCGATGCGCGGCACGTGCAGCTCCACCCAAGCGCCCCAGGCGTCGCCCCAGTAGCCCAGCAGGGCGTAGCCGCCGAACTGGTACTCACTGTCCCAGGGCCGGGCGAGCGCGTCGACGCCCAGTGCCAGCTCCCACGGTCCAAAGCTGGCTACCGTCTGCTCAACGAAGCAGGCGAAGCGGCCCGAGGATGCGGCCGTACAGGTCAGGGTGCGGTTAGGGATGGGCTCCTCAGCGTAGGCGGTCGCGAGCACGCTGCCGATCAGCGTCAGCGCGAGCGTCGCGGCCCTCAGGTGGCGGCGCATCGCCTACGCCGCCGAGGACTTTCCCCCGAGCACGCCCTTGATCAGGTCAACGCCCCCGCTGGCAGTGAATCCGGCGACCGCTCCGAACCCGAGCCACTGAAGGATGGCGCCGTCTAGGTATCCGGCGAATCCGAGGCCCAGGGCTAGCGCGATGCTGGTGATGAAGCTGACGGCGACCACCTGGGCGCCGTGCAGGGCGGGTAGCAGGTTGGCGCGGACGTAGGCGACGAACAGGCCGACGACGCCAGCGAGAGCGGCGGTAGAGGCCGCCCAGGCAGCGAGGTCTTGGGATTCTTCGGGCAGACCGACGAGGGCGCCGAGTGCGGCGAGGATGGGAGCGATGAACTTGGTCATGCGGGTCTCCTTACACAAGGGAAGGCCCCGAACCTTGGTCAGGCTCGGGGCTACCGAAAGTCGCTTGGGTTGCGCTGTGACCCGGCGCCGGGAGACTGTCTGGACCACCCCCTAGGCGTGCTGGCGAAGGTCAGAGGTCACGGTCTTCACCACCCCCTTCGGGCGCGTTATGTCGAGTTATGTCATTGGTTTGTCGCTCAGCGGCCGGACCTCGGCGCCCTGCGCATGAACCTGCGACGGCGCCAAGCGATGACCTTCACCAGGTCGGCGGCAGTTCACCGCGCGTGAGGTAAGGCAGCGTGCGCTTGGCCAGCTCCAGTGCGACGGTGGACGCGCCTTGGCCTGCGCGGGCGTGGCCCCTCGGGATGCTGAAGTCGAAGGCCGCGGGGTCGCAGAAGTTGGGATTTTGGCTGTCGTCACCGTCTCCGTTGCCCCAGGCGACGTTGCCCGAGCGGACGGCTCCGGTTCCGTAGTCGAAGCCTCGCCAGCGCCCCTGAGAGGCCGTGTTGTTGACGAACGCGCAGCCTGGGTTGCTGTTGTGCGTAGCTCCAGCGCGGAAGGCGCCGAGTAGCAGCGAGCCTCTGACAGCGTTAGGGCCGACGCCTGGGAACTGTTGGGGGTTCGAGCCGAGCTTGACGCCGTTGCCGTCGCCTGCCCTGGCGCCGTTACGGTAGTAGCCCGGCCTGAACACCACGCAGTCGATGGCCGCGCCGTCTGCCGAGCGCCAGAAATCAATCCCATCGTCCGGCGCGTAGGCGGAGACGCAGCGAACGAACCTGGTCCCCCTCGACGGCGGGTGCGGGTCGTAGGATGTGGACGCGAAGCCGTCAGGCGCGTTCGTGTGCGCTGTGACGCCGTCCCCGAGGTCGGTGATGATGCAGTCCTGGATGACGATGTCGGTTCCGCGGTGGACCACGAATCCGGCAACTCCGCCGTGCCAGTTACGGACGACCGAGCGCGAGATGACGATGTCCCGCGCGAAGCTGACGGCGAAAGCCTGGCTGCTGTTGCCCAGGCCGCGTCCGTTCTCAGCGATGAAGCCGTGCCACAGTTCCCGCCTGGCGTTGTCATGGAAACGCACGGCTGCATGGTCGGCATTGCTTCCGGCGCGGTCAAGGATGACCAGTTCGTCACCGTAGGCCAACACCCGCACCCATTCGTTCCAGCTCACGTTGCGGTTGATCTGTGTTGGTGTCGGGTACCTGCCGCCCTTGACGATGACGGTTTCGCCGTCGCGCACGCGGTTGAGGGCTTCGGGGATGGTGCGGAAGGCTGTAGCAAGGGATCGCCCGTTGCCGCTGGCTGGGCGGGAGACGTCCACGTACCAGTCGCCCGCCGTGGTGGGTTGGACCTTGGGGTAGTCGATAAGGCTGGTGCTGCCGCTGCCGATGCCTAGCAGGATGGACGCTGGCGGGTCCGGTGGCTGTGGTCCGGGACCAGGCACACTCCCCTGCTCCAGCGCCGCCACACGAAGGCTCAGTGCGTCCAGGGCCGTCTTGACGCCCGCCACACCCGCTAGAGCTTGCCCACTGGCATGGATAGCGTCAGCGGACCGCTCTAGGGCTACGGTTGCGGCATCGACTGCCGCCACCGACCTGTCGGTGTTCTCGTCTATCGCTTGCCCTAGGACGTTCAGGGCGGCTTGTACGGGGGATTCAGTCTCGGGCATGGTCACCTCTTGTCGGGGTCGAACCTGACGACGGTCGTGATGGGCCAGCTACCGAGCGGGCCGAGGAAGGTAGGGCCTCGGCCAAGAGCACCAGACCGGCTGGGCGCGTTCTCCAACACCAGCCCGCCCGGCATGACGATGGCGACGTGGCCGACCCAGACGCCGTTGGCATCCTTCACGGTGTCCCACCTGAAGGCGAGGTCGCCGGGCTGCACCTGGCCCTCATTCCACGCGGCACGGATGTCGACGTACCTCTCGGCGTCTCCTGCGGGGCCGGTCCTGGGCAGGATGAGCGCGTGGCCGAGGTCGCGCAGGCTGGCCTCCATGTCGCGGGCGTAGGGGTCTTTGCTCGCTCGCTCCTTGGCGTTGACGACGATGGTCCGAAACCGGGAGTACCACTCGAACCGACTACCGTAGAACGCCTGCTCGATGACCACGCGCACCATGGCCAGGCAGAAGTAGGGCTTGGGCGGCTCGGCCTTGAGGTCGCCGCGTAGTAGGGCGTAGGCGGCTTGCACAATTCGTTCGTTGGGGGTCATGGCCCTCCTTCCACGAGCACGATTAGCCCGGCCTGTCGGTCGCTCAGCCTCACGAGCGTCACCCCCACATCCGGCTCTAGTGCCCTGCCGAGCATGAGGTCGCCGTAGGGTTCCCAAGCTCCCACCCAAGTGCCCCTAGCGCGGTCGACGCCTGCCTCGATGGCCTGTAGCGCGTCCAACGGCGGCAGGTCGAGCACGTAGCACGTCGCCGTGTGGTCTGGCGCTGCGGCTGTGATGTCGGGGTTGCATGGGACTGGCTGCACGAACGGCTCAGGTCGCGGTAGGAGCGCCCCCACTAGGAAGCAGGCGGCTGCGAAGTAGAGAAGTGCTCGCATGGCACCTCCTCTATGGGGATTGCGCTCGGACAGACGGTGCAGACGATGGCGGGCGGGTGCTCTTGCCAGTAGACGTGACTGTGGCAGGTCTCGCACTCCACCCTCTCGCCACGGATGAGCAGGAAGTCCACGGGCACCGCCTCTCTCTCGGGACCAAAGGAAGAACCCCGCCGAAGCGGGGGCCAAGATGTGTGCTACTTCCCTGCTGCTACCGCGTAGCGATGATGCCGTCCATGATGCCCCAGACGTTGTTGGCATTCGTCGTTCCGGGAAAGCCGGTGCCTGCACCAAGGCGCCCGGCGCCGGGCGTGATCAGGGTCGACCACGTCTGCGCCACGCGGCTCATGGAGTACCAGGTGCGGAAGTTGCCGCTGTGGGTCGTGATGACGTATGCCTCGCCTTCGTCGAGGTCAACAGGTGAAGACAGCACGCCCTCGACCCAGTCGTCGGCTAAGGCGTTGACCGTGACGTCACCGAGCACTGTGGTGTCGCTCTGCCGCCAGACGCGCAGCACCTCGCCGTTGCTGTTCGAGCCTAGATGCACCCGCAGTGCGTAGAGCGTGAGGTCGGTGGTGGGCGTGATGGTGTACCCAACCTGAGAGCCGTCGGTGTTGGGGCTTGCGGTGGTGACGGTCGGTGACTGGAAGATGCGCTCTGTTGCGGGTGGCCCGCCCCCAGGCCGTGGCATCCCGAACCAGGTCAGGAGCCCAAGGGCGCTCACTCCACCCACCCCGTCAGCGACCACACGTCAGTGGCGTGCTGCACCAGCACGCCTTGGGACAGGTACTGCGCGTCGGTCAGCACTTCATCGCCTGGCGTGACACCGTTGATGGTCACGCCGGTGTCACCCTCGATCAGCACCTGCCCGGCGCCCATCTGACGGAACACCAACACCGTCCCAACCGGGTACGCGACGGCGCCGTTCGTCGGGATGGTCACGAGGATGTTGGCCCCGTTGGCCAAGGTGACCAAGGTATTGCCGTCGCCGTCAGCCAGGACGGGGGTGTAGGTGGTGCCGGTCTGGGCGTTGATGGTCAGCGGACCGCCGCCGCCTCCGCCACCGAACTGCTCCTCAAGCGACTCCGTGTCGATGCGGCAATCCTGCGCAGGCGGGCCAGGTCGAGCGACGTAGAGCTGGTCTCCAGGCTGGAGGCTGGTGATGGGGGTGACGTTCGGATCCAGGATGTTCATGTTTGCTCCAGCGACGCGATGGGCAGCATCGGCGGTTCGACGAACTGCCAGTAAGAGCCATTGAGCAGGGTCAGGAAGACGGTGGTCGTGTCGATGGCGCCCGGAGCCGCGTAGTCCCGCACCTCGACCCGCGTTGTCTTCGCCAACTGGTCGGCTTCAAAGTCGTCTCGGTAAGTCACCCCTGTCAGGTGGCCGACGTCGGTGTTGGGTAGCTCGGTGAGGCGACCGATGTGGTCGAACTGCACGCGCAAGCCGCTGAAGATGCTGATCTCCAGCTCGCGTGTGACCTTGGGCGTGATGTTCTCGACGACGTGGGCTTGCGCGATCTGGGCCAGGATGTCGGGCCTGAGCACGTAGCCGCGGATGCGGACGTTGGCTTCGAGGATCCCGAAGGCGGCTTGGGAGACCTCGATCGCGTTGACGCCGCCCTCGCCAGGAAGCACATCGCTGTTCTCGGGGTCGAGGGTGTCGATGACGCCGTAGGTGCCGGTGTTGATGCTGCCGGGCGCGTAGGCCACGCTCGAGTCGTTGAGGGTGAACTCGACCACCCAGCCGCGGCAGGTGCCGAGGAAGCAGGTGCTGTGCAGGTTCAGCGGTTGCCGGAACCGGAACTCAACGCCTTCGAGAATGGCGTTCCAGCGGCAGTCGACGGTGATGCGGATGGCCTCCCCGCTGGTGGCCGTCTCCTGGAAGCGGAAGGTGGTGCGCCAGTGACCGTCGAACGGGATCTCGTCTTCGAGTAGGACGATGGTGCCCGTTCCGGTGCCGTCGAGGCTGTCGCCGACGTAGCGACTCCAGGCAGCGGTGATGGTTGGGTTGCTGCTGCCATCGCGAAGGCTGATGCCGGTGCCGGCTGGGATGGCAGTGCTGGCGATCGGCCACAGCTGCGGCACCTGGTCGTTGAAGGGGCCGTGCTCGTCCAGGCTCTCTTGCAGGACGCCCGTGCCGTCGTCGGTGGGCTGGAGGTTGAGGCGGTCTCCGGGGGGCGTGTACCAGGTCGGTCGCCCGAACTGGCCGCCCCACCCGACTTGGAACCAGGCCGGCTGCATGGTCGCGACTTCTTCGTGCCGCTCCCACCCCTGTGAGCTGTAGGTGGCGCGGTTGGTGACGCTGTAGGGGTCGGGGTCGCCGCGGCTGACGCTGTAGGCGTCGTGGCCACTCAGGCGAAGGAAGGGGGTCTGATCGGCGTCGGGCCCGTAGGGAGTGACGATGATGAGGTCGCCATCGCTCGCCTGCCTGGCCACTGCACCAGGGAAGGGGCTGAGGAGGTCCTCGATGATGGTCAGGGCGTCCCTGCGGTCGTCGCGGCCCTGGGGGAAGGCGAAAACGTGGCTGGTGACGAGGCCGTCCTCAGGCCCGTAGTCGTTGGGCGTGAAGCCTGGCAGGCGCAGCCGCAGGTCCGGTACGGGTTTGTAGGTCAGCCATGGCACGTCGGCGGCCCATTGCTGGAGCAGGAACGTGACAAGCTCTTGGGCTGTGGCGGGGTCTGGCAGGCCGAGTTCGGCTGTGGTGGCGAAGACGCGGGGCGGGTAGTAGTTCCGGAGGCGGCTGAGGACTGTGACACCGTCGTATTGGCTCTCCTCGAGCACGTTCTGCCTGGGTCGCGGGTAGTAGGCGAAGTCCGGCGGCCCGTCCTTGTCGCGGAGCGCTTCCCGCCAGAGGGTGAGGACCTGTGGTTCGAGGAACTGCGAGCGCGTGTAGGCCTCCGTGACCCTGGCGTCGACTGGGATAGCCTGCACCGCGTCAAGGAGGCTACCGGTGTCTTCACTCACCGCCGATCGGAGACGGTCCCTGGCATCTTGCCGACCTGGGTAGATCGGCGCGGGAGGGTCGAAGCCAGCCTCATAACGAACGTACGAAAACCACAGCTCCGCAGGGGGGTCATCAGCCAAGTTGTTCGTACTGAACCCACCCGACATGATGGAGGGCAAGCCACTCATCGGGCGGACACCCACGGCATCGACTTCGTCGATCATCCACGCGCCGGGTTCCGCCACACTGGCGGACCACACGCGAGCGAGGACCTGCGTCCCCCCACCCCCCTCCACCACCCGCAGACGAGCCCAGTACGCCCCATCCGGCATGGGTGGCATGCTGGCGGTACCCAACACCATCCCAGCGCCAGCCGTCACCTCGAAGCGTAGGAGTTCGAGGTCGCCCTGCGCGGCGTCCTTCCTGAGGACGTACCCGCTGTTCACTGCATCGTCGCATCGGATGCCTATGCCCCAGTCGAGTTGTTGCTGCTGGTCGGTGGTGATGCTGTACGCGTTGACGATGGTGAACTGCACCAGGACGTCACCATTCGAGCTCGGGGGTGGGGTTTGCCACTCCCACACGCGGCGTCCGCTGATGAACCCGCCCGTGTAGCTCGCGCCTGCTGGGAACTCCGTGACGGCGGCTTGGTCTCCACCGAAGCCGGATCGGACTTGCGTCCGCAAGTTCACGGTGGGGCCAACCGCTCGAGTCAAAACCCATCCCGTGGGCTGCACGCCTACGGTCTGATCAGCGAAGTTCTCGATGTGGATGCTCACGAGGCACCTGGGTCGAGGGCGGCGTAGGCAGCCGGGGTCACCATCACCGTGCCCGTTCCGACCCACCACAGCGCGTCGCAAGGGCGCACGAGCAAGGTCATGCGTTCTTGAGCACCCCGCACGCTTGGCTGCACGACTTGGCAGATCCCCCAGATGTCGAAGGCCTGGCCGGCGTCGCCTTGAGCGTTGCGGCGCTCGTGCCACTGGAACCGCGCCAGGTAGCCTGCCACTACGGCGGCGTCTCGGAAGCCCGAGAGGGTCGTGCGGGTGCGGCCGTTCATGAGGTTTTTGACCGCGACGGCCGCCAGAGCGCTGGTGAGGGTGTCTCGGGTACGGCGCTCGAACTCGAAGGCGACGGGTTCGTCGAAGAGGTCAGCGTGGCCGACGATGGCCTGCGGCCCTTGCTTGATGCCGCTGTTGGCGCTGGTGAGGCTGAACTGCGTGAACTGAGTCAGCGGGCTCGGGTCGAACCAGCCCTGGTTGATGCCCTCATTGGGTTGCCAGGCGCCGATGTAGATGCCGCTGCTGATCGTGAGGGTGGCCATCAGGCGAGCCTTTCCTCCAGGCGATCGAGCCTGGGGATGATGGTGCGTTCAATGACGCCGAGGACGGCGTCGACGGTGTCGTTGAGGAACCCGTCGACCTGGGCGCGGTCGCTGGCCGCGAGCGAGAGCGTCTGGATGTTCTGGAAAACGCTCAGGTTCAGCTCCAGGCTCGGTGCACCTCGCGTGGCTGCGCCGGCAGCGCGGGACTGAACTTGGTCCTCGCGGGGACCACCGAAGAGGCGACCGAAGATGCTGCCAAAGAAGTCCGTACCGAGCTTGATCAATGCGCCGAAGCCGGGCAAGACCGCTGCGCCGATGTCCCCGAACAGGTTGAAGCCCTGTTCGATAACGCTTCGCGTATCACCAGACTCGATCGCGTCGATGAGCCCGAGGAAGGTACGTCCTGCTTGCACGATCGTCTGTGCGAACTCCACCCCACTGCCCGTGATGGACTCACGTTGCGCGGCGATAGCCTTGGCTAAGCCGCCGCTCCCGGCAGAGTCGTTGATGACGCCTCCGCCGAAGTCCCGTCGAGAACGAACGGGCGGAGACCAATCACCGAAGGGGTCCCAAGCTGGGCTGTAGTTCGCCTGCTGGATCTCTTCTTTCTGGCGCCTTAATGCCGCCGTTAGCTCGTCGTGTGCCCGAGCTGTTTCGCGCTGCTCCGTTGCGGCTTCGCGCCCCCTTCGAGCCAGCTCCTCGAGGGAGAGTCCGTAGTTGTTCAGGTCCCGTTGCGCTTGCTCTGCCGCGGCTGCCGCTGCGGCTGCTGCGGCGCTGAACTCCTGCGTTCGGGTGTCTCGCGCTGCTCTCTGGCTTCTGAGGCGGTCTCGCTCCGCCGTCCCGAACGGGTCAGCGATTGCAGCCGCGAGCTCTCGCTGGAACACGGACTGTTCCCGACCGGCTCGACCGAGTTCCTCGAGAGCCGCTTGGAAAGCGGCAAGCTCTGCTCGTGCGGCTTCGATAGCCGCAGGGTCCATGGCCGCCACCACAGAGGTTGTCCCGCCCACCGGCAGGTCCCGGAACGGCAGGGGTACCGGGGCCGACAGCGCGGCGGGTAGCGTCCCTGACCCTGGCGCTTGGGGCATGAGGATGGCGCCGGGTAGAGGCACAGTGGCCCTGGTAGGGCGCAGCAGTTCCTGCAACTGACCTTCCAGCTCACGTTGCCGGTCGACAAGGTACTCCAGCTGAGCATCGGTGACGTCGTCGTAGAAGTCGCGGAGGAGTTCGGCGCGAGTGGTCTCGATCTGCCGGATGCGCGTCCGAAGGTCCTCGACGCGGGTCTTCTCCTCGTCAGCGCCGACGCTGATGAGCCTGGTGGCTTCGCGCAGGCTCTGGGTGCCCACGTCGGCCAACTCCTCGAACACCATCCCCACCGTGCGCTCAAGCGCCGGTGTGAGGCCCGAGCCGCTGCCGACAACCGGTCCACCCGAGGAGGACGTGACCCCCGAGGGCAGACCTGCACCTCCCGACCCGCCACTGAGCACCGTAGCGGCACCCTGAGAGAACGCATCCCGCACCCGCTGGGTCAACGCGCCGGAGAACACGTCCAGCAACTGATCGAAACCGCCACCCATCACGTCCAAGCCGGCTTGCGCCTGCCGAGCGGCAGCTTCAGCAGCGGCTTGCAGCCCACCAGCAGGCAAGAGCACGTCGATCGGGCGTTGCTGGATGGCACGCCAGAAGCCCTGGAAGTCCCGACGAAGGAGCAGCTCGTACACTCTCCCGAACTCGACCAGGCCGACGCTGAGTTGGCCGATCACGTCGCCCAAGGCAGCGAACGGAGCCGCGAGCACCGTCGCTGCTCCGGCAGACACGCGCCCCAGCCCGACGAGGATCGCGCCCATGTTCACCAGCGTCACGATCGTGTCCTGCACCGCGGTCACCAACGGCGCTTGACCGTCGGTCAGGTCGTCGAAGTCGCCGGTCGCGTTCTGCAGGTCCCTGGACACGCCCTGCAAGGCGGGCATCACGAAGTTCTGGAGGAGGGGCACGAGCGTCTGCTGCAGGACCGGCACCAGCGCACCGACACCGTCGACGGTGAGGGCTTGGAACTGCCGCTTGATCGCGCTGACACCGTCCTTGTACGCCACCAGTGCACCGATGCGCTGCTCGTCAAGGACGATGCCGAGGTCGTGCGCCTTCTGCCGCAGCTCGTCCACCGACCCCGCCCCAGCACTGAGGATGGGGCCCAAGGTGGCGGCGGATCGACCGAACAGCTCCTGCGCGAGTACGCTGCGCTCGGTCTCGTTCGTCACGCCCTGCAGGGCGCTGAGGCTGTCGAAGAGCAGGTCTTCGGTGGCGCGCAGCTCGCCTTGGTTGTCCCTGAGCTGGATCCCGAGTCTTGCGAAAGCCTCCGTCTGTCGTTCCGCGCCTTGCTCCGCTCCGGCGAGACGCATGGTCATGCCCTGAACGGCGGTCTCGATGTTCCCGAAGCTCCCACCGAGCTGGTCGGTGACAAACCGCAGTTCCTGAACGCTGTCTCGGCTGAGGCGGGTGCGCAGGGCGGCCTTGTCGATGTCATCAGCGAAGGCGGCAGCGCGGTTGGCGGCGGCGACGAAACCAGCCGCTGCGCCAGCAACGACGCCGGTGACGACCCCGAACGCTTGCCCGATCCCGCGGAGACTGACGCTCATGCGTCGGGTGGATTGGTCGGTGGACCGCTCTGCGCCAGCGAGTCCTTCCTTGTACCCGCTCGCGTCCAGTCCCAGCTCGACGATCAGTTGCTCCAGCACACTGCGGGCCATCACTCACCACCCTTCGAGTCCGAGACCTGTAACGCCGCGTCGAGGAGTTCCTGACGCATCCAGCCGTACTTCACTGCCACCGCGATGTCAGCCCGCCACCCGATGGGGAGGCCCTTCCAACCGCGGTAGTTCTGCGTGACCTGAGCGAAGCCAGGCAGCCAATCCGCCACCTGGGTCCGCTCCTTCGACAGTGCGGAGTGCACCAGCCACGAGAGCTGAGCGACACTGGCGTGCTGGCGACTCTCGACCTCGGGCAGGTTCTCGACGAGCGCGGTGAAGACGGGTTCCGGCAACCACCCGATCCGAGCTGGATCAACGCTCGGGTAGGAGGCTGCGAGTAGGGCTACGACTCGGGCTCGGCTTCGTCTCTCAGCTTCCGCATGTGCTCGAGCAGCACTTCGAGCATCTGCACTTCCTCCGTCAGGCGCTCCTTGGTCAGCATCTGCGCCTGCGCGGCCTTGCTCTCGTAGAACATGTCGCGCTGCGCGAGCGTGAAAGGGCTCAGGAGCCGCCTGAGGTCCTTCGTGAACGCCACCCGGTCCAAGGGCAGCTTCATGACCTCGTCGAGATCCAGCGCGAAGCCCAGCCGGTACCGGACGAGGACGGCGAAGCATTGCAGGTCCTTCCTGAGTGCGGTGGTGGTGGTGTCGGTGAGGATGGTTTGCAGCTCGTCGATCTCGCCGACGAGCATGTGGTCAGATACGGGGACGGTGGCACCGAAGTGCGTCACCGTCGCGGTTGCGGGTTTGACGATAGGGTCGTTCATGCCACCTCCAGGGTGGTGTCTTGGTACGCGCCAGGCGCCAGGCCTTCGGGGAGGACGACGGTGAGATGCTGCGTGGGTTCCGTGTGCACGGTGACGCGCACCTTCCCGGCTCGCACTCGACCGGCTGCGTGGAGGATGTCGACGCGCAGGCCACGCCTGGTGACCCGCGCGCCGATCCCGGTCAAGGTGGGCTTCCCATCCACCAGCGTCCGCAGGCTGCGGACGAAGGCCATCAGGAGCCTTCGACGTCGCTGACGGTGAACGTGAACGCGCCGGTGCCGACACCGCTCTCGTTCAGGGTCTCGTTGAACTGGGTGAAGCCCCCGAAGAACTCCCGGGTGCGACTGATCGACCCGTCGCGGCTGGTCTCCTCGATCCGCACCCAGCAGTCGCTGTCCGACTCGTACTGGGCTCGAGCGAGGATGTAGCCGGGGTCGTCGAGGACGAGGTTGGCGTTCCACGCGAGGCTGACGGTGCGGCCGTCACGGATCTGGTCGACGATGGCGTCGAACTGCACATCGAAGTCCGTGACGGGCACGCTGTTGCGGGTGTCGTTGATGTTCACCTGGCCACTGACCCTGGCCAGGCGCTGGTAGGTGCTGGGCGTGCCGTTGTTGTCTTCGGCGACGCTGACGGTCACGCCCTCTCGGGTGATGAGCTTGCTGACGGACATGGGGCCCCCTTACTGGAGACGAGTGAAGTCGGCAGCGACCTGGCGGAATGCGCCGTCGGCCGGGAGGGTTCGGTACGCGACGAGCTTCCAGCCCAAACCCTTCATCACTGCTTCCGCGGTGGTGATGAGGTCGCTGGCTTGCTTGAGGCGTTCGGCGCCGGCAGTGACTTGGAGGGTCACCTCGGCGATCTCGTCGTCGAAGTCGTTCACGACGGGTGCGCTGATGACGTCGAGGACCAGGACCTCGGCCGGGAGCTGGGGTTGACCGGTCCCGTCGAGCGGGATGGTTCCCCGAACGAAGGTCGGGGCGATCGCAAGGAGGGCGGCGCGGGCTTCCTCGACGCTGGGGATGGGGTTGCTGCTCACCGGAGCTCGGCTCGGAAGCCCGCCACGGAGGGGCGCATGAACGGCCGTGGCTCCATGTGCACGGTGCCGAACTCCAGGAACACCGGGTACTCAGCGCGCCCCACGAAGGACTCGTGGGCGGGGCCGACTTCGAACAGCTCAGGGGTGCGTTCCCGCGCTTGGATGCTGTTCAGCAACCTCCCCGTCTGCCGCGCTGGCGGGTCGCCAGGGCTGCTGCTGGGGTTCGGGTTGCCGGAATAGTGAGTGCCGGTGCCGACCCGGTGCCGTTCGAGGGTGCTGGTGATCTCGTCCCGAAGGGCGAAGGCATGCGCTCGAAGCGCGTCGCGGCTCTGGAACAGCACGCGTTCCAGAACCCGGTCTCGCTGGGTCGTGTCCCGGTGGATGGTGACGCTCACGAGGTCTCGCCTCCTTCCTCGAGGTTCTGCGCGCTTCGTAGGGTGAGCACCGTTCTCGTGGGGAGGTTGGTGGCTCGGACGAGTTCGTAGACGCGGTGGTCGATCACGACGCGCCACGTTCCTGGCGTGAACGGGAGTCCGTTCCCGAGCACGAGCTGGTGCGAAGCTTGGTCTGGCGTGAGGCCGATCCTGGCTGCCTGTTCGAGGGTGATCGGCGTCAGGAGCCCAGTGGCGGTGACGAGGGGTTCCCACTCGCGGATGGTCTCGAGACCGTCGTCGGTCAGGACGGCTTGCTCTACCCGCGCCTGGACGCTGAGGGGTCGCATCAGAGGACCGTCTCGAACGTCCGTCCGGTCGGAACGACGGGTGCGCCGGCGAGGTCGTTGATGAGATCGTCGATCGACCGACCACCCTTGAGCATCCTGTCCGCCGCGCGGTCAGGATCCGGGTACTGCTCGCTGTACCCACCACCGCTGAAGGACTGCACCCTCTCGGGGTCGGTCCTGAGCAGGAACGCGGCTGAGACGTGCGGGCGGTAGAAGGTGGCGCCCGCGTGGGTCGCAGCGTCCAGCTCGAGCTGGGCTTGCAGTTCCGCGTCCTGGTACGACCTTGGTGTGTAGGCGCCGAGGTCGTTGGGCACGTCGCGAAGGAAGCGCCGGCAGGTGGCCAGGGCCCAGGCGGTGCTGGTGGGGTCGAGCGGCGAGAGCGCCGCGGTGTCGTAGGTCCTCACCGGTGCCTCCCCTCGATGAGCTGGGTGGTGCTGATGCCTGGCGTCTCGGACAACCGGACCTGTTGGATGGGTGGGTCGAAGGGGCGCATGTTGCGCTGGTGCTCGCCGAGGATCCACACGTCCGCGACCTGGAGGTAGGGGCTCATGTCGAGCGTGTCGAGCAGGAACGCCTTGTCGACGGCCAGGTGGGAGCGGACGGCGAGGAGGCGTGTCTGCTCGCTTTGTGCTGGGCGTTCGTGGCCCTTCTGGACGCGGGTCCAGTAGTCGTTCATGACCCCGACGAGGAGGTGGTCGCAGTGCTCCTTGGCGCGCCTGAGGAGGTGGTCATGGCCTTCATGGAAGAGGTCGAAGACGCCGACCGTGAAGCCGATCCTCACAGCCGCACTGCCCAGCTGGTGTCCTGGAAGGTGGCGTGTGGGCCGCCGAGCAGGTCCTGGACCGCGCGCACCACGTCCGGCCACTGCTCGGGGTCGTGGTCGTGGCCGGCGAGGACTCCGCCGGGGCGGACCTTGCTGCGCCAGGCCTGGATGTCGCTCACGACGGCGTCGTAGCCGTGCCAGCCGTCGATGTAGACCATGTCCAGGCTGCCGTCGGCGTACCGTTCAGCGGCGGCGGTGCTGGGCATGTGCAGGTGGTGCAAGCCGAAGCCGCGAGCGCGTTGCTCGAAGTGCGTGCGGACGATGGGCAGGTCGTCGGCATGCAGGCGCCAGTGGTCGACGCAGGTGATGGTCCGGTAGGCGTCGGTGAGGGCGAAGAGGGCGGCGCTCTCCCCGGCGAAGCTGCCGATCTCCACCAGGTCCCAAGCGTCTGCACCTGCCCAGGACGTGAGGTCGGCGATGCCGCGCACCATGGCGGGGGTGTCGCGCATCACCCTGGGGGGCCACACGCCGTGCCGGCGCTTCTTCATCGCTTCCTCCTGACGACGTTCGCTGGGTCACGCGCACAGTTCCAGGTCCGCTTGGGCGTCCGCCAGTCCGGTCCGTACTTCGTGACCAGGAACGCTTCGGGTGGGTCTGGGGCTGGGAGCGGGATGCCGGAGAGCAGCACTGGCTTCAGGTCGAACTCGGCCGGGTAGTAGAACCGGCTGTTCCCACCACGGAGGCCGTGCCAGACGCGTTCACCGTCGCGGTAGTAGTGGAAGATGTCGAACTTCACCCCGTCACGCGTCCAGTGCTGGTGGTAGTCCGCTGGGGGGTAGTTGAAGTTGTTGCTGTTCCGGAACCCAGCGAGGACGAGGGCACGTTCAGCTCTGGAGGTCCAGGCCTCGTGCATGACACCGAGATCGAGGTCGGAATCCCACGCGATCGGGTGTCCTTCCCGGACGGCGCCGAGGAGGGTACCGTCCTGGATCCAGGCGCTGACACCGACCCGGGCGAGGGCGTGGATGGCATCGCGGACGTTCCGGACGCCGACCACATGGTCAAAGGCCATCCTTCCCCCTCAGGTTCAGCGGGCCGTACTGGCGAGCGAGGAGCCGCACGTACGCGGCGTTGGAGCGCTCGTACATCTGCCGGCGCATGCGGTTCCGAGCGCGTTGCCTACGGTCGTTCCGACTCGGGTCAACCGGGTGCCAGAGGTGCACCCGCTTCCCCTGCAGCATCTCGACCCGCCCGACCTGCTTCTGGATGCTGATGATGAAGACCGTGTCCTCAGCGCCCCAGCCCTCGAAGCGTTCGTCCATGCCGTTCACGCGCTCGAACACGTCCCGGTGAACAACGACGTAGGACCAGGGGCCCAGGGTGTAGGCCTTGTGGTCCCCCACGGTACCGTTGAGCTTGAATGTCGCCGTCGCGGCTTCCGTCAGGCTGAGGGTGACACCATGGGGGGTGACAGCTGCGACGTTGGGCGCGAGGTCGAGTGCCTGCCTGAGGTGACGTTCGTCGGGCACGAGGTCGTTGTCCGCGATGACGAACAGGTCTCGGTCGGGGTGGTCCCGCCAGGCTTGCCGCGCCGCGGCGTTGATGGCTCGGGCTCGACTGTAGAAGCCTCGCTGAGCCTGGTCGCTCCCGAGAACGACCGGCAGGGTGTACCTGGTCCGGTAGAGGTCGGTGACGAACGTCTGGTGCTCGGCGCGGACGGGGCAGGTGCCGAAGCTCGGCATCAGCACCACCGCTCGGTCAGGCGGCACCCGCCGCCTCGAGGATGGCCTTGGCTTTCGCGGCACCGATGCCCTTGAGCGCGACCAGGTCGGACTGGGACATGCCCTTCACCGCTTCGAGCGTGGTGAAGCCGTAGGCCTCGAGGAGGGAGCGCTCGGGGAAGTCCTCTGGAAGAGGGGTGCCCGTAGGCGCATCGTCCTGCGGCTGCTTCGGCGTCTGGGTCGCGTCGACCTGCAGTGTGGCGATGCCCCGCGCTGCCCAGCGGAACGCGATGTCGGAAGGGACCGCGACTTCGTCACCAGGACGAAGCACGCGGCCCCCGTAGCGAGTGTGCCGGCGAACCAGCACGCGGTCAGTTGCGGTGGCCACTTGGGCCTCCTCTCAGGCTCAGGAGCTGGCGGGCAAGAGAACGCCGAACGGGTACCGCCCGGCAACCGGCGCGTCCGCGATCCCAACCAAGCCACCTTCGGTCTGGTTGACGCGGTTGACGGGGTTCGGCAGCTGCCACCCGAGGCGCATCACGATGCGCAGCGCGACGCTGTCCTGCTGCGCGAGGTTGAGGATGACCTTCCCGTCGTCGTCGCTGATCACGGCCTCGGTGAGGATCTTGAAGCTGAAGTCCTTCCGGATGCTGTAGACCAGCTGCGAGAAGTCACCGCTGATCAGGTGCGCCAGGTCCTCGTCCCAGGCGCCGTTGCGCTGGAACAGGATCGAGGTGCCGGCCAGGTCGTACCTGGGGGCGGCCTGGACGTCCTGCCCGGCGGGTTGGGCACGTTGGAAGATCGGCGCGCCGGCGTTGCCGCTGCCGTCGCGGTACCGGAGGCCGCGGAGCTTGCCCATGAAGTTGGGCGCGGCGATGCTGCCGGTGACCATGTAGCCGTCGCTCTCGACGGTGGCGAAGGTGCCGTCCTCGCCGAGGATGTCGTCGTAGAGGTCGTCGCCGGTTCCGAGGGTGACGGCGTTGCCGGCGGCGATGGCGGACGGGAGGATCGCAGCGGGCCAGCTGGTGGGCTTACCAGAGCCGAGGAGCACGGCTTCGTCGATGCGCGCCCCGACCGCTTCGCGGGCGAGGGGCAGGACCTCGTCCCAGATGGGGTAAGCGGCGTCGTCGAGGACGTTCTCAGGGATGGGGATGATGACGGCGATCTCCTCGGCGGTGATCACCTTGTTCTTCCACCGGGCGCGGGTGGTCTGCTTGAGGCCCTTGACGCCGACGCCGTCGGCTTCGCCGTTGACGAAGTAAGCGTGCGGGAGGGCGTCGAGGACGGGGAGGTTCTGCTGGTAGCGGCTCATGTCGCGCAGGCGGCGACCGAGGCGCAGGACGGCGCTCTCGTGGGTGGCGGCTTGGGCGATCTGATCCGCGTACTCCTGGGGGATCAGGGCGCTTGCGTCGCCGCGGCTGATGATCTGGTCGCTCATGTGGGTCTCCTTGTCAGGCCTTGCGGATGGCGTCGCGGATGACGGTGTTCATGTCCACCTTCTTCGCTCCGCCGCCTCCGCCTGGGGTGGGGGCTGGACCGGCGTGGCTGACGGCGTGGTCGGGGTGCGCCTTGAGGAAGGCGTCGACGTCCACGCGGCCGTCCTTGAGGTACTTCTCGGGTGCTTGGTTGAGCTTGAACAGCGCGTAGTCGGCGTCCTTGACCTTCCCAGCCAAGGCCGAGCGTCGTTCAGCGAGGGCGGCTCGCTCGGTGGCCTCCGCGGCGAGCTTCTCGTGCTCGGTGAGCTTCGCCTTGGTCGCTTCGAGCTGTTCCTGGAGGCTCTTCTCGCTGAGGGTCTTCTCCTCCGCGGCTTTGCGGGCGGCTTCGAGCTCGTCCGCGCGGGTGCGGTGCTTGGAGAGGTCCTTCTGCGCGCGTTCGTACTTGGCCGTCAAGGCCTCGTGTTGGGCGGTGAGTTCCTCGAGGGTGAGGGTGGGGCCTTCGGCCTCCGGGGCCACGGTGTCGGGTTCAGTCATCTCGCTCCTCCAGGGGCGGTAGTGGGCTTGGGGTGGGTGGGCTTACGCGTCCCGCCTGGGGATGCTGCCAACGGGAACGCCCCCGACATGGGGGGCGTTGTTACCTGGTGCGGGCCGCTCGGATCTGCGCGTCTGTCTGGGTCGTGCCTTGCGGCCTGTACACGAGCGCGGTCTCAGCCAGGTCCCCGACGGCGGCGGTGCGCCTGAACTCGAGCGCGTGCCCGCAGTTCATCCACTCCCGAGGGTCAGGGAGTGAGTCCCAGTCCCGGGGGCCGTAGACCTTGGCGCCGGCGTTCGGTCCGCTCGGCATCGTGAAGTCCTCGTCGACGGGGATCATCACGCCGTTCAGGTCGTCGTGCCAGTCCCTGTGCTCCTCGCGGGCGAAGGACCGGCGCCAGACCTTCCACTCGACCGACGCCATGACGGCGAGTGACCTGGCTTCTTCGTCGTGGCCGGTCCAGACGGTCTGCTGGACGGCGTTGAGAATGCGCGCACCGAGCTGGTGGACGGTGATCCCACCGGCGTACCTGGTCGCGACCTGGTCGATGAGGCGCTGCCTGGCTCTGGCGATCGCGTCGAGGACCATGGCCGTGAGGGCTCGGGTGAGCTGGTTCCTAACGACGGTGGGGTTCAGGCCCAGGTAGCCGTGGGCGGCGACCGCGGCCTGCACTCCGTCGATGTAGGCGGCGCCGAGGGCGATGGTGAGGCGGCGGACGAGTTCACCTTCGCCGAGGCGCTCGAGGTCGGGGATGAGTTGGGACAGGACTTGCGCTCGGGCGCGGTTGAGGGCGGGGGTGATCGCGCGGGAGATGGTGCGGAACGGGTCATCCGGCGACGCCATCGGTCACCTCGCCGAGAAGTGCAGCGCGCAGGTCCTCGGGGTTCACGACCTGGGAGCGACTGGCGATGTACGCCTCGACCTCCGCATCCGTCCAGGTGGGGTAGTAGACGCTGACGGCTCGGACGGCGGCAGCGAACTCGATCAAGCCCTCCCGGTTGAGGTTGATGGTGTTCTCCACCACGGAGGACCTGGTGAACTCGCGGTTGACGATGACGGTGATGGGGGCGGGTTCGGCTTCGATCAGCTCGGCGTAGTCCGCCACGACCTCGGTGAGGAGGCGACTGAGGCGCTTCGCGTACCCCTGGCAGGAGGCAATGAACTTCTGGTTCGCCTCCCGTAGCGCTTCACCTGAGGGCGTCTGGGTACCGAGGAACCCGCCGGGCATGTTCGCGTCTTCCCGGAGGCGGTCGAGCTTCCGGTCGTGATGCACGTGGATCTGGCTCAAGTCGCCAGGAGTGAGGAACGCTGCGTCGCCTCCTTCAGCGAGGCGGATGATGTGGCTGCTGCTGCGCTCGTGTGTGCCGTCTTCCGCGTCGCCGGTGATCTTGAGCTGAGGGAAGGCGGTGTTCTCCTCGGCCGTGTCACCGCGCAGTTGGGAGCTCCAGTCGCTCTGGATGAGCGGGAGGATCTGGTCGATCTCTCCGAGGCATTGGGTGGACTTGGGGTACCGGTTGAGGACGACGACACGAGGCATGCTCGCACCTGCAGGGTAGGCAGTGTCCGGCTGGATCGTGGTGGTCGGGTCGCGCTTCGCTGCATCGGAGGGCTGGTTGAGGCCACGCCACTCCCGCAAGGATCGCGCCTCGAAGTCGTAGAGGCGCACGACCCACTTCTCCCCAGCGCGTGTCTGCTCGGTCCAGCAGTGCAGCAGCCCGATCGTCTGGTTCCTGCTGGCTGGGTTGGGGATGGGTTCGAGGTACCCGACCAGCGGCTCGATGACCTCTCCGCCCATCGGGTCGCGGCGAGCGATGGCCGCCATGATCCCGTGCATCATTCCTGCCCTGAGGAGATCACCAGCGAGTTCTTCGAGGTCGATCTCTGCGAGGCGTTCGTCGAGCGCTTCGTCGTCCCCGCCCCAGTTGATGTCCCCGATCGTGCCGAACTCCCGCGTGCTCATGATCCGCGGGCCGATGCTCTGGCACATCTTGGCTCTGCGTTCCGCTGCGGCTCGAGCTGCAGCTGGGATCCTCGGTAGGAGGTCGGCGGGGATGCCGTCGAGGGTGTTGGTTGCCCAGGCTTCGACGTCTGCCGCGTGCTTGGCTCGGGTGGAGACGGTGCTGAGCTGGTCCTTGAGGCTCTCGGTGGTGATCAAGGGGGGTCCTCCTTCCAGGTCAGCGGTAGAGAGACTGGGCTGTCTGAGCGTTGGTGACTCGCTTGGGATTGGCGAGTGCGTGGTGGAGTGCGGAGAGCGCATCGACGATGTCGTCGTGAGCGTCGCCGTTGCCAGTGAACTGGCTGAGCTCGCTGGTGATGGTGGAGGCCCATGGGGCCCCGGCTGGTAGGAGTATGTCGCCACGATTCCAGGCAGTAGCGGCGCCGATGGCGCGCGCGAGCTTGTCGCCCGTCGCGGGGATCGCAGTGACGCGGATGCCCTCGCGCTTCAGCAGCTCCTCTAGGCCGCGCTCGGTGCCGCTTCGGAACCAAGTGACGTGCTGCACACCGGACGCGCGCATGAGGGGGATGTAGGTCATCGGCTCCGCCTGCTGGCGGATGAGGTTGGTGACGTAGATCTTGCCTTCGATCAGGCGGCCGGTGATGGTCACGGTCCAGTCGGCGCTCGTCTTGGCGGTGTACGCCGCATCGAAGCCGTGCCCTTCCCGGTACGGGAGCTCTGGCAGGAAGGGGTAGGTCGTGGCCGGCCCGAACACCTGCGCGCCCTCAGCGATCGGCTCGCACATGTACAAGGCACTCCAGTCGGCAGCGAGCAGCTGCTTGCGCTGCTCCTCCAGCCAGGCGAGGGGCCGGTGGCTGGGCCACAGGGCCTCACCTGCCACTGAGACTGCGGGGAGCTTCACGTACTCCCACCCCTCCCGCTGCAGCAGCTGCCCGGTCGGGTCATCGAGGTGCCACCTGGTCGCGATCAGCACCACGCTGGCGCCAGGGTGCATGCGAGTGAACGCCGCTGAGGAGAGCCAACCCATCGCCTTCTTGCGGATGAGGGCGCTGTTGGCTTCCTCCCTATCCTTCAGCAGGTCGTCGACGATCAGCACGCCGTCGATCGCGTAGCCGGTCAGGGGACCACCGCGCGAGGTCCACACGACCCCACCACCGGCCGGCGTCACCCACCGGTCGAGCGTGCTGCGGTCAAGGCTCAAGCCATGGTGCTCAGCGACACGGTGCGCAAGCATGCTCTGGTCCCGAGAGAACGTCTGCGCGTAGGTGGCGTAGGCGTTCCGCTTCGCCGGCAGCTTCGACAGGAGCCACACCAGCCCGTGAAGGACAGACTGGCTCTTCCCATGCTGCGGAGGCGTCGCGATGAGCGCCTTGACGGTCTCCCCCGCCGCGATGCGCTCGAACAGGCTCGTGAGCTGCACAAGGTGATCCGGCCTGTCCAGGCCGGGGCTCTGGCTGATGAAGTCCGCCAGGGGCGGGAGGGTCGCGTCAGTTCGGCCCGACGTGCTCGGCCGAGCGTGACGCTGCAACCGCTGCAGGGCGCTGATGCGCCGCATGGTCGACTCGATCGCCAGGACCCATCACCTCCCTAACCAACTGCGGCTCCGTGAGCTGCTTGATGAACGTCAACGCCGTCTGGAGAACCTCCAGACGCTGGGTGAAGCTCTCGGCCTCGAGCTTGAGTTCCCGCCACAGGTCGAGGGCATCGCGGGTGAGTTGGATCAGGGCCCGACTGGTCTCATCCGCCCAGGAGGCTCGATCCTCGGCCTCCTGAGCCTCCAGGGCTGCGCGCATGCATCGTTCCAGGCAGGCGGAAAGTTCGGGGTCGTCTTCGAGGGCTCGACGGTAGTTCCGTAGCGTCCTGTCCGTGATTCCGTGTCTTTCCGCTGCTTTCCGGTCGCCGAGGAGGGCGGCGTCGACGAGGGCGCGGGCGGCTTGCTCGTTGTCACGCTTGGCCATGGCGCCTCCTCTCGGGGCATGATGGTTGTTGGAGGTCACAATGAGGCGTACATCTGTGCCGTTCACGCCGGTGCTTCGCGGCGCTGCCGACGAGGCGAAGCAGGCCGCTGAGCAGTTGAATCAGCTCATCACCCACTACGAGGGTCAAGGTTGGTCCTTCGTTCAGTTGGAGTCGGTGACGAGCGTTCGCCCTGCGGGGTGTCTCGGGTTCGGGCAGTCGACGACGCACATTGTGCAGGTGGCGGTGTTCGAGCAGCGGCAGTAGGTGGTTGCGGGCCCCAGTGTCGATCTGGGCTGGGCGGAGCATGAGTCCACCTGGTCGCCGGACCGCCCGCGATGTGGCATGAAGAAGCCCCGCCGACTGGGCGGGGCGAGCGATTTGGGCTTGTGTGGCAGTGTCGAGAGTACAGCAAGTCGTGCGCAGAGGTCAAGAGAGATGTCCTGGACGGGGTTTCTCTTGGTGCTTGACAAGCCCTCAGGGGCCTGGCGGGAGTCCGTTGCGCCAGTTGGGGATGATGGTGGGCTGGCCGGCTTGGACGCGGTGGAGGGTGCAGGCGCTGATGATCTCGGCGAGGACCAGGAGCAGGCGGTCGGTGATGGCTGGGTCGGTGTTGCGGATGATGGTTCGGCGGCCGTCTCCGTGGTTGTTGTAGCGCCAGGGTGCTGGTGTGCTGGGTTCGTCGACGGCGAGGTGCCAGTCGGCGAGGGTGGCGGCGTCTGAGCGGGCGAGGACCTCGCTGTAGGCCTTGAGGGTGAGGGTGGCCACGAGCTGGTACGGGATGGTGGGGTGGTCGTCGGGGTGGAGGTGGCAGCCGATGCCGTGCGGGGTGGTGGCTCGGATGGTGTCGTTGAGGGCTGGGGTGCGGGGGATGGTGGCCGTGGCGATGGAGCGGTAGGGCGGTGCGTCTCCGTAGTCGCTGAGGCGTCTGGTGCTGGTGCCGCCGAGCCAGCGGCGTTGCTTGAGCTTGGGCCAGAGGCCGATGCTGATGATGCGCGGGAGCTGCTCGACGTGCACAGGCTGATCCCCTTCCCTACGTGAGCGTGGTGGTGAGGTTGCCTCGGTGGCGGATGATGGCGGCCAGGAGCAGGGCGGCGGTGTAGGTCCAGACGGGCAGGCCGAGGACGAAGATGCTGGGCCGGTCGCCGTAGTCGGCTAGGTCTCGCGTGGCCTTGGCTGGTGTCCAGGACCAGTGTTTCAGCCGTGGCCACAGGGCGTTGGCCACTGCGCGAGCCGTAAGGGTGTCCATCAGCCCTCCACCTCGTGTTCTTCGACGCGCCAAGGGGTGGCCCAGAGTTGCCAAGGCAGATCGGGGGCTAGCTCTTTGGCGGCTAGCTCGGCTTCGGCTTCCCACTGGAGCTTCGCTTCGACGTAGGTGGCCAGGTCCCGCACGCTGGCCGGGTAGCGGGGGTGGGGAGTGATGTGGGCGCGGACTTGGCGGTTGTGGTCTCTGCGCATGGTGGCGGCCGCTGTCTTCGTGCGCTTGACGGCCAGGATGCGCCACTGCCGCTGTTCGTAGACATCGGCTTCTGTGGTGACCAAGTAAACCCTCATCCCCACACCCAAGTGACGAACGCCATAGCCAGCGAAGCGCCAAGGATGACCCCAGACCACGCGGCCTGGTCCTTCGTGCCCTTCTTGACGCAGTGGACGGTCAACCACAGGGCGTTGGCGGTCATGAGCGCCCAGGCGTAGGGCAGGACTTGCAGGATGGCTTCTCTCACGTTGACCTCCCGAGGATGCGGGCGCGTTCTCTGGCGAACCTGGTCGGACTGGGGTTGGACTCAGCCAGGCGTGACAGCGCTTCTCTCTGGGCAACGGTGTAGGCCGGCCACAGCATCGGCGCCAACGTTCCAGCGCCCTCGGACTTCGACCGGCGACGAATCACCAAGCCAAGGACTCCGGCTCTGCTGCGGATCTGGTTGTAGGCCCTCGGATACCCCGCCTCTCTGAGTGCCATGTGCGCCTCCAAGGCGCCTTCGCGGTAGGTGGCTTGGATGATGGCGTCCTCTTCGGGGGTCCAAGGCTGTCTCATGGCGCCCTCCTGTGCCCGTAGCGCTCCCGCAGGGCTTGGGCTACATGCGGCGCAAGATGCGCGAGCAGGTACGGGCCGACGGGCAGCATCGTGACCAACGCAGGGTCCATCGCCTTCGCGGCGGTGATGACCGTCTGGCTGCTGAGGCCCAGCTCGACCGCAAGGCCCTTGACCGAGTTCATGCGCCTGGCCTTGGCCTTCGCAGCAGCCACCTTCACCCTCAACGCCTCCACGGACAGAGGCTCGTAGAGGTTGGCTGGTGCGCCCATCCGGCCAGGGATTCTCGCCCTGACGACCTTGACGGTCGCAGCGAAATCGCCGCCCATCCAACTGCCAGCGCCGAAGGCTCCCGCCGTCCAGTCATCAACCGCCCATCTCGTGACACCCAAGGCCTTGGCTACCTCGTAGACGGTCAACCATCCCGCCTCCTTGAGTTCACCGTTTCGCACCAGCTCACGATGCTGCGCGATGAACGATCTGGCCCACTTGTTCGGCACGATGCAGCGGCTTCTCTTGCCGTCGGCTCGCAATGGCCCGGCTCGTTTCAGGGCGCCGTCGCGCTTGGCGTGGCGGTAGACGTTGACCTCGGTGCAGCCCGCCTCTATGGCCACCTCGGGGATGGTCATGGTGCCCTGCGTCATGCCGAACCTGAGTCCGCGATTGTGCGCCCACTGGATGATGCGCTTCCGGTCCCTACCCAGTTGCTGAGCTATCCACGTTGGTCCCTTGCGCCCGTAGTTGAGTTCGATGAACGCCACCACGTCCGCTGGGTACTTGTCCTGCCTGTGGCTGGCGCGGGTCACGATGCCCTCCGCTGTCGCCGCTTGGGCATCGGGCCATTGATCGGCCCCCAGTGCCTGCCGAGCTCTCGACCAAGGTCCACCTTCCGGCAACCGCAGGACTGCGAGTGGCCACTGACCAGAGACCACCTGCGAACCGTCGATACGGCCCCGCACTCGCACCGGCACACGAAGTACGCGTTTCGGCGGTCCTTGTGGCTGAACCGTTCGATGGTCCAGCGGCCGTAGGACTCTCCGCTGCCAAGTCGGGAAGCGAAGGTCATACGACCCTCGCCCCCAGGTCGCCCCGGTACCGGAAGATAGCCGCGACCATCAGCACCACAGCGAAGGTCCATGCGGGGATGCCGATGATGGGGACGGAGACGGCGAGGGAAGCGGTGAGGATGAGGCCGGAGCGGGTCATGAGGAGCCCAACTGCGCGGCATGCCACAGGGGCCAGAGCGCGAGACCAGCCAGCAGTATGCCGATGACGGCAGCGCCCACGCCCTCCTCTCGGTCAAACCAGCGGCCACCACCCAGCGACGCCCACGCGCCAGCAGCGAACAGCAGCAGGCCTGAGCCGAGCATGACGAAGCCCAGCACCCACAGGACTGCGATGAAGACGGTCATGCTTCCCTCCACGGTGAGATGGTCACCACAGCCCTACCCGGCTTGCCTTCGCTCGGATGCTTGGTCACGGTCAGTTGCTGCACCAGGCTGTCGTCTTCGATGACTCCGGCGTGCTGGAGGGCATCAAGTGTGCTCTTGATCCGGTTGTCGGCGTCCATGCGCTGCCGGGTCGGCGGGTACAGGTCCAGCGTGATGCTCACCGGCCCCTTGATCCGCGGTGCGCCTTGCCCCGTGATGTCGGCCAGGGCGTTGGCTCTGAATGTGCGACCCTCTGCGCTCATGACAGTGCGGCCACTGAGGTTGCGCCACACTCGGTTGGTCGATGGCGGCCAGGGCAGTCGGAGAGTCATCACCCGTCCACCCCTTCGACATGACCCGCTGATGTGTCGATGAATCGGCGATTCTTCGACATGAAGCCCCAGCGTCTGGGGTCGATGCGGCGGCGGTACCGAGAGGCCCGCATGTACCGCCCAATCTCCCGGTCTGATGCCGGGTCGAAGCTGCCGGACGGGAGGTTGTCCATGATGCGCATGGCCCACTTGGCTCTGGCTCCACGGCCACCAGGAAGGCCAGGGAGGCGCGAGGGCTTGCCCAGGCGGTCGTAGCGCCGAGCGAGCGCCGCGAAGGGCAGCATGGCCTCCACCGCACGCAGCAGGACCGGCGTCATGGAGCCGAGGGCGGCGGCGAAGTCGTCAACCAGGTTGCTGGTCATGGCTCCACGTCCGGCCAAACGTCCTCGGACTGAAGGCTGCCGTCGCCCTGCCAGCCGGGGCTCAGATTCTCGCCCGTCCAGATGTCGTATCGAGGCTGGCCCGCTGCCTTGGCGACCTCCCAGCCCTCCTCTCGGTTGACGAACCGCCCCTCGCTGGTCAAGAAGCCCAGCACCAGCGTGTTGTGAAGCTCACCGCCCTTGAGCACGTCATCCGTTGCGCCTGGCAAGTCCCTGAACGCCTGCACGACATCCCCATGCCGACCGGGGCGAGGCACGCTCAGGACCAAGCCGGTGGCTGTGAAGCGCAGGGCTGCGGCTACGATGGACTCAGGCATCAGGCTCTCCCTGCGCTTCATCCCAGATGCGGTCTTCCTCGGCGGCGAAGTCGTCAAGCGTCTCACCCGCAGCCATGCGCTCGAACCGGTGACGAAGCTGTTTCTCGATGAAGTCCTTGTCGGCAAGCGGGAACAGCGTGAACTCCCACAGGACGCGGGATGCTTCTTGCTCGGTGATGGTCACGCCGTACTCGGCGGCCATGGTGATGACTTCGGTGTTGTCGCTCACTGCGAATCTCCCCTCGGCCTACTCGGCGGCACAGGAGCCCGCCCATGGGGTCTCTCGGTGGGAGGCGGCGGGTGATAGCCACCACGAAGCGGCGGGGCGTCTCTTAGGCCCCTGAGCATCCACCCGGCACAGAACACGGCGACCAGGGACAGGATGGCGAGGGCGGTCACGACTTGCGGCCTTTGATGGTCAGGACGTGCGTGCCGCCGACGTTCACCTGCGTGTGGTGGATGTGGCAGGTGCCGTGGACGATGCAGCAGTAGTCGTTCACCAGCACGGTCTCGCCCAGCACCTCGCCGGTCTTCGGGTCCGTCACCGTGACCTTGATCGGGGCTTCGTCAGGCACCTTGCACCATCCCTTCCAACGCCTCGATGCGCTTCTCCACGTCATCGACCCGCCGCTGTTGCGCTGCCGCCCGTGTGCCCGTCCAGTGCTCGGCTTCTACCCGCATGCGTTCAGCAAGGTCACGGAGGTCTTCGATGAGGTCGCGAGCAACTGGCAGCGGGATTCCGGCCACGTCGTCGAGCACGACAGCCTCCTTCGTCACGGGCATGGTCTCGCCCTCCACCGGCAACCTGGTCGAGTACGTCCGCCCCGGCTCGACCGGCGCAGACTCCGACCAACGGACCCACCACAGCAGCCCGTCGTCACGCTCGACGACGCAGCGCAGGGACTCCGGCGGGCCGAAGCCGGGCTTGAACTTCACGACGGCTGGGATTCTCACCGGCACACCTCCACGCGACCAACAGTCACGTCCGATGCCGAGAACACGCCTGACCTGACCGTCAACACGCCAGCGACGGTGCGAGACGGGCAACGCATGGCGCGAAGCTCGTCACGGGCACCGAGGGCCATCCAGGTGACGACCAGGACGAACAGCAGGGTCACTACCTTGCGGGCGGACAGGAGGCGGGTGAAGGCGGGGTCGAGGTTCATTGGCCGCTCCGCGCTTCGTCGAACTCAAGCCAGCCCACTGCGCGAGCCAGGAACTCATCGGGGGCCGTTTGCCAGGTCAAGCCCCGCGCCCCACCGAACAGCGACAACTCCCTCGACAGCACCATCCACTCGCCGAACATGCACCGAGCGACGCACGCCTCCATGGGCGGTGCGGGGTCGTCAGTCGAGTCGAACAGGAACAGGACTTCCCTTGGCGTATCTGGTGGCTCGCTCAGCGACCGAGCGGTGGCGAGATCGAACTCGACGGTCCTCATGCCTCACCGCCCATCGCGGCGGCGATGCGTCGCACCCATCCCCAGACGCCCCAACCCGCGAAGGCGAGCACCAGCGATGCGAACGCGACATCCCACAAGGCGCCCCGGCGTTCGTCGATGTCGTCGTGGCCCACCATCGTTCGGAGGCCAGCGACCAGCCAAGCGAAGGCGGCAAGGGCCACGGTGTACAGCGCGAGCATGCTGATTGGGGCGCTCACGACCCACCCCCATGCAGCGGGCAATCAAGGCTCACGACGAACTGCGGCTTGCGCGTGCCGTCGGGCTGCGGCTCATCCCAGTAGCCGCGGCCGTAACGGTTATCCATGCGAGGGCAGAGGCAGCCGAGCTCGGCGGCTTCGTCGCTGCCGGGGTTGGGCACAGGCTCCGTCATCGCCCCACCTCCCGCTCGAACTGGTCGGGGGAGGGTTGAGCGCCGGTAGCCCGATGCCGCCTCACCCGAAGCCGCGCCGGTTGCCAGAACGGGTCATGCCCCGTCTTCGCCGCCTCACGCATCGCAGCGTCAAGCACCGTCGAATCCGGGATGTGCCAGTCGAAGTTGCCCATGGCGATTCGCAGCTCCTCTTCCGCGTCCGTCAGGTGCTCGGGTGAGACGTTCCTGCCTGCTGCCTGGTGAGCCTCGTAGCGCTCTCTGGCCACCTCCACGTCCTTCGACCGCCAGACGAACTGCAACGCGGCTGAGGTCGGGCAACAGCCGACGGAGGGGTACCAGAAGACCTTGCCTGTCGAGGTCTCGGTCACGCTCTTGCCGCCGCACCACGGGCAACCGAGGGCGCGGTCTTCGTTGTCGAAGATGCTCAGGGGGTCGGTGTTCACTGGGCACCATCCGGTCGCCGCATCAGGCCACCGACCCCGTCAGGCGTCACGAAGCCGCGGAAGCCACCCATTGCCTCAAGCACCTCGTGCTCCTGGATGCGCGGAAGCGGGACGAACACTGCCCAGCCAAGCGTGAGGATGCGTTCGACAAGGGCGCGGAGTGCGTCCGGCGTCTTGGCCTCGGGCAGGCTCAGGACGACGCAATCCTCGATGCCCTCCAGTGGCTTGCCCCAGAGGTACGCAACCTTGTGCCAGTGCTCGCCGGTGAAGCCGATGTGCTTCCCGAAGTCGGAGTCAACGCGGATGATGTCGTCAGGGACGGTCATCGCGCCAACTCCGCGACGCCAGGCAGGGCTGTCTGGGCGGGCTCAGCCGACCGCACGAACGCCGCGATGAACCTCGGCCGCAAGCGGTCCAACTCGCTGTCGGTGATGCGCAGCATGTCGCCCTGGGTCTTGCCCAACTCCCGCAAGGTGCCCATCAGGTCAAGCGGCCAACGGCTCGCATCCCCCTGGCTGACGAGCTTCGCCAGCCGGTCCCACGCCGCCTCACCCTCCGCCTTCGGGTCGCCCTTCACGGCCTCGACGAAACGCCTCGGGGACGGCCAGTACGTGTCTTGCTCGAAGATGATGCGGGAGGCTTCGACGAACTGGTCGGTGGTCAACTTCGGGCTGAGGGCGTCGAAGTACCGCGCCAGCGTCTCCTGCATGGGCTTAGGGCGAGCGAAGCGGTCGGCGAGGATGGTCATCTCAGCGGCGAACACGGGAGCCTCGATCACGGCGCCACCCTGCCCGTGGCGACCATGTGCTCCAGCAGCCCTGACGCGGCGTCGGCGCCACGCTCCTCCGGCGTTTGTCGAGGCTTGCCCCGGGCCAGCTCAGCGGGTTTCGGGTACAGGTCGCGCCAGCCGCCGCCGATGATGGCAGACCTGAAAGCGTCGTCCAGGACAGGTTTCGGATGCATCTTGTGCTTGTCGACGAACAGCTTCAACGCTCTGAGGGTCATGGGGAATCCCTTCTCCAGGCGGGCTTGACAGAACTCGGCGAACAGCTCCTGGTCGAACTGGGGCGGTAGCTCGACCGTCTCGGGGTCGAACTCGTGTTCCTCGACCTTGGTCCCCTTCGGCTTCTTCCGCTGAGGCTTTAGGGGGGTAGGGGGGTTAGGTTTTGGTCTTGGTTCTTCTGGTAGTTCTTTCTGGTAGTTCTTGGTGTCGGCCGTTACGACAGGGGGGTGTCGGCCTCGCTTACGGGGGGTGTCGGAATCTCCGACGGGGGGTGTACGGGAATCCGACATACCCCTGTCGGTCTCGCCTACAGGGGTGTCGGCCGTTACGACAGGGGGGTGCTCGGCGAACACCAGCTCATAGATGTTGCTCGACCGGCCGCCATCCTCCCGCCGTCGCGCCTCGCTACGGATCAGCCCGGCCGCCTCAAGAGACGCGAGCGCTTGCAGCACGGTGTCGCGCGAGTACCCCGTGAACTCGGCCAGCGTCTTGTGCCGGGGCCACGCCCGGAAGTCATCGTGCGCGTAGTCCGCCAGGGCGAACAGCACGAAGCGGTCGCGCGGGCTCAGCTTGACCCCGATTCGCGAAAGGTTCCGCACAGCGGCGACCGCATCCACACTCATCGCCTACCCGGCCCCGCTCTCGCCGAACTCGAACCGTGCAGACTGGGCCGCCCTGATGGCCTGTATGGCCTTGGTGCTGAGCACTACGTCCTGCGGACCCGTCAGCGCGCGGTAGGTCAGCCCGCTCCAATCGACCTGGCCTGCCGGATGCTCCGTGTAGTTGCAGAGCGGCTGGTGATACGACCAGAAGCGACCCGAATCAGGCTCGTACTCGTACGGTCTCCCCCACGGGTCGCGCCTCGGCTCCTTGTCGTCATCCCGCCACGCATGGATCAGCGCCAGGAGGCCGAACTCTTCGTTGAAGTCGATGGCAACAGGGGACCGTTCGATTTTGGCGAAGTTCTTCGGCACCCAGACGCGACGAGGCTTCGCGACCCACTCTTCGTATGCGACGAACAGACCCTGCGGCATGGACAAGACCGCCTGCTCGATCCAAGACTCCATCTCCTGGGTTGTCGCGTGAAGGCCCCAGAACTCGATGATCTCGTTCTTGCCTACGGGGCCGCCAACCAGCAGGACGCGCTTCAACGTCGTGTGGGCGAGCAGGGCGGCCTTCATCATCTCTTCGCCGCCCTCATCAATGCCGCCGCCCTTGACCTCGAAGAAGGCGTTCTCGTTAGGCAGCCAGAAGTCCGGCAGGTAGCGGATGCCGCCTGGTAGTTCGTAGCCCTCGGGTTCGTACTCCCACTGGATGCCCAGGTGGTCGAAGAAGACGGCCCATCTGGCCTCGGCGCGACTGCGGAATCGGTACCCCGCGTACCGCGTCTCTATGGGCTTGATCTGCCCCTCCCCATCCCTCCGCCCCCTAGTCATCTGCGACTCCATAGATGAAGGCCGCCAGCAGCGACATGGCGTAGTCCCGCAGGAACCCCTCGGGCAGTCCCTCGGCTTGCTCGAACAGGCGCTCACCAAGGCTGTGGACGCTCGCTACGCTGTGTTGATGATGATGGGCGCACATGGGCACCACGCAGACCTGAGCGAGTCCGCTACGACGCTTGAGCGGCTGTCTCGTCTTGAGCGACACGGCGTTGGGCAGGTGATGCAGGCTGGCAGGATTCGGGCACCTCGGCACCACACACCCCTGCCCCGCCACGAAGTCGAAGAACGCCTTGACATCCCGCGTGGGGCGCTTGCTCTTGGGCTTGGGTCGGGATAGCTGGGCGGACTTGGAGAACGTCATGCGACTGCCTTTCGTGTGCCCGTCAACGCAGCGACGTAGGCAGCCAACAGCGCTTCTTCGACCCGCTGCCCTTCCTCATGCCAGTGCCTGCGGACGCCAAGCCGGTCTGATTGCGCTTGGACGGATGCCGCGTACGGTGCGCCTGCTGCGTCTCGTTGCATCACGTCCCACGTCCACTTGCGAGCTTCGATGCGGCTTGCGATGCCGTAGAAGAGGGTCGCCCGAGTCACCACGGAGTCCTTGCCATCGGCAACCAACCCGTAGGTGCTGTCGCCCGCGCTGAACTCGAAGCGCCCGGCGAAGACCTTGCCTTCTTCTGGCGCCAGATCAGCCCATTCAGCAAGGAGTTGACGGAGGCGGTTCACGGCAGTCCCTCGATGACGCGCACCAGGTTGTCGGTGGCTTGCTTGACCTCAGCCACGGCGGCGGCGAGAACATCTGCCGGGCGGATGCACTCAAGGATGGCTTCGTCCTCGTCGCCCGGCCCTGAGTCACCGCTGTCCACGTATTCGATGGCCTTGAGCGCTTCGGCCACCAGCACCAGGTGCTCAGCGAAGGCCCGGCGCTCGGGCGTGCTCTTATCGAAGCCGCCATCGCGACGGGTGTCCATGGCCGCGTCAGCTACTCGCCGGTGGAGTTGGCCCATGCTCCCGCCGCTCATCCCCGCCCCCGACTGACCACGCGATGCGAGACCCGAACGGGGTCCCTATGGCCCGTGATGAGGTCGTGGACGATGGTGAAGATGGTCAACGCGCCGACGATGGTCATGAAGGCGCAGAACAATGCGGCGGGGAGGAAGTACCAGGGGAGGTCGGTCATCGCACCACCCGCAACCGATTCGGCCCGAGGCCGCGCATCTGCTGAGACCGGAGGTTCTGAGCGTGAAGGGCAGACGCGAGCTTGACTGCCTTGCCCGTATCACCCTTGTCCAAGGCGATGTCGATGCGTTCGCGGATGAGGGTGGGGGTCATGCTCGCCTCCCTTGCCCGGCAAGGAAGCGGCGCAGCATGCCTCTGGGCGTGTCGTCGGGGTACCGCACCTTGGCGACGGCTCGACGCCTGCCGACCAGCTCCAGCCGGTACTTGCGCGGCACCTGGCGCGTGACCTCTCGGCCATCGGGGTGCTTCGCCAGCACTTCGGTCTCGTGGCCGGCCAGCAACTGCGCGAGGTAGTGCGCCCGGCCCCTGCTGGCTTGGAAGCGCTCGGACAGCGTGCGGCGACCGTCCTTCCAACTGGCGATGTAGAGGGGCATCAGGCCACCGCCTGCCCCGCGCCCGTCAGCACGTCGACCCGCTCCCGAGCCTCCATGAACTTCAGCAGCGTCAACCGAGCGAGGCCCTGGTGACCACGTACGCAGGCAATCTCATGCTGTTGACCAAGGCGAAGCTGAGCCATGGACAGGCTCACGACGCTCTGGGGGTAGGGGATGCGGGGGAAGGTCATGCACACCTCCACGAGCGACCGCTGACGGCGGCAAGGATGGTCGAGTGGCTGACTTCGTACGCGCGAGCAAGTGCGCGGGCGCCGTAGAACGGGCAGCCCGGCGTGTAGGTGCGGCGCAGGAAGCGGACGGTAGGCTCGGTGAGCTTCGCGTCGGGATGGTCTTCGCCGGTGGCGCGGGTCATTGGACGTGGCTCCCGTTCGCGGCGTTCGCACGTTTCGTTACGTGCGCCCAGCCCGCGCCCGTGATGACCCGGCGAATCGTGTTTCCGGCCACCCCAAAACGCCGTCCGAGTCCTCTCGCGCCAAACTCGTAGTCACCAGGCATGTGGTGACGGAGGATGAACCGGACCGCCTCATCAGTAAGCTTCGCGTTGACGTTCGACTGCCCTCGATGCACCCTGATCCGACCCGCCTTAGCCGAATGGGTCATGTTGTCCTTCTGTGTGGCCCACTCCAGATTCGTGGCAGAGTTGTTTGTTCCGTCGAAGTCGAGGTGGTTGACGTACGGTTTCCCGTTTGGGTTAGGCACCCACGCCAATGCAACGAGGCGGTGCACTCCGAACTGCCTCCGTCTTCCAATGACCGAGATCGGGGCAGCGACGCGCAGATAGCCGTTGCCGCTGCAGTAAGGCTTGAGCAACTTGCCGGTCAAGACGCTGATGACCTCACCCTCAGCGGAGACCGAGAAGGCATCCTCTAGGCCGGGTACCGGTCTGAACTCGGGAGGTGCTAAGATGTGGTCTGTCACAAGCACGTCCTTTCTGGCCCTCGTCGCAAGCGAGGGCCGGTCCATTGGTTAGGCGCGGGACTCCAAGCGCTCTTTGAACTCGATGAAGTTGACGAGCACTTCGCGGCGCATCAGCCGGCGCTTGCCGAACTTCGCGGTCTTGAACTGCTTGGGGTAGCGGCGCACGTACTCGCTGTAGGTGCGGCGGCTGATGTGGAGGACGGCGCAGACCTCGTCGACGGGGACAAGGTCGGGGGTCATGACGCTGCCGCCAGATCGACCTCTTCGAGTCCTGTCAGGTAGGCGTAGACCTCGCTGGGCTGCTTGCCCAAGCGCTTGGCCAGCACGATGCTGACGGCGTTGAGCGTCCTGGTCGTCGAGACACCGCCCTTGGGGCCACGGAACTTGAGGCCGTAGAGCGTGGCTCTCGCGAGGCCTGCTTCCTCAGCCAGCCGCAGAACCGGGATGTCGGCTTGCTCAGCGGCACGCTGAAGGCGCTCATACACCCCATCGTCGTTCATTGGTGCGGAGATATTTCCTGACACACGCCCTCCTCTCGCGGGGTCGGTCACTACCGGCAACGTCGGCGGATGCCGTGCTGGTGTGACGCGTGAGCTATCTGGCCGTCATCTTAGGTTTATTACTGGTGCAATGTCAATGCGGTCCTTTATTGCACCTGTAGCATTCCCCCCGATAGGGGGCTACGCGGTGTTCAGAATCTCCGACTACGACAAGCTATCTGCGCTCCTGCGAGCGAAGTACCTCGACGCCAAGGAGACGGACGACCTCACCCTCATGGGCATCACTGAGAAGGTCATCAATCCCGCTACTGGCGAGCCAATCTCCCAGGGCTACTTGACCAGCCTGCATCAAGGCGTGGCCGACCGGGCAGTGCCGAAGTGGGACGGCGAGCGCGGCCATGCGTTTCTCCTGGCGCACATGTTCACCACTGCGGAGATACGGGAGATAGCGGAGCAGTTCAAGCTAACGAACGTGCTGAAGTACCTGGGGTATGGCGGCTCTGGTGTGCCCGTGCGCGTTAGAGAAGGAGGCCCAGAGGTGCGTTTCTTGGGCGCAGTGAGCGCGGGCAGGTTCGGGGAGGCCTTCTCGGATGATGAGGGGAAGTACGTGGACATCCCCTCTCACATCCTGAGGCACCACGAGACAGCCGATATCTTCGCGGTGGACATCACGGGCGACAGCATGGTCAGCGAAGACGCCAGAGGGGCGATGCCGGAAGGTGCGCGGGCGTACTTCCACCACAGGCTGAGGCCGTCGCCAGGTCAGATCGTGTGCTGCCGACTGGAGAACGAAGACCTGAGCGTCATCAAGGTCTTCAAGCGCAATGGGGAGTTCGTCTCGCTGGAGAGCTTGAACCGCAAGCACCGGCCAATCGTGATTGACGAGGACAACCCGGCTCGGGTTGAGGGCGTCCTTATCGGCATCTCGACCCCCTACTAAGCGGCCAAGCGCCTGCGGTCGGTCCCGCCACTGCTGTCGTCCCAGCTGGCGGGCTAGCGCTACCCCAACCAAGTCATCTCTCCCACTTCGAGGAGGTTCCTATGCGAAGTTCAGGCCGTCGTCACTCTCGAACTGGTGTCCCCGATGGCTAGGCGCCCGAACGGTCAGGGTGCCTTGTACCGGGACAAGCACCGCCCCTCCGCCCCATGGACGATGGTCAAGGAGGTCAAGCTGGCCGACGGATCAGCCAGGACCATCAAGGTTCGTGGTCGCACCCAAGCTGACGCCTTGGCGAAGATGGCCAAGAAGGAGTCGATGCTGGCCGGCCAGGTCGCGCCGGAGAACGTGACGACCGTCGATGCGTTCTTCGTCGACTGGCTCGCCACGAAGAAGCCGCTCATCCGCGCCAGCACCTACCGGTCCTACGAGTCGAACATCCGCCTGTACGTGTTGCCGTGGATGGGGCCGAAGCGGCTCGACAGGGTCTCGACGAGAGACGTGCAGGGTCTCGTCTCGCAGCTCGCCGAGCGCGGCATCAGACCCACGGCGGACAGCGTCAGGAGGACTCTCAAGGCGGCGTTCACCGACGCGGAGAAGTGGGGGCACCTGGCGAAGAACCCTGCCTCTCTTGTCGGTGCCGTGAAGGTCCGCGACCCGAACCGCAACTCCTGGTCGATGCCTGACGCCCACGCGTTCCTGAGCGAAGCGGCGAAGGAGGGCGTCACCTGGTACGCGCTGTTCCTGTTGGCGCTGGTCACAGGCATGCGCAAGGGCGAGCTGCTGGCGCTCAGGTGGCAAGACATCGGCGGAGACAGGGTCTACGTCCGCAGGAACTACACGCCCTACGGCGACGAGCCGTTCGTGGACCCCAAGACCAAGCACGGCAGACGCACGATTCCCGTCACCCCTTCGACTATCGCCGTCCTCGACCAGCTCAGGACCGGCCGCACGCTGCCATCAGTGCTCGGCAAGGCGCCGCAAGTCCTGGACCCGAGAGGTCAACCCGTGGAGCTGGCTGTCGATGCCTTGGTCTTCCCTGGCCGCAACGGCGGGCCGATGAACCCGAAGAGACCGAACGATGTGATGAAGGCCCTCATCACGAAGGCGGGCGTTCCGCAGATCCGCTTCCACGACCTCCGCCGGACCTACGCCTCTTGGATGATCGGCGAAGGCAGAGACCCGAAGACCGTTCAGTACCTCCTGGGCCAAGCCACGCCGTCCTTCACCCTGCTGGTGTACGCGGATGCCACGGCCGAAGCGGGGGATGCGGCCATGGAGGCGCCCGGCGCCAAGGCGGCCTAGTGGGGAGGGAACTGGGGAGTAGTTTGACCGCCGACGACTGCCGATGACCGCCGATATGCGGAGCGCCCCCGAATCCACCCAGCTTGACAGGCGCCGTCCCCATCGCTAAAGATGACCAACGCGCCAGGCAAGGGTCCTTAGCTCAACTGGCAGAGCAGCTGACTCTTAATCAGCGGGTTGTAGGTTCGAGTCCTACAGGACCCACCAAAACCAAGTCCGTACAGGACGCAGTTCTCGACGCGCGGTGACCCTAGCTGGGAAGCCGCGCGTTGTGTATGAATGGGCCCATCGGATCGGTGCGAGGATGGAAGGATGAA
>CAYXJZ010000010.1:0-59322 GCA_964465355.1 uncultured bacterium | reverse complement strand
CACGCGCAGGTGGAGGGCTTCCCGGTCCCCATCGCCCACGAGTTCCCGCTCAAGTACCTGGTCGTGAACGGGAACTAGCCGTTCCCGGATAGCCGGAAGTGGTGTGTGTGGCACGGCAGGAAGAACCTGCCGTGCCACACACCCAGAGAGGACGAGCGGGTGCTCAAGTACGTCGTCGGCCGGATCCTTGGATCGATCCCTACCTTCCTCGGGGTGGTGTCGATCGTCTTCATCGTCATGCGCCTCGTGCCCGGCGATCCTGCCCTGCTGATCCTGGGCGACAGCGCCACCCAGGAGTCGGTGCAGCGCCTGCGTGAGCAGATGGGGCTCGACGCGCCCATCCTCGTCCAGTACCTGGAGTACATGCGCGGCGTCGTGGTGGGGGACTTCGGCACCTCCTTGCGCACCAGCCGGCCGGTGACCTCGGAGGTGTTCAGGGTGCTGCCCTTCACCATCCACCTCTCGGTGGCCGGCGTGCTGGTCGGCGCCGTCATCGGGGTGGCCATGGGCCTCTTGGCCGCGCTTCGGCGGGGCACCTGGATCGACTATCTTGCTTCTGGCGCCGCCACCGTCGGGGTGGCCATGCCGATCTTCACCCTCGGCATCATCCTCCTGCTCGTCTTCTCCTACAACCTCGGTTGGCTGCCTTCCATCGGCGCAGGCGACCCGTCGCAGCCGCTGCAGATGCTGCGCCACCTGATCCTGCCTGCGCTGGCGCTCGGCATCAGCAGCGCGGCCATCATCGCGCGCATGACGCGCTCCAGCGTCCTGGAGATCCTCAACCAGGACTTCATCCGCACCGCCAAGGCGAAGGGACTCACGCAACGCTCCGTGGTCCTCAAGCACCTGCTCAAGAACGCCATGATCCCCATCGTCACCATCGTCGGCCTCAGCTTCGGGCGCATGATGAGCGGCTCGACCATCACCGAGACCCTCTTCGTCCGCCCCGGCCTCGGCAGGCTGCTGATCGACTCGATCAACGCCCGCGACTACACCCAGGTAGAGGCGGCGGTGGCCTTCTTCGCCATCAGCTTCATCGTCATCAACCTGCTGGTGGACCTCTCCTACGCTGCGCTCGACCCGCGGGTGCAGTATGGCTAAGCCGCAAGCTGACCCACCCGCCACTGGTCAGCAGGCAGCCGCCCCGCTTCGCAAGGAGGGCATCAGCACTGGCGCGATCGTGTTCCGGCGCCTGCTGCGCAGCTTCCCAGCGGTGGTCAGCGCCATCGTGCTGGTCCTGGTGGTGGCCATCGCCATCGCCGCCCCTTGGATCGCCCCGCGGGACCCCAACCGCCCCAGCCTGGGGCAGCGCCTGCAGCCGCCCAGCGCCGAGCACCTCTTCGGCACCGACCACTTCGGCCGCGACGTCCTCAGCCGCACCATCCACGGCGCGCGGGTGTCGCTGACGGTGGGCATCCTCGCGGTGGCCATCGGCGCCGTGGTCGGCATCACCCTCGGCCTGCTGGCTGGCTACTTCGGTGGCCTGCTCGACGCCATCGTGGTGCGCATGGTGGACATCGTGCTGGCCTTCCCGTTGCTGCTCCTTGCGCTCACGCTGATCGTGGTGCTGGGGGCCAACCTGTTCAACGTCATCATCGCCACCGCCGTCACCACCATCCCGCAGTTCGCCCGTGTGGTGCGCGGCTCGGTGCTCAGCATCCGCGAGCGCGAGTTCGTGCTGGCCAACAAGGCGCTAGGCGCTGCCGACTTCCGCACCGTGACCCGCCACGTGCTGCCCAACGTCATGGCGCCCATCATCGTCATGGCCTCGCTCTACACCGCCACCGTCATCATCCTGGAGGCCAACCTCGGCTTCCTCGGCTTCGGCGTGCAGCCACCCCAGGCCTCCTGGGGGAGCATCGTCAACGACGGTAGGCGCTACATCGCCCAGGCGCCATGGGTGTCGATCTTCCCCAGCCTGGCCATCGTGGTCACGGTGATGGCGCTGAACAGCTTCGGGGATGCGTTCAGGGATGCGACGGATCCGAGTTTGAGGCGCTAGGGCCCCGTCGGTCGCGAGCTCGGCCATCCACGAGTTCAACCAGCAGCGAGCAGCGCATCCTCCACCCAGGCCGTCACCCTGGCCAGGTCAGCGGTGTCGATCCACTCGCTCACGCCATGGATCTCGTGCATGCTCATGCCGACGTTCACGGTGGGCATGCCCTTCTGGTTGAACACGTTGGTGTCGGAGCCGCCGATGGAGAGCACCTTGCGTGGGGTCACGCCGTGCCGGTCGGCCACCGCGACCAAGCGCCTGAAAGGCTCCGAGTCCTCGGGGAGGTCGTAGCCGTCGTAGAGGCGGGTACGCGACAGTTCCACGTTGGCGCCCAGTTGCGCCACCGCAGCCTCGGCGCCGGCCTCGATGCGAGCCACCAAGGCCTCGAGCCGCTCGGCGCTGTAGGCCCTTGCCTCGCCGCTCAGCACCACCTGGTCGGGCACCACGTTGCTGGCGCCGCCGCCCTGCACGCTGCCGATGTTGGCCACCTGGTCGTCGGCGACGCGGCCCATGGGGAAGGCGCGCACCACCTCGGCTGCCGCCGCGATGGCGTGCACGCCCAGCTCGGGCTCGAGGGCGGCGTGCGCGCGTCGGCCCCGCACGGTGAGCGTGATCGCCTCCTTGTACACGGCCCCGGCGATCAGCTCGCCCACCGGCACCTCGCCGTCGAAGCAGTAGGCGAAGTCGGCACCCAACGCCGCCACATCGAGGTGGTGCGCGCCCTTGAGCCCCAGCTCCTCGCAGACGGTGATGACGGCGATCAGGGTGGGTCGATCCTCCACCGGCATCGCAGCCAGCCGTGCCATCAGGGCCAGCACGATGGCCACCCCGGCCTTGTCGTCGGCGCCGAGGATCTGGCGGCCGGTGGAACGCACGACGCTGCCGTCGGCGACAGCCCGCAACGGTTCACCGGGCACCAGGGGCACGGTGTCCATGTGGGCGGCCAACGCGATGCACAGGGCCCGCCCGCCCGGTAGCGCCTTGCCGCCGACCAGCGTGGCCACCAGATTGCCGGCGTTGCCGCCGGTGGTGATGCCGGCGTCGTCCTCGCGCACCGACGCCCCCAGCGCCTGGAAGCGCCGGGTCAGCAGGTCGGCCACAGCGCGTTCGTCCCGGCTTGGGCTTGGCACCTCACAGAGTTCGGTCAGCAGCGCCAGCAGCTCGGCCTGCAGCGCTTGGTCGACGCCAGATGCCGCGTTCACGCTTCCACCAGCGGCGCCAGGATGCGCCTGCCTTGCACGTCCACCACGCCCTTGTCGGTGACCTTGAAGTCCGGGCTGACGGAGAGCGGCAACAAGGTGAGCAGCAGCACCGGATGCTTGACCGTCACACCAGCGGCGCGCAAGGCCTGCTCGATGGCGTCGAAGCCGGCGGCCACCTCGGCGATGGGCGCGTCCGACAGCAGGCCGGCCAGGGGTAGCGGCAGCAGGGTTGGCTCTGTCTCGGCGTTGGGGCTGAAGGCCATGCCGCCACCGGCGCCCAGCACGGCGCGCAGGGCGCGGACCATGGCGGCCGGCTCGCGGCCGAGGACGAAGACGTTGTGGCTGTCGTGGGCGAAGCTGCTGGCGTAGCCACCGCCGCGCAGGCCGAGGCCGGCCACCAGGCAGACCACCGGCACGAAGGACGGCGCGCCGGGCCGCAAGGCCGCGCGCGGGATCACGGTGGCCAGCACCAGGTCGGGCTCGGTGGGCACGCCGCCAAGCAAGGCGACCTCGCGCTCGGCCAGGGTGGTGAAGCTGTTGTGTTGGTTGACCTCGATCACGCGGGCGCGCACGCTGCTGTGCCTGTCGCCGTGTCTGAGGACGAAGTCGGCTTCGGTCAGGCCGCCCATCGAGAAAGGCTGCTCCAGACCGGCGGGCTCGGTGGGCGCGGTGCTTGGCTCGCTCGGCACCACGATGACGCCGTCCTCGGCGACCAGTCGGCCGTCCACGTAGACCTGCTGCGGTGGGTAGGCGGCCAGGTCGGAGCTCACGAGGAAGTCGGCCTTGGCGCCTGGTGCGATGAGGCCGAGGTCGTGCAGGCCAAGGTAGCTGGCGGGCCGCAGGGTGGCAGCAGCGATGGCGTCGAGCACCGGCCAGCCCAGTTCCACCGCCAGGCTGACGAGGCGATCGAGGTGGCCGGAGAGGAGGCGGTTGGGCATCACGTCGTCGGTGATGAGCATGACGCGGCTGCGGTCTGGCAGCGCGGTGATGGTCGCCACCACATCTGGCGTCAACGACTTCTCCTGGATCATCACCCACTGCCCCTTGCGCAGCTGCTCCAGCAGCTTCTCCGAGGTCATCAGCGTGTGGTCGGAACGGATGCCGTAGGCGATGTAGCGCGACAGCTCGCTGCCGCTCAGCGAAGGCACGTGCCCCTCGAGGCTGAGCCCGGCGGCCGCAGCGGCCTCCAGCATGGCCACGAGGTGCGGGTCGCCCTGGAGCAGCCCGTGGAAGTCCATCATCTCGCCAAGGGCAATGACCTCCGGCTCCTTCGCCAGCTCGCTCACCTCGGCCGGGCTGATGGCGGCGTTGGGCGTCTCGATCTGGGCGGAGGTGGCCGGCACGCAGCTGGAGATGGCCGAGTAGATCCGCAGCGGCAGACCGCGCGAGGCCTCGACCATCCAGCGGATCCCGGGCGCACCGAGCACGTTGGCCACCTCGTGCGGGTCCTGCAGGATGGTGGTGGTGCCGCGCGGCAGCACGGCCTCGGCGAAGCGCCTGGGCGTGACAAGGCTGCTCTCGATGTGCATGTGGATGTCGAGCAGGCCAGGCTGCACGAAGGCGCCGCCCAGGTCCATGGTGCGTGCAGCCTCGAAGTCGGGTCGTTCGGGCGGGTCACCGGCCTCGACCTCGAGGAAGCGGCCGTCACGCACGGTGAACCAGCCGCGGTAGCTGCTCTGGGTGACGACGTCGACCAGCGTGGCGCCGGTCACCAGCAGGTCGCGGGTGGCCGCCAAGGGTTCAATAGGCACGCCGCCGCCTCAGCCTTGGCTGCCCGCGGCCGAGGCGGCGGCATGCAGTCGGTCCACCGCCGCGCAGGCGATGGCGATGGTGGAGCGCTCGCCCTGCATGTAGAGGGCTTCCTTCTCCTCGCGGCCAGGTTGCGGATCGAGGTAGATGTTCGAGTCGGTGCCGAGCACCGCGCCCACCTTCACGCCGAGCAGCGAACCCACCACGAAGATGGTGGCGCACTCCTGCTCGGCAGCCATCACCCCGGCATCGGTGAGGCGCTGGTTGAGGCCGTCGTCGCGGCGGTAGAAGGCGTCGCGGGTATAGGCGATGCCTTCAAAGGCGCGTCGGCCGAGGTGGGCCTCGGCCGCCTGCCGCAGCGCAAGGGTGATGTCGATGTCGGCCGCGGCCGGGTAGCCCAGCGGCATGTAGTCCAGCGAGGTGCCGTCACCACGGAAGGCGGCGGTGACCACCACCACCGAGCCGATGGGGATGTGGGGTTGGCGACCGCCGGAGGAGCCGACGCGGATGAAGTGGGTGGCGCCGATGCGGGTCAGCTCCTCGACGGCGATGGAGGCCGATGGTCCGCCGATGCCGGTGGAGCAGACGCTGATGGGGGTCCCGGCTGCGGTGGTGCCGGTGAAGAGCACGTACTCGCGGTTGCGGGCCACCTCGTGGCGGGTGGCGAAGGTCTGGGCGATGCGCTCGGCGCGGGCAGGGTCGCCGGGGATGAGCACGTAGGGGGCGACGTCGCCTGAGCGTGCGCGAAGGTGGCGTTGGATGTCGGACATGGGACTCCTTAGCGGACGTGCATCCGTGGATCGGTGGCCTCGGTGAGGCCGTCGCCAAGCAGGTTGAAGCCGAGCACCGCCAGCGAGATGCCGAGACCGGGGAAGACGCTCATCCACCAGGCGCGCTGCACGTAGGACTGGGCGGTGTTGAGCATGCTGCCCCAGCTGGTCAGGTTGGGATCGCCCAGGCCGAAGAAGCCGAGGCTGGCCTCGAGCAGGATGGCCTGGGCCACGTCGAGCGAGGCGACCACCAGCACCGGGGCCATGACGTTGGGCAGGATCTGCACGAAGATGAGCCGCGCCGCGCGCATGCCGATGGCGCGGCCGGCGTCGACGTAGGGCAGGGTCTTGTGGCTGAGGTACTGGCTGCGCACCAGGCGGGCGGTCTGTGGCCAACTGAGGATGCCGATGACCAGGATGAGGTTGACCAGGCCAGAGCCGAAGAAGGCCACGGTGATCAAGGCAAGCACGAAGCGGGGGATGATCTGGAAGAACTCGGTGATGCGCATGAGCAGCTCGTCGAACCAGCCGCCGATGTAGCCGGAGAGCGCGCCGACCAGCACGCCGATGAGGGTGGCGGTGAAGGCGGCCGCCAGCCCCACCATCAAGGAGACGCGCGCGCCCCAGATGAGGTTGGACAGCAGGTCGCGCCCAAGATGGTCGGTGCCGAGCAGGTGGTTGGGGTTCGCCAGCGGTGGCTGCAGGGCGTTGCGTGAGGTGCTGAAGGGATCGTGCGGCGCCAGGTAGGGGGCCAACAGGGCCACGAGGATCAGCCCGGCCACCACCACCAGGCCGAACATGCCGCTGCGGTTGCGGCGGAAGCGCGACCACACACTGGGCGGGCGGTACTGGGCGGCGTTGGTCGCAGCGGCTGGGCTCTCGACGGCCCCACCGTGTTCTGTGGGACCCATCAGTACCTCACCCGCGGATCGAGCACGGCGTAGGCGACGTCGGTGAGCAGGTTGACGAAGATGACGGCGATCGACACCATGAGCAGGATGCCGAGCAGCACGGGGTAGTCGCGGGTGTAGATGGAGTCGTACATCAGCCTGCCTACCCCCGGCCAGCCGAACACCGTCTCCACCAGCGCCGAGCCGGCCACGATGAAGGAGAAGTTGTAGCCGATGACGGTCACCACCGGCAGGGCGGCGGCGCGCAGGGCGTGGCGCCACAGCACCGTGCGGTCGGACAGGCCGCGGGCGCGGGCGGCCAGGATGTACTGGGTGTTGAGCACCTCGAGCAGGCTGGCGCGCGTCAACCGCGTGGTGATGGCCATGTAGCGGAAGGACAGCGCCATCATCGGCAGGATCATGTGGCGGGCGTAGTCCACCACAGCGGCCCAGCCCGTGTGGTCGATGCGAACGCTACGGAAGCCGCCGGCCGGCAGCCAGCCAAGCCACACGGCGAAGATCAGGATCAGGACCTGCCCCAGCCAGAACTCCGGGATCGCGAAGCCGGTGAGGGCGAAGCCGGTGGCGCCGCGATCGACCAAGGAGTGTGGCCTGCGGGCGGCCCACACGCCCAGCGTCACGCCGACGGCGGTGGCCAGCACCACCGTGCAGAGCATGAGCAGCAGGGTGCGCGACAAGCGCTCGACGATCAGGTTCAGCACCGGCTGGCGGTTGGCGAAGGAGAAGCCGAGGTCGCCGGTCGCCACGTTCCTCAGGTAGAGGAAGAGGCGCTCAGGCAGCGAGCGGTCGAGGCCGTAGTCGCGCCGCACACGCTCGACGTACTCGGGTGGCGCCGGGAACTCGCCGATGAGCGAGGTCACCGGGTCGCCCGGCGCCAAGGAGATGAGGATGAAGTTGACGACGATCACGCCCAAGACCAGGGGCAGCGCGTTGAGCAAACGCGCCAAGGCGTAACGCCACAGCCCCTGGCCTTCTTCGCTTCCCTGGCTCATGGCTCAGGGACGTCCCTGCGACGGCCTGTCGACGATGCGACCATCGTCGATAGGAACACCGACCGGGCCGTCTGCCTTACTGGGCGAACCAGAGGAACTCGAGCCCGTCGCGCTGGTCGAGCAGGGTGCGCATGCCGCGCAGGTTGCCGGAGGCCGCCTCGGTGGCGAGCTCGTCGAACATGACCATGGTGGGCACCTGCTCGGCCAGGACGGCAAGGGCCTGCCGGTAGAGCGCAGCCCGCTCGTCGAGGTCGGCGAGGCCAGCGGCCTCCTGCAGCCAGGCGTCGACCTGAGGATCGCCGTAGCCGGTGGCGTTCGCGAATTGGGTGCCGGCGGGGGTGGTGAGGTACATGCGGTGGTAGCCGATGACCGGGTCGCCGCTGGAGGTGAAGGACTGCATGCTCAGGTCGTAGTCACCGCTGTAGACACGCTCCACCATGACCGAGCGCTCCACCGGCTGCAGGTCGAGGGTGATGCCGACCTGGCGCAGTTGGTCGCGCATGATCTCGCCGGCGAAGCCGAAGGCGCCGCGCGCCGAGTCGTAGACGAAGCGCAGGCGAAGGTCGCTGACGCCGGCCTCGGCCAGCAGCTCGCGCGCCCGCTCGGGATCGAAGGGGTAGAGGTCGCGGTAGTCGGTGGCTTCGTCGTAGGCGTAGGCGAAGCCGGCACCGAAGGGCCCGGAGGCCGGCTGGCCGAGGCCGCCTTGCGCCTGCTCCACGATCTGCTCGCGGTCGATGGCGTGCATCAGCGCCTGGCGCACCCGCGCGTCGTCGAGGCCGGGGGTGTTGTTGTTGATGAAGACGAAGTACAGGGCGGGGATGGTGATGCCCTTCCACACCTGCAGGTTGGGGTTGGCCTCCAGGCGAGGGAGGTCGGCTGGAGGCAGGTAGAAGCCTGTCACCAGGTCGGCTTCGCCCACTTCCAGCGCGATGCTGCGGCCCACGTCCTGCGGCACCACCCGGAAGATGACGCGATCCAGCAAGGCGTTCTCGAGGAAGTAGTCGTCGAAGCGCTCGATGACCACGCGTTCGCCACGCACCCAGTCGCTGAAGCGGAAGGGACCGCTGCCGATGGGGGCCTGGTTGGCGGGGTTGGCCAGCACGTCGGTGCCCTCGTAGATGTGCTTGGGCAGGATCGGCGCGTCGAAGACCGACAGCAGGCTCATCAGCGGTGCGTATGGCTGGCTCAGGGTGAGCACCACGGTGCGCTCGTCGGGGGTCTCGATGCTCTCGATGTTGTTGTAGGCGGTGATGAAGCGGCCATGGTTGGGCGCCAACACCTCGTGCATGCTGAAGGCCACGTCGGCGCTGGTGACCGGCACGCCGTCGTGGAAGGTGGCCTCGCGCAAGGTGAAGGTGTAGACCATGTTGTCGTCGGAGACGGTCCAGGACTCGGCCAGCTCGCCGTATGGGCGGCCGTCCGCGCCGAGGCTGATGAGGGCGCTGAAGACGTTGGAGCCCACCGCGCCGATGGGGTAGCCGGTGCTGATGCCGGGGTTCAGGTGCTCCGGGTCGGAGCCGAGGACCACGATGGCGGTGCCGCCAGGCGTCTGGGCGAAAGCCAGGAAAGAGGCCAGAGAGAGAAGGAGGACAGAGGAGAGACGGGCGAACAGCTTGGACATGGCTACCACCTCGGGGAGAGTCTACAGGTGGAGAGGTGCTGGGGCGCCAGGGCGGTTCGGCCCGCTGGCGACACAGGGACCGGGCTGCAGCCTGGCCGTCCGCGACGCACCTCAGGGTCCCTCGGGGAGCAGGAAGCGGCAGCGGGGTCCGGGGGCGCGGGCAAGGCGGTGGTCGAGGGTGGCGAGGGGAGCGTCGAGCTCCTCCGCGAGGGCCACGTACCAGGCCTCGTAGCTGCTGACTGTTTCCCGAAGCTGCCAGATCCGTTCGGAGAAGGGGGCGTAGGGGTAGTAGTCGATCGCCAGCTCCTGGAGGTCGCTGTGGGCCAAGAGGGCAGCGTGGTGCGAGGTGGCGCCGGCCAAGGCATGGCGACGAAGGGCGTGCCCGACCTCGGCCGGCAGCAGGTGGGGCGCCGCGATGTCGGCGGCGGCCAACACGGCGTTGGCCCAATGGGCAAGGCTCCTGTGCTCGACCAAGGCGGCGATCACCACCGAAGCGTCGGCCACCACCGTCAAGGGCGACCCCTGACCTCGTCCAGGGCGGCCAGGATGTGCTCGGCGGTGACGGTGGAGGCGGACCGGCGCCGGTTCTGCTCGATGCGCGCGAGGACCTCGGCCTTGCTCGGTCTCCTTGCCCGCTCGGTCAGCGTCGCCAGCAGGAAGGCCTGCAGGGATTGGCCGGCGCGCGCGGCGCGCACGGAGAGCTCCTCGTGAACATCGTCCGGAACGTCCCGGATGGTGACGGATGTGGGCATGCATGCATCATGCTGCGGTTGCCTGCGTTTTGCAAGCGCTGCCGGCATGGGCTCGCTGATCGGTTCGCTCATCGCTCGCACCTTCCTTCCCGGGGCTGGGCGCTAGGGGCTCGGGCGATCATCCTGCCACGCCCTCGATGAGCCATCCTCTGGTCCTAGGCTCGGTGCCTAGCGGTTGTAGGCTGGGGCCACCATGCTCTTCCGTCAAGCCTCCTTGGACGGCATCCGCCAGGGCAGCATCGACCTGGCCTTCCGCCGCTGGCGGCGGCCCACGGTGCGCGCCGGCAGCGTTCTGCGCACCTCGGTGGGTGAGCTGACGATCCGCTCGGTCCTCCCGATCGAGTTGGAGGAGATCGGCGAGGACGAGGCCGTCCGCGCGGGTTTCGAGTCGAGGGCGGCGTTGGTGGCGATGCTCGATGAGCGATCGGAAGGCCAGGTCTACCGCATCGAGCTGGGCCAGCTGATGCCAGACACGCGCATCGCCTTGCGCGAGCGGCTGCCGGATGGCGAGGAGCTCGAAGCCATCGGTGCCCGGCTGACGCGACTCGACGCGCACGCAGCCGATGGGCCTTGGACCCTGGCCGTGCTCGACCTGCTGCACGCGAACCCTGGCGTGCGAGCCGCCGACCTCTGCCGCCAACTGGGGCAGGAGAAGGAGGTCTTCAAGCTGAACGTCCGCAAGCTCAAGGAGCTTGGGCTGACGGAGAGCCTTGGGACCGGCTACCGCCTGTCGCCGCGAGGCGAGGCGGTGCGGAAGGCCCGAGGCGGGGCCGGCTAGGACGAAGGCAAGGCGGCGGGTCGGGGGACGAGGACCTCAGTCGCCATCCACCATCAGCACGAAGCCTGCCACACCACCCGCGTTCGGCGCCATCACGCTGCCAGCCGTCGACCCACCCACCACCACGCCCCCGGCGGCCATGGTGGGCCACCGCGCGATCACCCCGCCCTGCTCGTCGTGCAAGGAGCCAAGCGTCTGCGTCCAGACCACCTGACCGTCCTGGTCGAGCTGACGCAGGCGCAGGTCGAGCTGGCTGATCTCGTGACCGCTTGGCAGCGAGGTGGTGACCGTGAGCTCGCTGAGGACGGCGATGCCGACGTCGGTGGCGGCGACAGCGGTCAGGCGCTCGTCGTCGGTGACCGAGTAGCGCCAGGCCTCATCTCCGCCGGGCAGGAAGGCGGTGAGCCCCGCGCCGACCAGCACCAGGTGCCCGGCGGCGTCCAGCGCCAGGCCCCCTGCGTCGGCGTCGCCGGCCAGCTGCCGGTCGTAGGCCACCAGTCGCTGACCTTCGTGGTCGAAGGCGACCGCGAAGGCGTCGAAGCTGCCCACCTTGGGGCCAGCCAAGGCGCCTCCGGTGACGCCACCCACGTGGGCGATCCCCTCGGCCACCACCACCGAGCGAGCGAGCACGTCGCCGTCGCTGCTCAGCTGACGCGCCCACCGCAGATCGCCCGCCGGGTCGTAGCGCCGTAGGAAGCCGGTGGCAGGCGCATGCTCGGACCAGGAACCGCCGACGACCAGGAGGTCGTCCTCATCGACGGCCAAGCCGAAGGCAGCGTGGGAGGCGCCGTCCTCACCCCAGACGGCCTGCCACGCCAGTCGGCCATCCGCATCGAGGACGTGCAGCAGAGCCCGGCGACTGAGCAGAGGCTGGTCCGTGCTGCCGAAGGCGTCCTCACTGAAGCCGGCCGCCGCCAGCATGCCGGACGGAGCGATGGCCAGCGCCTCAACCCGGCCGGCGACCGTGGTCTGCCACAGCAGGTCGAGCGATCCGTCGAGGCGTATGAGGCGCGTCTGCACATCGTCGATCAGGAGTGCGACGTACAGGTGGCCGCTGTCGGGATCCACCGCCAGCGCGGTGACACCCACGCCATCTTGGCTCGGCCACTGCAGGCCGGGCCGGTCGCAGACCAGCATCGACAGGCGAGCGGTGTCGACGGCCACGGCCATGCCCCTTGTGGCCTCGATCTGGATGTGGGCGGGCTGCGAAGCCGTGGTGCTGACGCTGCCGCTGCGCGTGCCCAAGGGTGCCTGGTCGATGGGTGGGTCGAAGGCCTCGGGTGGGAAGGGTTGCAGGAAGGTGTGAAGCAGGGAGGTGATGTTGGGCTGAAGCACGAAGGCCTCCCACGACACCGTCAACTCGTCGCCAGGGCAGACGGCCGGCGGCTGCAACTGCAGCACCACCTCCGCCGGCATGCGCGGGCTGGTGGCGAGGGTGCTGAACAGTCCGGCCAGGACCAACACGACGAAGAGGCCGCCGCGCCACCAACGATCCAGGCGAGCCCGCCGAAGGCCGACCGGCCGCTGCGCGCTGATCGGACTCATGCTGGTCCGCCTACTGGGACTCGCCGACCCGGCAGTGACGACCGTCCCACCAGGTAGGCCAAGCCCCCACCTGTGAACACGGCGAGGAGGTCGAGCGGGTCGAAGGTGCCGGCCTGCGCGTAGTGGCTGAGCAAGGCCAGTCCCCCAGCCAACGGGGTGTCGGCGGGCAGTGGTGGCCACAGCAGGGCGCCAGCCGCGGCGGGATGCTGCAAGACCTCGAAGGCGGTGCCCAGCACCAGCCAGACGGTGATGGATGCCAGCAGGCCGCGCCGCGAGGAGCCGAGGGCCACCCCGCCAAGCAGAGAGAAGGCCATGGTGTGGCACAAGGTGGGCAGGCTGCCGGTCAGCGGGAGCAGGGCGGGAAGCATGGGCCTGCCCCAGTCTGCCAGCGACCACGTGTTCGCCGACAACAGCGTGGAGCCGGCCGGACGCGCTAGCAGGTAGACGGTGAGGCCGAGCGCCAAGGCGGCAAGACCCCAGACCAGGGTCGCGACAGGCGGTTGCTTGGCCGATGAGGGAGCGGGCGTTCGCACCTCGTCCTCCTTCGCCTACGAAACGATGCCGTCAGCTTAGCAGGCGCGAAGGCTGCCTCTGGCGGTCGGCTGGGCGCCTGCCCTCAGTTGGCCGACCACACCGCCAGCTCGTAGCCGTCCGGGTCGGTGAAGTGGAAGCGCCGCCCGCCGGGGAAGGAGAAGATGGGCCGCACCACCCCTCCGCCTGCTTCCTCGGTTCGGCGCTGGGCGTCTTCGAGGTCGTCGGCGTAGAGGATGACCAGCGGGCCGCCGGGTTGCGGCCGCCCACCGGTGGTGAAGCCGCCACTCAGCCTGCCGTCGCGGAACTCGCAGTAGTCGGGACCGTGGTCGACGAAGGTCCAACCGAAGGCCTGGCCGTAGAAGGCTTTGGAGCGATCGATGTCGCCGACGTTCAGTTCCACGTAGTCGATGCGCAGGGTCTGGGCCATCAGGGTCCTCCAGGGCGGGCTGGGAAGCCGCGTTGGGATACCCGTAGATACTAAGGTATACGCCGTGCGGTGGTCAAGCCGTGGGCGCTGGCCTCAGGGAGCGGCGATAGGCGGCCGGGGTGAGGCCGACGACGGCCTTGAACTCCCGGCTGAAGTGAGGGTAGTCGGCGTAGCCGAGATCGTGCGCCAGCGAGCTCAGGTCCAGGTCTGGCCGTTCCTTGATGAGCTGCGCGCCGTGTTGCAGCCGTCTGCGCTGCAGCAGCCATCTGGGGCTGAGGCCGATGCGCTTGATCACCAGCCGTTCCAGGCTCCGGCGGCTGAGGTCGAAGCGCTCGGCGACCTGCTCCACCCGGATGAGCGATGGATCGTCCTCGATGGCCTGGGCGATCCGGTCGATCAGTCTGCCCTCCTCGTCGAGCGCGGCCGAGAAGCCGGCCAGCCAGTCTTCCACGTGGGCGATGGCCGAGCGGTGGCGCCTGCTTCTTGGCCAGGTGGGGTGGGTCATGGCCAGTCGTGCGGCGGCGAAGACGCCGGCGTCGTCGGGTCGGCCTCGGTCTGCGCGAGACCTGTCCGGCTCAGGCCCGTCGAGCCGCAAGGAACCGCCCACCAGGCCGCGTAGGGGTCGGCCCGCGATGAGGTAGCCGGTGGCGGGCGTGAGCAGCACGCCGACCGCCCAGGAGCTGCCCGTCAACCGCTTGCTGCTCAGGCCCCTCTCGGGACCATGGATGGCGGCAGACAGCGGCTCGATCACCACGTTGCAGGCCGGGTAGACGAGCGTCGGCACCTCCAACGCCGTGCCTTCCGGCAACCGCCACTCGGTCAGCCAGAAGTGGCGCACCAGGTCAGCCAGGCCGGGCGATGGCGGGTAGCGCTCGAAGCTCACACGGTCGCTCGGCCAGTCCGGCCCGATGGGCCCGCGGCTGCGGATGGGCTGAGCAGACTGAGACACCGCTTCGATGCTAGCGCGGCTGTCGCATCCGTTCTAGCAACCGGTCGCCGGGGCTGGCTAGCGTGACGGCATGCCCAACACACAGGCCGCCGACGGTCAGCACACCAGCAACGGACGCCCGCACGGCTTCACCAGCCTGACGCCATTCATCGTGGTCGACGGCGCGGACCGCGCCATCGCGTTCTACACCGCCGTCTTCGGCGCCAAGCTGCTCAGCCGCAACGCCAGCCCACCCGATGAACAGGGGCGCAGCAGCGTCATGCACGCCGAGCTCGACTTCGGTATGGGGATCCTCCAGCTCTCCGACCCGATCCCCTCCTACGGCATGGTGGCGCCGCAGAACCCGCCGCAAGGCATCAGTCAATCCATCGCGGTGTACCTGCCGGACGTCGACGCCGTCTTCGCGCGGGCCGTCGACCTCGGCGCGACGGTGGTGGAGGCGCCGACCGACTTCGTCTCCGGCGACCGCTACGGCACCTTCCTCGATCCCTTCGGTCGGCGCTGGGCGGTCATGACCAGGGTGCATGACATCTCAAGGGAGGAGTCGGAGCGGCGCACCGAGGCCTGGGTGGCGTCCTTGGCCGCGACCCAAGCAGCGTCGTAGGACTGGCTGGTCGACGGATCCGGGTTACACCTGAGGTATGAAAGTCGCCGTCTCGATCCCAGACGAGCTGTACCTGCGCGCGGACGAGTTCGCCCGAGCGGCTGCGAAGCCCAGGAGCCAGTTGTACAGCGAGGCGCTCAAGGAGTACTTGGCCAAGCGCGATCCCGACCAGGTCACCGAGGCCATGAACCAGGCCTTGATCGAGGCGGGCGAGGTGGGCGATCCCTTCGGCATCGCCGCCGCCGGACGCACCTTGGGCAGCGTCGACTGGTGATCGCTCAAGGCGACGTGTGGTGGGCGGAGTTGGGGGAGCCAGGAGGGCCGGGGCCTCGCCTGCGGCGGCCTGTCGTGGTCGTGCAAGGAGATCCTCTGAACCGCAGTCGGCTGACGACCGCCATGTGCGTCCCGCTCAGCAGCAACCTGCGTTGGGCGAGGGTGCCTGGCTGCGTGCAGCTGAGCTCGGTGTCGACGGGGCTGGGCCGCGAGTCGGTGGCCCTCGGCTACCGGGTGCTGACGCTGGACAAGTCCGCCCTCACCCAGCGCACGGCGACCTTGTGGCGGGAGGACCTGACGCTGGTCCTGGACGGGATCGACATCGCGCTAGGCGCTTGAGGTGTCCTCACTGCCGGCCATCATCTCCGCCACCGCGATGACGGCGGTTGGCGAGAGCCCGTCCTCCATGCACCACACCGCCGACAGACCCGCCCAGGCCAGCGCCCAACGGCGCTGACGGGCGGGGTCGAGGCCGGCCTCCTCGGCAGCCACCCGCAGCTGCCGCTTGACAAGTTCCTCCGGTGGTGGGACGGCCACGTCGCGATCGAAGAGGTGGTGCACGAACTCGAAGCCCCGCTCGCCGTAGAGCCCCTTGGGGTCGATGGCCAGCCAGCCGCGTTCGCCGAAGTCCAGCACGTTCTCGTGGTGCAGGTCGCCGTGCAGGACCACCGGCTCTTGGGGATGGTCGAGCAGGTCGCGGGCGGCGCCGGCGCTGGCGTGGAAGACACCGCCAAGGCGCTCGGCCGCCGGCCACAGTTGGCGGAACCAGCGCTCCAGTGGGACGAGGGTGGCGGGCGGCGGTGTGGGGCGCGGCCGGTGCAGGCGGGCGGCGGCTTGGGCCAGGATGCGGGTGGTCTCGTCGTCCCGGCCTTCGTCCAACATCGCGATCAGCGAGCGGCTCCCCTCGGCACGCTCAAGAAGCAGCACACCGGTGGCCTCTTCCTCGGCCAGGACGCGGGCCGCGCCGTCGCCGTCCCACCAGACCATGAGGCGGCTGCCAGCCTTCTCCTCCGGGCTGCCAGGCAGCTTGAGGATGGCAGCCGACCCGGCGTCGCTGCCGGCGCCGGTCAGGCGCACGGGCAGCAGCCGACTGCGGGTGTAGCTCAAGAAGGCGGCACCGTCCGGCTCCAGGCGCCAGCGGCGGAGATAGGGCTCGAAGGCCTCCATGTCGGTGGCGGACATCCTCTTGCATCATAGGTCGCGGCGTCGGCGGGCTGATGGCGTCGCGCTGGTTCCCTCGCGGCAAGGAGGAGCGCTGCGCAGCCGTCGTGCATACTTGAGCCATGGATCAGCCTGCTGTACGCCGACCGTTGGCCGTCAGTCCCCACCTGCCCAACGTGCTTGCCTTGGTCGCCGTCCTGCTGGCCTTGCTGGCGGTGTTCACGCCCTCCGTGATCGTGCGGATCGTCGCTGCGGCCTCGGCCGTGCTGCTGTTGGCCGGTGCGGGCGCCACCTTCGTCCTCGTCCTGGCGCGCCTTCCGGACTCCAGGGTGGCCGAGCCGGGACCGGCGACAGGGCCCAAAGTGAACGGCGAGCAGAGCTGAGCCCTGCCGCGCGGGTCGGCCCCCATCCTGTAAGATGCTCCCCGCGTAGGGGGAGTAGCCATCCGGTCCCAGACCGGGTGCCCACCATCGTCAACACGACGGTCATCGGCCGTCCGGTGGTGGGATCGAGGGCTTCACGTCGACCGGCAAGACCCTAGCTGGAGTCGTCATGGATCTACCCCTATGGGCCTGGGTGGCCTTCATCGGTGCCGTCCTCGGCATGCTCGCCCTCGACCTTGGCGTGTTCCACCGCAAAGCGCACGTCGTCACCGTCCGCGAGGCCGGCTTCTGGACCAGCGTCTGGGTCACGCTCTCGCTGGGCTTTGGCGCCGTCATCTGGAACTGGCTTGGGCCAGACAAGGGCCTTGAGTACCTCACCGGCTACGTGCTCGAGTGGTCGCTGGCCGTCGACAACATCTTCGTCTTCGTGCTGGTGTTCAACTTCTTCCGGGTGCCGTTCAAGTACCAGCAGCGGGTGCTGCTGTGGGGCGTGCTCGGCGCGCTGATCCTGCGCGGGATCATGATCGGCGTCGGCGTGACGCTGATCGAGAACTTCCATTGGATCCTCTACGTCTTCGGCGCCTTCCTGCTCTTCACCGGCCTGCGCATGCTCTTCGGCAAGGACGAGGGTGAGGCCGACCTCGGCAAGAACCCCGGCGTGCGGCTGGTGCAGCGCTTCTTCAAGGTGTCGAGCGAGTACGACGGGCAGAGGTTCTTCACCGTCAAGGACGGGGTGCGCATGGCCACCCCGCTGCTGCTTGTGTTGGTGGTCATCGAGTTCACCGACGTGGTGTTCGCGGTGGACTCCATCCCGGCGATCTTCGCGGTGACCACGGATCCGTTCATCGTCTTCACCTCGAACGTCATGGCCATCCTCGGCCTGCGCAGCATGTACTTCCTGCTGGCGCATGTGGTGCACCGCTTCGTGTACTTGAAGACGGGGCTGGCGGTCATCCTGACCTACATCGGCATCAAGATGCTGCTGCTTGACGTGTTCCACATCCCGACGTTCGTGTCGTTGGGGGTGGTGATCGGGATCCTGGTCATCAGCGTGGTGGCTTCGTTGCTGTGGGGGAAGGTGGGGGAGGCGAAGCGAGTGGAGGAGGAGTGAAGGGGGGCGCTGCGGATCCTAGTGTGCCCCTCCGGGCGGTGGCCGCGTCAATCCGAGGAAGTGCCGGAGCCCTCGGTCGACGTCGAGGAGCTCTCGGGCGCTGATCGCACCGAGAGCCTGCCCGACGCGACGCTTATCGACGCTGCGAACCTGGTCGGTGAGCGCGTAGGAGACGTGTTTCAGGCCACTGGGGCCGGGACGAATGGCTGGGTAGAGGGCGCCTTGGCCCGGTGTGCGGGTGAGGGGGACGATGGCGATGGCGCCAAAGCGCTGAGCGGCACCCAGCTCCGTGTCGCTCACGATCACGACCGGCCTCGCGCCCCCTTGCTCGTGTCCTAGGACGGGCTCCAGGTTCATCATGACCACGCTGCCGCGCTCCCAAGGCGTGATCGCGCCGCTCACTTCGGGAGGACTTCCCATCCGACGTCGGGCGTCCAGCGGACGGGGGTGGCAAGGCTCATGTCCACCAGATCGTGGTCGTCGAAGTCCTGGGATGCCCATTCGGCGAAGCCGAGTTCGGCCATCGCCTCGGACTCAGGATGCGGGTTCTCCAACGAGAGACGGAAGGCCGCCCTCTCGCGCTCGTACAGCGCTTGTTGGACGGCCTGGGCGATGAAACGGCTGCGGTTGCCACCCAGGCGGTCGACCTCCTCGAGCAGATCCTTGGGCAGGGTGATGGTGACGCGCTCCGTGTTCGCCATGGAGGATTCTACGGTATGCGGAATCATGCGTACAGACTGTCATACCGATCGTTCTGCGGGTCGCTGAGCTAGGCAGTCGCCTAGTCTCGATCAGGACGCAGAATCTGGATGAGCGTACAGGGCGGCGGGTGTTGGAGAGAACGCGCCTCGTGTCAGGACGGATCTGATCTGCGGACGCGCCGACCCTCAGCCGGCGGTGCGCCACCGCCAGTAATGCAGCCCCAAGATGAGCAGCCAAGCCAGTAGCGCCACCACGCCCATGGGGATGGTGGCCAGCATCAACCAGCCGAGCACGCCCATGGCGTAGAGCAGGCCACCGACGTCGACCCCGAGGACCACGCAAGGGTTGGCGAAGCCTTCGTGCAGCACGCAGCCGTTGGCGCTGGCGATGCCTCCGGCGATGACCACCCCGATGAGGGGGCCGAGGGCCACCAACAGGATGGCGAGGAGGATCCACAGGTACAGACGCCAGGGGAAACGGCGGCGGGCTGGGAGCATGGTGGATGCTACCGCCAGTTGACGGTGACCTCCACCCACCCCAGTGCCCCGCTGACGGCCTCCAGCTCGGCGAGCGTCAAAGCCACCGCGGAACTGGCGCTGCCGGCGGCCGGGTAGACGGTCTCGAAGCGGCGCAGCGACGCATCGAGGTAGACGCGGGTGCCGGCGGGGTTGGCGAAGGGGCAGACCCCGCCGATGGGATGGCCGGTGAGGGCTTCGACGTCCTGGGCTGCCAGCATGCGCGGTTTGCCGCCGAGGAGGCGCTTGAAGCTGCCGTTGTGCAGCCTGGCGTCACCGGCGACGACGACGAGGATGGCTCGGCGCGGCTCCTCGGGGTCGTAGAAGGCCAGGGTCTTGGCGATGCGCTCTGGATCGGTGCCGACCTGCTCGGCCGCCAGGGCGACAGTGGCGCTGGAGGCGTCGAACTCGAGGATGGCGTCGGCTTTGCCGAAGGGTCGCAGATGCTCACGTACCGACTGCAACGACATCGTGGCAGACTAACGCGCCAGATGCCGCACCTCGTCGACCAGACCACGCCGAAGCAGTTCGTCCGCCAGCAGCGAGCGGTGACAACGCTGTGGATCGGCTTCGAAGCACAGCAACGCCGTCGGGCGCTCCGCCGCCTGCTCGGCGAGGTCCTTGATGGGCTGGTCGGCTTCGGCCAGCTGATCTTGATAGCTCGCCGCGAAGGCCGACCATGGTCCGCCTGCCTTGTAGGCGTCACGGACCGGTTTGGGTGTGCCCAACGCCGGGACGTGCAGGTAGGCGATGCCGGCAGCGTCGAGTGCCTCCGCCAACGGCCGTTTGGAGAAGCCACGCTTGCGGCTGAGTGGAAGCTCACGCACGTCCGCCACCAGCCGCACGCCAGCCTTACGCAGCTGTGCGATGAAGGCGTCCAGATCACTGCCTTCGTAGCCGATGGTGAAGAGGATGCGGGGGTCTGCCATGGGGCACCACCTGACGGCTCGGCCGCCGGGCAGCCGGCATCGTCAGCCTACAGCACAGCTTGGCCGCTGAATCGTCCCGCGCATGGCGACGCCCCAGGCACTACGATGAGCGGGAACTCAGCTCAGCTCGGCTCGCAGAGAGGGACTGCCATGACGACAGGACGTTCGCGACCCATCCCCATCTGGGCCTGGCCGGTGGCGCTGCTAGCCGGCGCCTTCCTGGTCAACGCCATCCCGCACAGCGTGATGGGGCTCACCGGTCAGGCCTTCCCCACGCTGTTCTCCGGCGGGCCGCCGAACCTCTCCAGCGCGGTGGTGAACGTGCTGTGGGCGGCGATCAACGTCACCGCCGGATGGGCGCTGCTGTACGCGATCCGTGCATGGAAGGGGACGGTCGCCATCCGACTGGTGGTGGCCGCAGCCATGTTGGGCTTCGGCCTGCTGCTGGCGCAGGCCTTCTCCACGATGTTGTAGCGAAGGAGCAGGCGCCCGCCTGCGGTGGGCTCAGCGATCCATCAACAGCGGCAAGGGGTCGAAGGCCCGGTGCCGGCAGGTGAGCGGATCGAAGGCGTAGGCGCCGAAGTGCAGGTGCGGCGGGGTGGTGGCCGCGTTGCCGTCGTTGCCCACGTAGGCGATGACGGTGTCGGGTGTGACCGCCATGCCCTCGCGCAGGCCATCGGCGTAGGCCTCGACGTGGGTGTAGAAGTAGCGCACCCCGCCTGGGCCAAGGATCATGATGCCGCGACCGCCGGTGAAGCGGTCGCTGATCTCGTGCACGATGCCGTGGGTGGCGGAGCGGATGGGCGTCCCGCGGGGCGCGAAGATGTCCTGCCCCTGGTGGCCGCGACCGCCGCCGCGCGGGGCGCCCCAGGTGTTAGCCACCTGGGAGACGCGCACGCCGTCCACCGGCATGAGCAGCGTCTGGTCCGGCTCTGCAGGCAGGTAGGCCAGGTAGACGGGGATGAGCGCTCGGTAGGCATCGCGCTGCTGGCGGAAGGCGATCTGCTCGGCCGTCTGCGGCAGGGCGGGAGCGACCCCGGCGGCGATGGGGGCCTGCTGGACCGGGCAGGTCCAGTCGAGCAGCTCCGGTCGCACGATGGCGAGGTCGGCGTCCGGGGCAGACTGGGCAGAGCCCACGGAGGCCGACGTGAGGACGGCGGTGGTCAGCAAGGCCATGGCCACGGGGACCGGGAGCCAGCGCTGGCGGAGGAGACCGAGCGTTCGCCGCATCATGATCGGAGGCTACCCGATGAGGCGGAGGGCGGTCACCCCGCTTCGGCTCATGAAGCGGGCTCTTCCTTCATGGATGTATAGTCGCGGGATGCCGCCGGCCACCCGTCTGGTTCCGATGACCGAAGCCCAGCTCGCTGACTACCTGCAGCGGGCCATCCCTGACTACGCAGGCGACAAGGTGGCCTCCGGCCAATGGGCCGAGGCCGAGGCCATGGAGAGGTCGCGGAAGAGCTACGCGGAGCTGCTGCCCGAAGGCGTCGCAACCCCCGACCAGCACCTCTACGTCATGTACGACGAACACGCGGTCGTCGTGGGCGAGCTGTGGATCGGCGGCCACGAGCAGGCCGGCCGACGGGTGGCCTTCGTCTACGACGTGGCCGTGCATCCCGAGCACCGACGCAAGGGCCACGCTGAGCGGGCCTTCCAGGCGCTGGAGGGGGTGGTCCGCTCGCTCGGCCTGACGGGCATCGGCCTGCACGTCTTCGGCCACAACGCGGCTGCCCGGGCGCTGTACCTCAAGCTGGGGTACCTGGAGACCAACGTCAACATGTTCAAGGCCTTGGACGATGGGGCCGCTGGAGCGGGTTAGTGGGGGAGTTCGGTCCTCCCGCCAAGGGCAGCCGTCGCGCATGTGCTACGATCGTCGCATGGCCAAGATCGCTTCCCGCGAGCTGCGCAACGAGACCCGGCGACTGCTGGAGCGGGTCGAGGCCGGTGAGGACATCGTCATCACCGTGGGTGGCCGCGACGTCGCCGTGCTCAAGCCTGTGACGGCTCGTCGGCGTTGGATGAGTGGACCGGCTCTGTTCGACGACTTGGAGCGGATGCAAGCCGATCCTGGATTGAGGCAAGAGCTCGACGAGATGCAGGAAGACACCACCGAAGATCCGGACCTACCGTGGTAGCGCGCGCCCTCGCCGATACGAGCGTCTTCATCGCGGACGAGTCGGGCCGCAGGCTCGATCGCGCCAACCTGCCGCCTGAACTCGCTGTCTCGGCCATCACCTACGGCGAGTTGCGATGGGGCGTGCTCGCCGCGGTCGATGTGGTGGCCAGGGAGCGCAGGCTGGCCACCCTCTTGCGCGTGGCGCGATTCGAACTGGTGCCCGTGGACGAGCACGTGGCGGAGGCGTGGGCCAAGCTGCGCGCGCGGCTCCGCGAGGTCCGCAGGGGGATGAAGATGAACGACGCCTGGATCGCCGCCACGGCCATCGCCCTCGGCGTGCCGCTGCTGACCCGGGACGCCGACTTCGATGAGGTGCCTGGATTGGATGTCCTGAGGGTCTAGCGATCCACCATCAACGGCCATGGGTTGGACGTTCGGCCCGAAGGTCAGCTCGGTCATGTCGGGTCCTGGACGAGCCGAGGAAGTGCCGCAGGCCAAGGTCCGATCTTGGGGTAGAGCGTGCCTTGGCCAGCCGTTCGGCTCAGGGGAACGACAGCCGGTATGGGGAAACGCTGGGACGTACCTACCTCCGAGGACTCCGGGTGGGGGTTGTCGAGCGACAGCCGGAACACGGCCCTCTCGCGCTCGAACTGCGCGCGACCAACGGCCTGAGCGATGAAGCCACCCCGCTTGTCCTCGAGCGTCGCCTCAAGCGCCCCAAAAGGACAGTCCGGTCGCGCCCGTTGGCGGATAGGATGACCCATGAGCCTCGCGAAACCCATCCCCGAGCCGCACTACCTCCGCCGCCGTCAGCTCCTCGCCGAACGTCCCGACGCCGCCGAAGCGGACGGCTTCCTGTGGTGGGGTTCGCACCGCATCATGTACTTGAGCGGCTTCCCCTTCATCCCCACCGAGCGCCCCATCGGCCTTGTCATCGCCCGCAGCGGCGAGACGGTGCTGTTCGTCCCCAGGTTGGAGGTGGAGCATGCGGAGGCCTACGCCTACGTCGACCGCATCGTCTCCTACGACGAGTACCCCGGCCTGCGGCACCCCATGGAGGTGCTGGCCGACCTGCTGCGCGAGCTGGGCGTGACCGGCAAGATCTACGGCGACGGCCCTGGCGCGCCAGGGGTCATGGGCTACGAGGGACCGAACGTCACCGACCTGGTGGGCGGCAGCTTCGTCCCCTTCGCCGGCGTGCTGGAACGGGTCATGCAGGTCAAGGAGCCAGAGGAGATCGAGCTGATCCGCGAGTCGGCGCGCTGGGGCGCGCGGGCGCACCGCCTGCTGCAGGACTACACCAAGGTGGGCCTGGTCGAGACCGAGGTGGAGCAGCGCGCCGCGGTGGAAGCCACCCGCGAGCTGCTGGCCGAGTACCAGGGCACCTACCGCGCCATGGGCGGCATGGGCGCGGGCGGCCCGCGGGCAGGCTACCGCGGCCAGATCGGCGCCCACAGCGCCTTCCCCCACGCCATCAACATCAGCGCCCGCTTCGCGCTGGGCGACACGCTGGTGACCGGCGCGAGCTGCCCCATGTTCGGCTACACCAGCGAACTGGAGCGCACCATGTTCCTCGGTGAGCCCAACCCCGAGCAGCGCCGCTTCTTCGACCACATGCTGGCCCTGCAGGACCTGGCCATCGACGCCTGCCGCCCAGGCATCCTCTGCAGCGAGGTGGACAGGCGGGTGCGCAGCTACTTCGACGTGCACGAGCTGTGGCCATACTGGCGGCACCACGTCGGCCACAACATCGGCCTGAGGTACCACGAGGGGCCCTTCCTCGACATCGGCGACGACACCGTCATCGAGGCGGGGATGCTGTTCACCGTGGAGCCAGGGCTGTACGTGGAGGGCCTTGGCGGCTTCCGGCACTCGGACACCATCCTGGTGACGGAGGGGGAACCGGCGTTCCTGACCGTGTACCCACGGGACCTGGGGAGCCTGATCTTGGAGCCCTGAAGACCTTCGTCGGCCAAGGCGGCTGGCGATTCGGCCAGAAGGAGCGTCATCGATGGAACACCGTTCGCTCGGCACCGCCCTCGTCGTCTTGGCAGGCCTTGCCATCATGCTGGCCGCATGCAGCAGTCCACCCCCAGGTCCGCCAACTGGCTCCGCCTTCGAGGGGCTTTGGCTGGTGACCCCGGACGAGGGCACCGCCTACGGCAGCGAGGGCATCACCACGCTGGCCTTCGGCGACGGCGACAGCGGCGACCTCGAGTTCATCAGCCGCCACAGCGGGCACGGCCTCACCACCTGCCGGACGGAGGCGTACATCATCGGCCCGCAAGAGCGGACCGTCTCGTGGCAGAGTGTCGCCCAGTTCGGGTTCACCGTGGTCGACGACGATCAGATCCGGCTCGAGAACGACACGGACGGCCTCACCCTGACGAGGATCACGGGTGCGCCGCCGGTGGAGCCTTGTGGTCGCGCCGCGGCCAGCCAGGCCGCCACCTTCCACTTCGCGGCGGCCGGCTTCTCGGGTCTCCACGCCGTCGGCTCCCGCCTCTACTTCAACGCCGCAACCGCCGGCGATCCCATCCTGGCCTACGACACCGTGGCAGGCACCACCGGTGCGCCCCGAACCTACAGCGCCTTCGCGGAAGGCGGCGTCCACCGTTTCGTGATGGGCGCCCGCAGCGACGATCTCTTCTATGGCCATTGCGGCTGCGGCGGCTCTAGATCCGTCGACCACTTCAACCTGAGCCTCGACGCCTCGCTGCAGGCGGACGAGATCATGCTCATCGGTGGGGAGCAGATCACCGTGCGCTTCGGCCACTACACCGGCACCTCCTTCCTCGCCGGAGGCCAAAGCATCCTCGATGGCCAGCGCAACGTGGTGGTCGAGCTCCACCAAGACACGCTCGCCCTGGTCTCCCAGCGCGACATCCTGACCGGCTTGAGCGTGTCGGACATCGTCGTCGTGGACGGGCAGATGATCGCCCTCAGCGGGCAGCGCATGCTCTACATCGGGGTCGACGGCCGCGCGGAACGCACCTTCGACATCGAGGGGATGCCGGCCACGGCCGGCGCCCTGACCGCGGTCGGCAGCGATCTCTACGCCCTGGTCAGGGACTTGGCTGGTGAGGCTGTGCTGTTCAGGCTGGCGTTGGACTGAGCCCTGAGCGAAGGCTCCGCTCACTTCCCGTAGGGGACCAGAAGGAGCGGATGTGGACCTGGCGACGCTCCGTGTTGAGATCGTAGACGAGACGGTGGGTGCGGTTGATCCTGGAGCCCTGAGGCGCCAGAGTCCGGCTTGAGCCAGGGGCCGTGTTAGGTTGGCCGACCCATGGCCAACGAGCGCGCGTACCCCATGCTGCCCTGCGCCGACATCGATGCGGCCATCGCCTTCTACGAAGCCCTCGGCTTCCAGCGGACCTACCGCCAGCTCAAGCCCAACCCCTCCGCCGTGGTGGCGCGCGAGGACTTCCATGTGCACCTCTTCGGCATGGACGGCTTCGTCCCAGAGGACTCCTACGGCAGCGTCATCGTGGTGGTGCCTGACGCGGAGGCGCTGTACCAGGATTTCGCGGCAGGCCTGCGGGCGGCCTACGGCAAGCTGCCGGTGAAGGGCATCCCGCGCATCACCCGGCCGCGGAAGAAGTTCGGCACGGTGGCGGGCTTCAGTGTGGTGGACGTGGGTGGGAACTGGTTGCGTTTCTACCGGGCTGGATCGGAAACAGAGGAGGGCGAGAAGAAGCCTGGTCTGGTCGGGCAGCTTGAGGTGGCTGCGCGCCTCGGCGATGCCCATGGTGACGAGGCCAAGGCGTTCAGGACGCTGGAGAACGCTCTGCAACGCTTCCCCGACGCCCCAACCGCGGACCGGGCGCGGGCGCTGCTCTACCTGGCGGAGCTGGCGACGCGGCTGGGGGATGGCGACCGGGCACGGTCATCGCTGGCAGAGGCCAAGGGCTTGGCGCTGGGCGACGAGGAGCGGTTGGCCTTGGAGGCGGAGTTCGAGCATGCGGCGGAGGTCGTGGGCTGAGGCCCGGCCCGATGGCGTTCGGGGCTTGGAGGGCATGATCCTGGAGCTTCGAGCGAGGTCCAGTTCACTCTCCGTAGTGCGACCAGAACGAGCGGATGTAGACCTGGCGACGCTCCGTGTCGAGGTCGTAGACGAGACGGTGGGTGCGGTTGATCCTGCGTGAGTATGAGCCGGCCAGATCACCAAGCAGCTTCTTGAACGTCGGCGGGGTCTCGAAGGGATCGCGCTTCAGGAGTTCGATGAGGTCCTGCACGGTGCCGTCGAGCTTGGCCGCCTCCAACTTCGACAGGTCCTTCAGCGCCTTCCTGGAGAACAAGACCGACCAGCTCACGTCTTGGCTGGCTGCCTATCGTGCCTTGGGCGGCTCCAAGGTACTTCATCGGCTGGAACCATGTCCTCGACGGATTCGGCCTGCGCTTCCTTGATCGACTCGACCAGGCCTGGGACGGAGAGCAGGTAGAGGGTCTCTTGGATGTCGTTCCAGTCGTCTTCGGAGACCATCACGACCCGGGCGTTCTTCCCCACGATGAGCACGGGCTCGCTGCCCTGTGCGGTCTCCTCAAGGAGGCGGAACAGGTTCGCCCTCGCTTGCGTGGGGGTCACGGTCTTCATGGTGGGCTCGGTAGCCATGGTTCGCTCCTGGATGCGGGAAGGTGCTGGAGGATCATCTGACCCACCGCAGGTAGGGTACGTCATCCTGTACGTATATGGCGTATCGGAAGGTCGAACAACGGGCTCTTGCCTCCGCGTCTTCGATCCAGGTCGGTTCCCGGCGGAACCACTACACTGCATCCATCGCCTTCGATCAGAGCGCCAACGGAAGGTGGCCTGGCAAGGAGGGACCGATGGAGAACAGGCATTGGACCGTCACCGCGCGCTTGCTGACGGAGACCGTTGTCCTGCTCGCCCTCGCCGGATGGGCGGCGGTGGCCCTCGGCCAACGGCTGCAGGTCGACCGCCTCTGGCTGCTGGCCTACCTCCCGCTGCTGCTCTTCCAGGCCCTGCTCTTCCAAAGGCTGTACATCATCGGCCACGAGGCATCCCACCGCAAGCTGGCGCCCAACAGCCTGCGCTGGAACGACATCCTCGGCCAGATCATGCTGCTGCCGATCCTGATCCCCGTCCGGATCTACCGGCAAGTCCATATGTTCCACCACGGCTTCAACCGCAAGGACCACCACACCTCGGCGCTCGACGTCTTCGTCTCGCCGTGGCCGGTGACGCCGCTGGTTCGCATCTTCTACGGGGCGCTGTGGTACCTGGGCGTCTTCGCTGGGGGCTACTTCCTGCACTCCATCGCCTCGGTCATCATCTTCCTCTTCGTGCCGACGCGGCACGCGGTGAAGGTCTCGCCCGCCTTCAAGCGCTGGACCAACCGCGACCGGGTGGTGGCCTGGCTGCAGCTGCTGGCCGGCGTGGCCTTCGTCCTCGGTGTGGCGTGGGTCTTCGGCTGGCAGGCCTGGCGCTACCTGTGGCTGTACCCCTTCATGGCCTTCGCCTGGGTGTGGTCGCTGCTGGTCTACGTCTTCCACTACCAGACGACGCTTGGCGAGCACACACGCTTCAACGTCCGCGCCCTGCGCCAGCACTGGCTCTACTCCTGGCTGCTGCTCAACTTCAACCAGCACGCCAGCCACCACATGGCCCCCAACGTCCCCTGGTACCAGCTCCCCGAGCGCAGGCAGGACCTGCCGGATGTGTTCGCGGAGAAGAACCAGAACACCGAGTCCTACTGGCGCGCCGTGCTGCAGCAGCTCAGGGGGCCGACGGTGGTCTACGACAAGGACGCCGACCCGACGCCGCACCTCTTCGTCCGCTGGGAGGACTGATGGCCTACTGGGTCAGGCCGGCATCGACCGAGGACGTGGAGAGGCTCGGCGAGATCAGGGCTGCGCGCGCCCTGCCGTGGCTGGCCGCTGATGAGGGCTCGACGCGACGCGGAGGCTTCCTGCTCGGCGCTTCGGCGGAGGTCTACCTGCAGTACGTGTCCCTCGGCTGCGTACGGGTCGCCGGCCGGCGGCAGGAAGGGGTAGCCGGTTCGGGGAAGGAGCAGGTAGTCGCCTTCTCGGTGATCCTGCCTGACGAGGTGGTGCGGCGATCCCCCCTCTACGAGAGCCGCGAGAAGGCTGAGCTGGCGCCTGGCGTCCTTGCCTGGCTCGAATCGCTTCGCGTCGCCTATTTCGACCAGTTGGTGACCGAGGACGGTCACACGGGGGCCGCCGCGCCGTTGGCCTACCAGCATCTGATCGAGGCCTTCGAGACACACGACGTGGCGTTGGCGACCACCGTCCTTGAGCCCTTCGAGAACCGGGCTGCACAGCCCTTCCTCGACTTCGCCGGTTTCGCTGCGTTGGGCTCGATCGACGAGCACTACCCGCAGGTCGGTGCCTTGCGCTCGAAGATCCATGGCGTGAGCAAGGGGCGGTTCGAGGAGGCGCGGCGCACGGCGTTGGCGGTGCGCTTCGAGCGTCGGCTGCGGTGACGGTCGGCAGGGCAGCGACTCAGGTGGCCGCCGACTTGTGCAGCACCTTGAGCACCACGATCTTGGTGGCGTGCACGAAAGGCGCCGGATCGACTGGCGGATCGCCTCGGCGTGTCTCGGGGAAGCCGGTGACATCCTGCGGCACCGGGATGATCTCCTCGATGCTCAGCCAGCCGCTCGCACACAGGGCTTCCAGCGCCTGCATGTGGTCCGCACCGCTGACGAACAACGAGTTGTTCACCACCACCAGCGACCCGCCGCTACGCACCAAGGGCCGCAGCTTGTTGATGAGCCGTGGCAGGTCGTGGTTCAGGTCGAGCGTGCCGCCCTGGGTGCTGGCGTAGAAGGGCGGGTCGAGCACCACGCAGTCGAAGCTCGCGCCCTGCAGCTTCTGGCCCTTGACGAAGGACCAGAAGTCGCGGGCCTGGAAGTCCTTGTGGTCGACGGCGAAGCCGTTCAGGGCGTAGGAGGCCTTGGCGACCTGTAGGAAGCGGGCCTTGAGGTCGGTGTGCAGCACCCGAGCAGCGCCGCCGGCACATGCAGCAACGCCAAGGCTACCGGTGTAGGCGAAGGTGTTCAGCACCGTCTTGCCTTCGCTGTTGGCGATCAGCCAGCGGCGGAGTTCGCGGGTGTCGAGATAGAAGCTGGCGTCTTGGTTGAGGCCGAGATCGATGGCGTAGCTGACGCCGTGCTCTTGGACGACGGTGTCTGGGCCAGGGCTGCCGGGGGCTTGGAACAGCAGGCGGCCGCGGCGGGCTTCGTTGGTGGTAGCTGTGCGGTCCTTGAGGATGATGGTCTGGACCCAAGGGAAGTGATGCTGCAGCGTGGTGGTGAGGGCGGTCAGATCGTCGGGCGTTTCGGGCGTCGGTTGGTGGAAGACGACCAGCGTGCGTCCGTAGGCGTCGATCACGTAACGGGGGTTGCCCTCGAGGTGGCCGTTGAACAGGCGGATGGCTCCGCGGTGCTCGGTGTCAAGGAAGGGCGCGCGCGCGGCTAGGGCGGCGTCGAGGAGGGAGGAGGGCATGGGGTGATCAAAGCACGGGAGGCGTGGTGTCGAGCCAGGCCCCGGATGCATGAGCACACGGATGTGCCCCCGGAGCGCCGAAGCATCCGGGGGCACAGCAAGAACGAGACGATCGCTGACTACTTACTCCAACGGCGTTAGCAAGTTAGCAAACAACCGATACGCCCCCGGCACGTTCGCATCGATCTGCGTGTGCAGCACCAGGTTCGTATAGGTGTACCGCCCCGCGCCGATATCGGCGGTGAGCATCGAGCCGAGGAAGGGCGTCTCGTCGATGGTGTCGGGCCACTGCGCATCGGTGATGGAGAACAGTGACGTGTAGCGCTCGTCCCACTCCATCGGGAACCACAGACCGCGTTCCTTGACCCAGCCGTCGAAGTCGGCGTCGCTGAGTTGGTTCGGCATGGTCATGATCGGGTGCTCAGGGGCGAGGAACACCATCGGCGCGTCGGCGGCGGTGACGCGCACCGAGATCGAGGGGCCGCCGTGCTGCAGGAACAGCGGGGGCACGGTGTCGGGGCCCCAGGCGTCGGCCGGTCGATGGTAGGTGACGATCAGGTTGCCGCCGTGCTCCACCCAGTCGAGCAGGCGCGCGTTGGCGGCCAGCAGGTCGGGGCGGGTGCGGTAGGCGTAGATGCCGACGACGATGCTGTCGTAGGCGCTGAGGTCGCCGGTGGTCAGGTCGTCCTCGGTCATCAGGTGGATGTTCATGCCGACGCGCTGCAGGCCCTCGAAGGCCAGGTCGGAGCCGCCGTCCACCCAGCCGATGCGCAGGCTGGGATCGAAGGCGACCTCGAGGACGCGGAGGTTGGCGGCGGCCGGCATGACCAGGTAGGTGCGGCCGATGTGCTGGTACTCGACCACGCGGACGAAGTCGGTGCTGCTGAGCTCGCCTTCGGCGCGTACGGCGAAGTCGTAGGAGCCCTCGGCCACGCCAGCGGGCGGGACCAGGGTGAAGCTGGCGCCGCGGGCGTCGCCCTTGCCGGCGAAGCTCAGGTTCACCGAGGCAGGCTCGACGGTCCAGCCCTCCGGCGCGTCAACGAAGACGGTGGTGCTGCCCGCGCGGTCGGCGTAGTTGGTGGCCGCCACGTTCAGGGTCAGCGAATCGCTGCCGGCGAGGGTGTTCATGACCAGGTTCTCTGGGCTGACACGCAGCGAGAGCTCCGGCAGGACGCCGATGATCTCGGCCGAGTCGACGGTGACGGTGACAGGCACGCCGCCCGCCTGGTAGCTGACCACGCCGTAGACGTCGCCGTTGGCCTTGTAGGGGTGCACGTTGCGGCGGTAGGGGTTGTAGAAGGCCGCGTCAGCTGGGGCGGTGACCAGGAAGGTGGCGCGGACGGTCTGGCCGATGGTGAGCTCGGTGGCCGGTTCGTCGCCGGTGCGCTCCACGGTCCAGCCTTCTGGCGCCACGATGCTCAGTTCGATGTCGTCCAGGCTGCTGTCGCTGCCCAGGTAGGCGGTGAGGGTGACCGTGGTGCTGCCGCCGGGGGTGAGCTCCGGGGTGGCGGCCACCACGCGGGTCACCAGCGACAGCGCCGCGCGGCTGGCGTACTGCAGCTCCGACTCCTTGATGCCGAGCCGGAAGTCGAAGTCGTAGGCCAGGTGCGCGTGGTTCTCGTCGTCGGCCAGTTCGGCCAGGGTGGCGCGGGCAGCGCGCACGGAGACCAGCGCGTCCTGCAACGCGTCCTGGACGCCCGCGAAGTCGGGGAAGGCGGCGAAGGCCGCATCGATCCCAGCCTGCAGGTCACGGATGTGACCGGCCAGCGTCTGATCGGCGACGTGATCGGCCAGGTCCTCGACCCGGTCGGCCAGGCCGGCGAGCAGGGTGGTGTCGGTCTCGCGCGTGCTCACGTAGGACTCGAGCAGGTGGAGGGTGGAGTTGGACGGTCCCTCGGCACCCCAGCTGCCCATGTCCTGGCTGCGGTGGTAGGCGCGGGACTGCTGGCCGAGCTGGTTGTAGGTGGCGCCGAAGAACTGATCGTAGCCACCGGTGGGCACGGTCAGCGTGGCCTCGAGGGGTGGTGTCCCGTCCAGTGCGCCGCCTGAGCCGGCAGGCAGGTAGAGCTTCTGCGGCTGCCATGGCTGCAGTCCGAGCTCCAGGTGCTCGGGGAAGGCGTCAGGGTCGCCCGCCAGGTAGAAGGCCGCGACCGTCACCCTGGCCACGGCGCGGTGGTTGCCGTGCTGACCGAAGACGTCGAGGAAGTTGGTGAAGAGGATGTCCGGCCGGCTCTCGCGGATGGCGCGCACCAGCTTCTCCATCAGGACGTCCTCGCCCCAGATCTCCAGCGTCTCCGCGGCTGACTTGGAGAAGCGGAAGTCGATGATGGGGTCGTCGAAGCTCTCGCTGAGGAAGAACAGCTCGACGTTGAAGGCGGCGGACGCCTGCTCCATCTCGCGGCTGCGCAGCACCCCGAGGGCCTGCATGTACTCCGTGCCCATGGAGTTCTGGCCACCCTCACCACGGTTGGCGGTGATGGTGATGTTGCGAAGACCCATGCCGCGGGACATGAGCGCGATCTGGTTCGAGCGCTCGTCATCCGGGTGGGCGCCGGTGGTCATGAAGCTGGCGACCGACCGCAGAGGGGTGAGGGCTTCCCAGAGCTGGACGATGCCGCGCTGGCGCTCCTGCTCCACGACGCGCATGTCGGTGCGGCTCTGGGTGAAGGCGATGGTGAAGGCGGTGAGCAGGAAGACAGTGGCCATGAGTTGGCCGAGCCGCATCCTTGAGGTAGATGGCTTCGAGGGTCGCATGCGATGAAGACCTCCAGAACGAGTGCGTAACGCTCCGCGGCCGAGGCTCTTGCGGGTCGTCCGGCTACGGTCGATTCCCCGGTACTCCTTGCAGCGTCACCTCCCGGATCGGCAGGGAAGGGTGGCGCACGGCGCCCATGCTGGGAGCGACGATCTCTGCGCCTGGTACCACAAACCCTTAAGACATGCCTTTTGAAATGTACCTACAGAAGCGATGCTAGCCAGGTGGGGTGGCGGTGTCAAGTCGAAGGCGGGTGGTGTGGAAGAACCCTCGCGGCCGGCTGACGGCCTGGTCTAGGAGACCGTCAGCTCGTGGCTGTGGCTTCCGTCGAGCCGGTCACCTGCCGGTAGATCAACGCCGTGAGGATGGTGGTGAAGGGGACGACCCAGATCAACCCGATGCCAAGGGTGATGACGCCAAGGATGCCAAGCATCACGTTGAGCAGCAAGAGCAGCAGCACTTGGCCGAAGTTGGCGGTGACCAGTTGGAGGCTGGCGCCGAGCGCGGCGAAGGCGCCAAGGCCGCTACCGGCGACGAAGAAGGCGGCGAACTGCGTGAGCACGCTGAAGCTGACGTTGAAGAGCTGCTGCAGCGGCCAGAAGGTCGACAGCAGGAAGAACTGAGTCAGGAAGCCGAAGGCGCCGAGGATGAAGAAGTGTGGCGCGAAGCGGGCGTAGGCCATGGCGCCAGCGAAGCTGACAGGGCGGCCGGCGGCGCGCTCCAAGCCGATGCCGGTGATCGCCGGTGTGAAGACCGAGCCGATGAGCATGGGGATGATGGCGTCGATCAGGTTGCTTGGGTCACGCGGGTCGGGGACGGGCGTTGGGCCGCGGCTGAGGTCGGTGGTGAGGAAGACGTAGGCGGTGATGGTGGCCATGAAGGCGAGCATGACCAGGAAGGTGGTGGCCTTGCTGCCTTTGATGAGGTCGCGGGCGGGTTGGATGAGGGGGGAGAGGCGGAAGATAGGAGGCATAGGTCTAGGTTAGGACAGTACTGAAGAACGGCTGGCCTCAGGCCCCAAGCATCGTGATCGGCACCACCCATACCCCATCCTCCCGTCGATATGCATAGCCGCCGGTCGTGATCACCGCCAGTGCCGCCAGCCCTGGTGTCCTCATCGGGTCCACCTTCTCTGCGAACCTGCGCAAGGACGCTGCTGCCGTGTCCACTTGTCCTGCGCCCAATTTGACCTCCGCCGCCATCCAGCTCCCGTCCGGCGCCGTGATGATCGCGTCCACCTCCGCCCCTGCGCTGTCCCGATAGTGGCTGACCCGGGCATCCAATCGCTGCCCATAGATGCGCAGGTCCCGGATGACCAGAGACTCGAACAGCAGACCCATGGTGTTGAGGTCGGCGAGAAGGCGTTCGGGCGACCCGCCCATGCCCGCGACGGCCAAGGCCGGATCGACGAAGTGGAGCCTCGGCCTCTGGCGCACGACGTCGCGCGAACGCAGGTGCGGTCCCCAGGCTGGTTGGCGTTCGATCACGAAGATGCGCTCCAGCAGCGAGATGTACTCGGAGATCGTCTCTGATCGCGCCGGCGCGCCTGGTTCACCGACATCGGCGGCGATGGTCGCGTAAGTGACCTCGGTGGCCGAGTGCCGCGCGAGGGACGTCAAGGTGCGGCGGACCAGCTCGGGGTCGCGCCGTGCTTGGCCTTCCAACTTCGGTAGGTCGATCCTGGCGATGTCGTCCAGGTAGGAGCGCAGCAGGCGTGTCGCCTGACGTATCTCTAGCTCTCGCATCGCCGGCCAGCCGCCGCGGGCGATGGTCTCCGCGAGTTGCTGGATGGATGGTGCCGTATCGCTGCGCTGCGCACCGAGGCGTTTCCCCGCGAGCAGATCCTTGAGTGAGACCTGCGCTGTCGAATGGCCTGATTCCGCCAACGACAGTGTGCGCATGCGTAGCCGGAGGACACGGCCTGCACCCGAGTGCCTGAGTGCATCGTCCGGTGGTGTAGCCGAGCCTGTGAGGATGAATTGCCCCCGACGCTGACGGTCGTCGATGGCGCGGCGCACGTGGTTCCACAACTTGGGCTCTAGTTGCCACTCGTCGATCAGTCGAGGCGTCGCGCCATCGAGCACCGCGGCGGGGTCGACGCTTGCGAGCATGAGCGCATTCTCGTCGGTATCCAGGAGCACTTCGCTGGCCGCGTGCCGCCTCCCAGTTGCGGTCTTGCCGCATCCGCGTGGCCCTTCGATCAACACGGCACCAGCGCCCTTGAGGGCGGAGTTCAGCTCGGTGTCGACGATGCGTTCAAGATACGTGCCCATCGGGACATCTTATCCCATGGCCGGAGAAATGTGGAGTCTCCACCCGGACGATTGTGGGACTCGTGACCGGAGAGATAGGGACTTCTCAACCGGAGAGATGTGGAGCTTTCAACCGGAGAGATGTGGAACCCCTGACCGCAGAGACGCAGAGATCCTCGACCCGTCCGCCCCTAACCCTGTGTCGCCACAGCCAGGACCAGCCTTCACTGCCCCAAAGACTTCGACCGCCTCATCCACCACGTGCTTGGCGTGGCGATGGCCTCGTTCATCGATGGGGACGCGAACTCGCTAACCCCTTGCCCCCACCCACGACACCAGTTCCTGTGTAGGCAGCGGCTTCGCGAACAGGTATCCCTGCATCACCCCGCACCCCAACCCCCTGAGCAGCAGTCGTTGCTCCTCCGTCTCCACCCCCTCCGGCACCACGGTCAACCCCAGGCTCTGCCCGATCCGCACCACCGCCGTCACCAGCGCCAGCGCACCCCTGTCCACACCGAAGTCCCGCATGAAGCTGCGGTCGATCTTCAGCTCGGTGATGGGCAGCAGCGCCAGCCGCGAGAGGCTGGAGAAGCCGGTGCCGAAATCGTCGAGGGACAGGCCGACGCCGAGCTTGCGCACCTCGCGGACGGTGTCCAGCGTGTCGGTGTGGCTGTCCATCATCACGCTCTCGGTGACCTCGATGGTCAGTCGCCGCGGCTCGAGCCGGTGCTCGCGCAGCAACCCGGTGACGAAGGCCGGCAGGTCGCGCTGGCGGAAGCTCAGCCCCGAGAGGTTGACCGACACGGCCGGCACTTGGACACCGTTGGAGCGCCAAGCTGCCATCTGCCGGCAGGCCAGGCGCAGTGCCCAGCGGTCGATGGTCTCGATCTGGCCAGTCTCCTCGGCCAGTGGGATGAACCTGTCGGGCGACACTGGCCCCAACTCGGGGTGCCTCCAGCGGGCCAGGGCCTCGACGCCGTGCAGGCCACCCCCTTCGGCCTTGACCTGCGGCTGGTAGTGCAGCTCCAGCGCGTCCTTGGCGATGGCCTCGCGTAGCGCGGTGCCTAGCCGCAGCCGGTCCTGAGCGGCCTTGTCCATGTCCGGACTGAAGAAGCGGTAGCTGCCGCGACGCGCGGCCTTGGCTTGCGAGAGGGCACTGGCCGCGTGCTGCAGCAGCGTGTCGCCGTCGGTGCCGTCGCCGGGGAAGAGGCTGATGCCGATGCTTGGCGTGACCGCGAGCTGCACGCCGGCGATGTCGGCGGGGTCGGCCAGCACCCGCATGGCCCGCTCGGCGATGGACGATGCCCTGGCGGCGTTGCAGTCGGGCAGCAGCACGAGGAACTCGTCGCCGCCAAGGCGGTAGACGGTGCCCTCGGCGTAGAACTGCTGTTGCAGGCGCCGGGCCGTCTCGACCAGCAATTGGTCGCCAGCGGCGTGGCCCAGGGTCTCGTTGACGTCCTTGAAGCGGTCCATGTCGAGGAAGACGCAGGCCACGTTGCTGTCGGCGTGGTAGTGCAACCGCTCGGCGACGTCCTGGAAGAACCGGGTTCGGTTGGGCAGGCCGGTGAGCGGGTCGAAGTGGGCGAGCTGCGCGATCTGCGCCTTGGTCTCGTGGCGCTCGATGGCGATCATGCACAGGTGCAAGCAGGCGTCGATGATGCGCTGGTGCCATGCGCCTGGCCCGCGCTGCTCGCGGTAGTAGAAGGCGAAGGCGCCGAGGACGAGGCCGTCGCGCCGCTTGATGGGCGAGGACCAGCAGGCCTTGAGTTCCTCCGGCAGGCCAGAGTCGAGGAAGGGTGCCCACAGGGGGTCGGTGGCGATGTCGGTGACCACCACCGGCTCGCCGCGGAAGGCGGCCGTGCCACAGCTCCCCTGGCCCTCACCGACCGGCAGCCCGTCGATGGCGGCGGTGTAGTGCCGGGGCAGGCCCGGCGCCGCCATCGCGCGCAGCCTGCTGTCATGGTCCACCAGCAGGATGGACGGCACCACCTCGGGCGCCAGGGCCTCGACGCGCCGGCAGAGGAAGTCGCCGAAGTCCCTGAGCGGCACCTCGCTGGCAAGGGCCTCCTGCGCGTCGAGCTGGAACCGTTCCAACTGCTTGCTCTGGGTGATGTCCGCCGCGATGAGCACGATGTGGCGAAGCCCGCCGTTGTCGTCCAGCACGGGGTTGACGGTGGTCAGGAACCAGCGCTCCCTGCCCCATCTGTCACGGGTGAGGATCTCCCTCTGGAAGCCATCTGCTTGCGTGGCCTGGCTGCGCGCCTCGTTCAGCGCGTCCTGGTCCATGTTGGGGCTGGCAAGGAACTCGCTCGGCACAAGGCCGACGACCTCCGACGGCTCGTAGCCGGAGAGCTCGGTGAAGGCCGGGTTGGCGTAGATGATCCTGTGCTGATCGTCGAGCAGCAGCATGGCCCGGTCGGAGGCGTCGGTCACCAACTCCAGATGGTGGAAGCGCGTGAGGAGCGCTTGGTCATCGTTCAGATCCCGGAGCATGAGCACCTGCAGTCGGTCATCTGATGACGCGACCCGCCCCAGCACAGAGGACCGTCGAGCACACCATCGATGGACGAGGCACGATCGTCCCTTGTCGTGTCGTCCGACAGAGGGCTCGTCGCCGCTTGGTGCCTCATGGTCCGACCAGGATAGGCCATACCATCCTCAGGATTGGTCGACATCCGTCACCCGATGAGCACGGACATACCCTGACCGCCTCGCCGCGCTCGAAGACCAGCCGTACGAGGTCCGCGTCTGGCTGGAGACAGGATGGCGCGGTCTCGGGGCCTGGGTACGATGCGCCCATGCGGACGGGTCCTCTTCATGGTGACCTCCGCGCCGTGGTCACCCTGCGCAACGTGCGGCCATGGGGCGGCGAGGTCTCTGACATCCACATCGCCGACGGCCTGATCACCGCCGTCAGCCCGGCGGCCATCCGCGCCACGGACGCGGCGCCGCTCAGCGACGGCGAGATCGACGGCAAGGGCCAACTCGCGCTCCCTGGGTTGGTCAACGCCCACGCACACCTGGACAAGTCCTGGTGGGGCCAGCCTTGGCAACCCTACGGCGGCGAAGGCGGCGTCGAGGGCCGCATCCGCTGGGAACGCGAGCGCCGCGCGGCCATCGGCGTGCCTGGCGTGGAGCCCACCGCCAAGGTGCTGGCAGAGTTCGTACGGCATGGCACCACGGCCATCCGCAGCCACGTCGACGTCGACCTTGGCATCGGCCTGCGCGGCATCGAGGTGGTGCGCGAGGCCGTCGCCGCCTACCAGGGCGCGTTGACGGTCGAGATCGTCGCCTTCCCGCAGGACGGCGTGCTGCGTCGGCCGGGTGTGCTCGACCTGCTCGGCCAAGCGGCTCGGGAGGGTGCCGAGCACGTCGGCGGTCTGGACCCGGCGAGCATCGACCGCGACCCGGTGGGCCAGATCGACGCCATCTTCGCGCTGGGCGCTGAGCATGGCGTTGGCATCGACATCCACTTGCACGATCCAGGTGAACTCGGCGCCTTCCAGATTGAGCTGGTCATCGATCGCACGCAGCGCTTCGGCCTGGCCGGCCGCGTCACCGTTTCGCACGGCTTTGCCATCGCCCAGGTCGACGCTGCCCGTCGCAGCGACCTGTTGCAGGCCATGGCGGCGCTGGACATCACGATGGCGACCGTCGCCCCGCTGCGCCTCCAGCAGTTGCCGCTGCATGACCTCGACCAGAGAGGTGTGCCGCTGGCCTTCGGCACGGACGGCATCCGCGACCTGTGGAGCCCCCACGGCACCGGCGATCTGCTCGGCATCGCATGGCAATACGCGCGGGCGTCGGGCCTCTCGTCTGACGACGACCTACTGCGGGTGGTGCAGCTCGCGACGCGCGACGGCGGTCCCTACGTCGGGCTGAGCCACCACGACCTGGTGGCCGGAGCGCGGGCTGACATCGTGGTGATCGACGCGGAGAACCCTATGGACGCGCTGGTTCGCATGCCTCCACGCTCCGTCGTGATCGGAGGCGGGCGTCTGCTGCATCAGTCCTGACCAGACGGTGGCCCCTTCGGTCCAGTGCCCCCTTCAGTTCAGCGCTTTGGTCGACGGCGGCATGGTGCCGTTGCCGTAGAGCGACGCCGCCAGTTCCTCCAAGGCCGTGAGCGCGTAGCGCTGCGTCCAGGGGCCGTAGGAGATGCGCGCCACGCCAAGTTCTTCGTACTCGGCCGCCGCCAGCGCGCCAGGCACGCCGATGACGCTGAGCTTGCCCTTGCCGAGACCTGCCACCAAGGTCTGGGTCGCCTCGCGGTCCAACTTGCCAGGCACGAACACCAGGCTGGCGCCGGCTTCAAGGAAGGCACGCCCGCGTTCTACCGCGTCGGCCAGGCTGTCGGCCAGCGGCCGGTCGCCGCCGCGCACGATGGCGTCGGTGCGGGCGTTGAGCTGGAAGGCCACGCCCTCCGCCTCGCCAGCGGCCACGATGGCCTCGACCGCCTTCACCGACTCGGCCAGCGGCTTGAGCCGGTCCTCGACGTTGGCCCCCACCACGCCGATGCCGATGGCGCGGCGGATGGTCTCGCCAGGATCGCCGAAGCCGGCGTCCAGGTCGGCGGTGACCGGCAGGTCGGTGGCAGCCACGATGCGCTCCAGCGCCTCGAGCGCGAGTTCGAGCGGGATCTCGCCATCCTTGTAGCCGTAGGAGGCGGCGATGGAGTGCCCAGCGGTGGCGATGGCCTTGCTCGCAGGCAGGTCGGCGATCACCTTGGTGCTGATGGCGTCCCATACGTTCACCACGCGCAGGATCTCGGGGGCCTCGTGCAGCCGCTTCAGGGTCAGTGCTTTCTCGGTGGTGGTCATGCTGCACTGTAGACCGGGTAGGAGGGGGTGCTGGTAGGGCGAGGGAAGACTGTGACTCGAAGTCTGTCTCCCCCCGCCCATTGGTCCCGAACGATCCTACTCGACCACCACGAACACCATGATCTCGATTGGGACGTCCGGGCGTGGTGAGTCGTTGAAGGCGACCCCGAAGCTGCCCTTGCTGAGGGTGGAGCCGGGATACACGCCGTTCGGGTCGCCGAAGCCACCGAAGCGGTAGGTGACGTCGGAGACTGGTCCGGGATCGGTCTCCTGAACCCAGCCTTCCAGCGTGAAGAGGCTGGTGTAGGGGACGGCAAAGGTGTGGGACTCGTACATGGTGAAAACCAGCGGCGCGGCGATCTGGATCGCGAACCTGCCGGTGTGGTTGCCTCGGCAGATGAAGTCGTCCAAGGTCGTGCAGTTGCGTACGGGCACCCTGTCGGCGTCGGTGATGGGGTACAGAGTGAGGCCTCCGCCCCCGGCCGGGATGCGCACATCGAAGGAGAAGGCGAAGTCGCCTGGGTCGTTGCCTGGGTCGCCGTCGGCACTGGCGGAGGAGGAGCCCTTCCCGACCTGAAGGCTGAGGTAGGTCACCGTCACCAGGTGGTCAGGCACCAAGGGGTCCGTGGGACGGGTCCGCTCCAGGCTGTCCAGAGCGCCGTCTCCGTCGGTGTCGGCCAGGTTCGGGTCGGTGCCCTCGGCGAACTCGATGCTGTCGTTGATGCCGTCGCCGTCCGCGTCGGCTTGCAGCGGGTCGGACCAGACGACGTAGCCGCCGCGGCCTGCCACGTTGACCACCCAGCTGCTGAGCAGCTCCGCGCCGTCAGAGCGGCCGTCGCCGTCGGTGTCGGCGTGGGTGGGATCGGTCTGGCGCAGCGGTTGGGTGTTGTGGCCGAGGTAGATCACGCCGTCCACCTCTTGGCGGTCGGTGAGTCCGTCGCCGTCGGTGTCGGCGGCACGTGGGTTGGTGGGGTTGAAGCGGGCGTCGCTGTCGCAGACGAAGTCGCGGTTCGCATCGCGGCAGCCCCAGTACTCTTCCCAGTCCGTCAGGCCGTCCCCGTCGGTGTCGACCATGCGTGGGTCCGATGTCACCGAGAGGGTGCTGAGGCTTCCGCCGACCAAGCGCCAACTGATGGTCCTGGCCGTGGTCTCGATGGCGTTCACCAGGCCGTCCGCATCGTCGTCGCGCACGGCGTCGCCGTCGGGGAGCAGCGGGTTCGACCCGAGGCGGACCTCGAGCAGGTCATCGAGTCCGTCCCGGTCGGTGTCGCGCGAGAGGGGGTTGGTGGCGTATGGCGTGGTGGGGTCGGTGGTCGGGGTGACGATGACCCTGACGCCGGCGAGGTTGGTGTAGGCGAAGCCGATGGCCTCCTGCAGGTCTGTCAGACCGTCGCCATCGGTGTCAGGGTTGCTCGGGTCGGTCCTGGCCAGCAGCCTTGTGGTGGTCAGCGCCACGTGGGGCGTGCCGCTGTTGGAGACCGGCGCGATGGTGGGGACGCCGTTGGCGTCGGCGTAGATGGTGATCAGCGAGCAGGCGGCCGAGACCAGCAGCTCCTGGCAGTCGGTCAGTCCGTCGCCGTCGGCGTCCGCCCGGCCAGGGTGGGCCATGGTGGTGTAGGCATCGCGACCGTCCTCCAGGCGGACCAGCCAGCGGATGCGGCGGTTGCCCTCGAAGGGTCCATAGATCTCGTCGGCGTCGGCGATGCCGTCGCGGTCCGAGTCGCGGCTGTCGGGCACGCCGTCCGCCGGGTCGACGTCGGCCTCGGAGTCAATGCTGCGGTACAGCATCTCCTCGTTGGCCTCCAGGTCGTCCTCGTCCAGGTCCTGCACGAAGGCGAAGGCGAAGTCCTGGTCGGCGAACATGACGTAGTCCCTGAAGTCCATGCCCGGCCGGGTGCCCACCGGCGTGACGTTGCCCTGGGGACCCAGCACCCACCAGTCACGGGTCTGGCCTGTGAGATCGGCCGACACGCGCTTGATCCTGGTCAGGGTGTCCACGCCGTTGATCATGCGGGTGGAGTAGCTGCGGTCGAGCAGGTCGGCGTCGGCACGCACGCGCGGATCGAGGTTGTCGTCGACCGCCGCCGGCACGTACACCAGGCCAAGCACCTGCTCCAGCATGTCGCCGAGGCGGATGCCGGATGGGCGCCCGCGGTCGTCGAAGGTGCCGTTGGTGGCCACCTGGTATCGCTCCATCGGCAGGTTGCCTGCGTAGTTGATCTCCAGGAAGGCGGTGCGGTCGTTGACGTCCTGCTCGACGAAGGCGAAGTTGCGCCCCAACTCGTCTGTGATCTCGTAGTTGGCGACGCGGAAGATCACCCCGCGCGGGTTGGCCATGAGGCTCTCGACCAGGTTGGGGTAGGCGTTGTCGCTGCTGAAACGGAAGGGGCCGCGCACCGGCGTCAGGGGCCCGATGCTGATGGGCGCATCGGAAGCGGCGAAGAGGGTGGCGATCGGCACCAGCATGCTCGGATCGCTTGGGTTCTGCAGCAGGGCGGTGATCTCGATGTTGCTGATGGTGAAGGCGATGTTACTGGCGTTGACCAGGTTCACCTCGACCGCCATCGTGGCGCCCTCGACCACCCTGGTCACCACCGACTCGGCCGTGACCTCGGCCTCGGTGCTGAGGCTGGTGGCGTACTCGCGTTGGGAGGCCTGCACCGACGCGGTGGTGAAGGTGGTGGAGGTGGAACCGCTTGCGCCACCTTCCACCGTGAACTTGGCGCCGGCCGGGTCGGCGTCCTCGCAGCTGCCCTTGATGCAGATCTCGGCGCCGCCTTGGATGAACCAGTCCAGCGAGCTGCTGGTCTCGGTGGCTTGGGCCGACTCCTGCGACTGCACCAACGAGGTGTTGCTGCTGCGGCTGCCCAGGTTGCGGGTGCCGCTGGAGGTCTGTTCCTCGAAACGGACGTCGAGACGCAGGTCGACGACGCCGACGCGGATGTCGACGCGCGGCAGGTCCGCGATCAGCGGGTTGCGGTTGTCGGTGGCGATCTCGTAGTCGTCGCTCAGCTGATCACCGTCGGTGTCGGCCAGCAGCGGGGAGGTGCCGAAGAACAGCGCCTCGAGGCCGTCGGTCAACCCGTCTTCGTCGCTGTCTTGCGCGGTGGGGTCTGAGTAGTAGCGATTGAGCTCTTCCCAGTCCGTGAGGCCGTCGCTGTCGGTGTCGGCGTTGCGCGGGTCGGTGCCGTACTGCCGTTCCTCGCCGTCGCTGACGCCGTCGCCGTCGGTGTCGGGGTCGCCTGGATCGCTGCTGACCTGACGGCGCGACACGCTGCCGTCCAGCAGGCGAATCTCCACCGTCCAACCGCGCAGCTCGACGTCGTCGGTCAGTCCGTCGCCGTCGCTGTCGACCAGCTCGCCCGGCCCTGGCGGTGTGCCGCGGAAGCTCATGACGCTTGGGTGCGTGCCCAGTTCGGGCGGCGCCATCTGGTTGCCGGCCAGGTCCCTGACGTTGACGACCTGGATGACGTAGTCGAGCTCGGACTGCGAGCCGGTGGTCAGGGTGACCGCTGTGCGGCCGGCGTCGAGCACGGCGCTGACGATGTTGAGGGTGGCCAGCGGCGCCCCCAGCTCGGCCGAGCCGGCCTGTTGGGCGGCGTAGATGCTGTAGTGACCCGGGTTCTCCGCGCTGCTTGGTCCCCCGAGCACCGGCTCGGAGAAGGTCACGACGACCCTGTTGTTGCCTGTCGACGCCACGTTGGAGAGGCGCGGCGCCGTGGTGTCCACCCCCGGCTCACCCTCGCCGCCCATGAAGGTGGCGGTCGCTGGCTGCGGGTCGATGGGGTTACCGGCCATGTCGCGCACCCCGTCGACGCTCAGGGTGTAGATGGTGCCGACCAACTGCTTGCGCGCGGTGGTCAGGGTGACGGCCGTGCCGTAGGCGTTCGGCTCGGCCCCCACCACCACCAGTTCCTCGCCGCTGCCGTCACGGATCTGGTAGGCGCCTGGGTCGCCCAAGCCGCCCGGTTCGTCCAGCATGGCCTCGCTGAAGCGCACAAGCACGGCCGTCTCACCGATGGAGGTGGCCAGGCTGAGTGTGGGGCGACGCGCATCGCCGGCAGCGATGCCGACGAAGCCGGCACGGTTGTTGAAGGGGTCGACCAGCCGGCCGCCAGCCACGCTGAACGCGGCGCCAACGACCACCTGGTAGTTGCTGTCGGCCTGCGGGCTGGTGGTCAGCACCACGGTCGACGCGTCTACGTCCAGCATGGCGCCCTCGACGGTGAGCGGTCCCGTCTGATCGAAGACCCGGTAGACGCCGGGCTCGGTGGCGGATGGCCCCATGACGGCGGCAGACCCGGTCGATGGATCGAAGAAGGAGAGCACCAAAGTGGTGTTGCTGGTGGCCACGGCGCCGGCCAAGGCTGGCCCGGCTACCTCACTGCCCTGGAAGGCGCCCTTGGTCGTCGCCACCGGCAGGCCGCTGGAGAGGGCAACGGCCGTCAGCAGGTCTACCGTGTAGGCGACGGCCTGCTGCGGTTCGGTGGCGAGCACCACGCTCCTGCCGTCCGCGTGCGGGTGCAAAGCCATGACCTCGAGCCCGGAGCCGTCCGCTGCACGGATGGCGAAGGAGGAGAGGTTGTCGGGATCGACCTGGATCGCCTGATCGAAGGCCACGCGTACGGAGGTCGCTGAGGTGGAGCGCACCTCCGTGATCGCCACCTGGGTGCGCGAGGGATCGGACGGCGCCTGGCTGTTGCAGCCGAGCAGGACGAGGCCTAAGAAAGCGACGCCGAGCAGGGTTGGCGAGCGTCGCCTAGGTCTGCGACGGTCGTTGGGGCTGGAAGGGGCATGGGACGGTGAAGATGAGGAAGTGATCGAGGGCATGCAGAACCCTTCTCTCTGCGAGCGGGCGAACGGCGTCTCTTCGAGCCTGATCGCTTCCAACCGGGTCGCTTCCAACCCGTCGCTCGCACGACAGTCGACGGCTGTGGCAGTGCTTGCCAAGAAGATACCTGGAATCGGATCAGGATCATGGCGACTCGACCTGGGTACCCTAGAGGCAGGAGAGCGCTCTCATGTCACGGAGCCCCAGGCGCCAAAGGTCAGGGGCCAGTCCTGGAGGTCGTCATGCGTTCGACCAAGGTGATCAACGTCATCGGCTGCCACGCCGAAGGGGAGGTCGGCGACGTCATCGTCGGCGGCGTCGCACCGCCCCCCGGCGACACGCTGTGGGCGCAGTCGCGCTGGATCGCCCTGGATCAGACGCTGCGCGACTTCGTCCTGAACGAGCCTCGTGGCGGCGTCTTCCGCCACGTCAACCTGCTTGTGCCGCCCAAGGACCCGCGCGCCGCGATGGGCTTCATCATCATGGAACCGGTGCACACGCCGCCCATGTCTGGGTCGAACGCCATCTGTGTGGCCACCGTGCTGCTGGACAGCGGCATCGTGCCGATGGTGGAACCAGAGACGCGTTTCGCGCTGGAAGCGCCTGGTGGGCTGATCGAGGTGGTGGCCCGCTGCGAGGGTGGCAAGGCGCGCTCGATCCGCGTCACCAACCACCCCAGCTTCGTCGACCGGCTGGACGCCGTCATCGAGGTGGAGGGCCTTGGCGCGCTGACGGTGGACACCGCCTACGGCGGGGACAGCTTCGTCCTGGTCGACGCCGCGGCGCTGGGCTTCGCGCTGACGGCCGACGAGGCCGCCGACCTGGCGCGTACCGGCAACCGCATCATCCGCGCCGCGACGGAGCAGCTCGGCTTCCACCATCCGGGCAACCCCGACTGGCGGCACCTCTCCTTCTGCCAGTTCACACAGCCGGTGGTGGCGGTCGACGGCGTCAAGACCGGCCGCAACACCGTGGCCATCGAGCCAGGCAAGCTCGACCGCTCACCGACGGGCACCGGCTGCTCCGCCCGCATGGCGGTGCTGCACGCCCGCGGGGAGCTGGCGGTGGGGGAGGCCTTCACCGGCGTGTCGATCATCGACAGCCGCTTCCACTGCCGCATCGAGCGCGAGGCGGAGGTGGGGGGCAGGCCCGCCATCGTGCCGTCGATCGAGGGACGGGCCTGGATCACCGAGACCAAGCAGCTGCTGCTCGATCCTGATGACCCTTGGCCGCGGGGTTATCGGGTGGGGGATACCTGGCCGGCCTAGGCTAGCCACCGCTCCACATGCTCCTGAACATGAAGTAGGCAGCGCCAAGCAGGCACAGCCCTGCCCACAGGTAGTCGAGCTTCAGCGGTTCCCGCAGGTAGAACACCGCGAAGGGCACGAACACCGTGAGGGTGATGACCTCCTGCAGGATCTTGAGCTGCCCCACCGAGAGCACCCCGTGTCCGATGCGGTTGGCAGGCACCTGCAGCATGTACTCGAAGAAGGCGATGCCCCAGCTGATCAGGGCCGCCACGATCCAGGGCCGATGGCTGAGGTCACGCAGGTGGGCGTACCAGGCGAAGGTCATGAACACGTTGCTGGCGACCAGGAGGCCGATGGTGGTCAAGAGAGGGCGCATGGATGGGCTCGCTCCCAAAGCGGGCGGGTGTCACCCTTCGAGGCCTGCCCGAGGGGCGCAGCGGCCAGTCTAGGCCGGTTCGCCTGGCTGGAGTAGGCAGGGTCGGTGGGGGCAGGGACGGGCGCGGCGCGCTACCCTGACCCCGACGATGCCCGTCTGCCCAGAAGGCCGCTCGACCAATGCCAGCCTTGGCCCCGTCCTGTTGGTATGCGGCCTGGTACTGGCCCTGCTCATCGGCGCGGCGGTCTGGCCGACACCGGTCGGCGCGACCGCCGGTCCAGGTGCCTCTTCGACTGCCGAGGCTGCCGCCGACACCGACGCCTCACAGCAGAACCACTCCGACCAAGCCACCCGCGGCGCCAAGGCCTACGCCTTCTCCTGCGCCGTCTGCCACGGCGACACGGGCCAGGGCTTCCAGGAGGCGGTGGCGGCCTTTCCCGAGGACCATCGCTACTGCGCGGCTTGCCACCAGCCGCAGAACTCGCCCACCATGCCCGGCTCGCAGGTGGGGCTCTCGACCATGGCCTTCTCCATCGGTGACCCGCCGCCGCTGGCTGACGCCGGACGCCTGAGGCGCTTCGGCACGGCCGCCGGGCTCTACCACTACCTGCGTGCAGCCATGCCCCGCTGGGCGCCTGGCCGCCTGGACGACCAGACCTATCTCGACCTCACCGCGCAGTTGCTGCGGATGACGGGCTTCTTGCCCGATGCGCAGACGCTCGAAGCGGCTGACCTCGATGGGTTCCGGTTGGAGTGAGATGGCCTGCGGTGGCTTCGCCCCGTGCCGCACGCTGTTCGGGCGCCGCCCGATCGCCAGGCGCGCCCGTCACCGAGGTGTCGCCCGGTACCAGGTGGCGGTGGAGGTCGGCCGGAAGCCGAGGCTCTGGTACAGCGCGCCGGCCGCGTCCGACTCGAAGGCGATCTTCAGCCGCTTGGCGCCCTGGGCGGCGAGGCGGTCCATCCCGGCGCACAACATCGCTCGCGCAAGGCCCCGCCTCTGGAACGCCTCCTCGACCCTGACCGGCTCGACGAGCCCCACCTCGGTGCTCGGATCGAACCAGTACAGCGAGTAGCCGGCGACCTGCCCATCGCTGGTCTCGATGGCGAGGTCGAGCGCAGGGTCGTAGAGCGAACACTGTTCGAGCCGCTGCGCCACGCCATCACCGTTGCGCTGTCGCATGGGGTGCGGGGCGTCCAGACGCTGCGTGCGGTCGACCAGCACGAAGCCATCAGGTGGTGCGGTGACGGCCGGTCGATCGGCAGCGTCCATCCAGGCGGTGCTGTCTTGACGGCCGACGCTGAACCCGGCTCGCTTGGCCAGCGTCTGGAAGGTCAGGTCACCGTCGTCCACGGGTACGTCGAAGCCTTTGGGTGCGTGCTTGGCCGCAAGCCCCATGGCCCTTTCCCACACAACGCGCGGTGTGACACCCGACGCGCCGGGGACCACCACCGGGTCGCATTGCCAGACGTCGTCGGTCCAGCTCGTCAGCAGCACGCCGGCGACGGGCCCTTGGTCGTCGAGCCAGAAGAGCTTCTCGACCTCGTCTGACCGCATGGGCCTGCGCCACGCCCACTGTGCCTCCGCGGCCTCCCACACACCGGCAAGTGGGTCGGCGCGGCGAGCGCGTTGCAACAACGCCGTCGCCAGCGTCAGGGCTTCGAGACCCGCTGCTCTGACCTCTCGCAGCATCAGATCCGTCTCCTCCTCTGGTCATCGTCCAAGGGCATGGTCAGCCCACCTTAGCCCTGTGTTGCCCCTTCCTCGGCGCTGGTATCCTTCCTTCGAGCAACCCTGATCCACGCCCCCTGTGCCGTTCCAGTCGACATGAACGGAAGGGAGACAGGTACCCCGTATGAGACAACAGGTCCTCGCCTTGGCTGCAGGAGCAGCCAGTAGCTAGATGCCGCTCGATACGCCAGCAACCGAGGTTGCGCCGGTCGAGGATGATCTGGCGCGCGTCTGCCTGGTCTGCGACGTCGGTGGCAGCTCTGTGAAGACAGGGCTGGTGGCGGAGGGCGGCACGATGTTGGCGCAGTTGCGCTTCGACCTGGACAGCCAGGCTCCGGCCGGTCAAGTGCTGGACGGACTGGCTGCCGCGCTGTCGCAGACGCGCGCACGTGTGGGGTCGTGTGGGTTGGTTGGCTTGGGCATGGCGGTGCCTGGTCCTTTCGACTTCCGGCGCGGCGCCTTCATGATCCGCGGGCTCGGCAAGCTCGAGGGGCTCTACGACCTGCCGCTCCTGCCCGAGCTGCGTGCTCGGCTGCCCTTCTTGGTCGGCCTGCCCATCCGCTTCCTCAACGACGCCACCGCCTTCGCCACGGGCGAACTCCGCCATGGCGCCGGCCGGGGCTACGGGCGGGTGCTGATCCTCACCCTCGGCACGGGCTGCGGCTCGGCCTTCGCGGTAGGCGGCCGGCTGCTCAGCGAGGGTGATGGCGTGCCGCCGCATGGCTACGTCTACGAGCTGCCCTATGGCACCCTGACCGTCGACGAGGTGGTCTCCACCCGCGGCCTGCTGGCGTTGTGGCATGCCGATTCCGCCGCCGTAGGCATGGGCGAGGAGCCGATGACCGTGCGTACGCTGGCCGATCGGGCAGGTAGCGGCGACGCCTTGGCCGCCGAGGTGTTCCGGCGCTTCGGCGTGCAGATGGTGGAGGCACTGGCAGGGACCATCGAGGCCTTCCGGCCGGAGGCCGTGGTGCTGGGTGGGCGGATCGCGCTGGCCTTCGACCTGTTCGGCCCCGCGGCGCGGGAGGCGCTGGCTGGCCTGGAGCACCGACCCGAGTTGCTGGCGGCCGAGTGCATCACAGGCTCGGCGCTGCGCGGCGCTGCCACGGCCGTGTTCGATGCGGTGGACGCATGAGGTCCATCGGCCTGTGCTGCGGGCACCAGCCGCAGTTCACCAAGGATGGAGAGCTCTTGATCAGCGACAACCTCAACGCCGACGACGTCGCCCACCTCTGCGCCGATGTCGACCGCTACCTGCCACGCCTCAGGTCGGGCGAGCCATGAGCAGCACCACAGTCCCCGCCATCGCCTGGCGCAAGAGCCGCCAGCCGCTGCTGCCGCTGGCCAAGCCGGCCGTCGAGCCCGGCCGCTACGACCTCTACCCCACCTTCCACCTGCAGGACGAGGCTGGGGATGGCATCTGCGTCGGCTTCGCCGCATTGGCCGAGGCCATCGCAGCGCGCGCCGCCAGCGTGGGCGGACTGGTGCTGCTCGATGGCTTCGGCGGCCTGTTCTGGTCCGATGTCCGTGAGCGTCTTGCACAGGCCTTCGAGATCCTGGGCTTGAGCACCGCATGGCACGACACGGCCGGCGCACTGAGGCCGCCGGAGGAACTGGATGCCGCCTTGGCCCCTTTCCTTGGTGGTGACGACCCGCTGTTCGGCCGCCGACACACCGGCACCCTGGCCGACCTCTTCGACAGCGCAGCCCTGGCGGCGTTCGAGCCCGAAACCGGCGCCGACCTCAACCTCATCTACGGCAGCGGTGCTGCACTGACCGGTCTACCTGGACTGCTGGTCTACCTCGACCTGCCCAAGAGCGAGATCCAGTACCGCTCGAGGGCGGGCAGCATCGCGCCGCTCGGCGCCGCCGGCTCGATCTCCGCCGACGATGGCGCCGTGGTCCATGGCACCCCCGCGGCCTTGGACCCCAAGCAGGCCTACAAGCGCTTCTTCTTCGTCGACTGGCCTCTGCTGGCCGATCACAAGCGCCAACTGCTTCCTCGCATCGACCTCTTCGTCGACAGCCAGCGGCCTGACACGCCGGTCTTCGTCTCCGGCCAAGCACTGCGCGCCACCTTGGAGAACATGAGCGCGAGCCCGCTACGCGCCAGGCCTTGGTTCGAGGCAGGCCCGTGGGGTGGCCAGTGGATGAAGCGGCACATCCCCGGCCTGCCAGACGACGAGGTCAACCTGGCCTGGTCCTTCGAGCTCATCACGCCTGAGAACGGCCTGCTGCTCCACGACGGCCACACCATGCTCGAGGTCTCCTTCGACCTGCTCATGTTCCATGCGCAGGAGGCCGTCCTTGGCGAGGCCGCCGGTCGCTTCGGCCATCACTTCCCGATCCGCTTCAACTACCTCGACACCGTGGGCGGCGGCAACCTCTCGGTGCAGGTGCACCCCAGCGACGCCTACGCGCGCAGTCGCTTCGGTGAGGGCTTCACCCAGGACGAGTGCTACTACGTGAGTGACACGGTGCCAGCCGCCGGCACCGATGGCGCCGTCATCTACCTCGGCCTGCGGGACGGCGTCGACCCTGCCGAGTTCCGCGCCGCGCTGGAGACCTCCTTGGCCACCGGCGAGGAGCTGGACGTGCAGCGCTTCGTCAACAGCGTGCCGGCCAAGAAGCACGGGCTGTACCTGATCCCCAACGGCACCGTCCACTCCTCAGGCGATGGCAGCCTGGTGCTGGAGATCAGCGCGACGCCCTACCTCTACACCTTCAAGATGTACGACTGGCAGCGCCTCGACCTGGACGGCAAGCCGCGGCCGATGAACCTCGAGCGGGCCTTCGACAACATCGACTTCGGCCGTACGCCCGATGTCATCGAGCGCGAGCACGTGGCGCCTGAGCTGCTGCTGGAGGAGGGCGAGGATTGGCGGCTGGTCCACCTGCCCACCCACCCGCAGCACTTCTACGACGTGCACCGGCTGGAGTTCGGTAGCGAGGTCGAGGTGGACACAGGCAACGCCTGCCATGTGCTCAACCTGGTCGAGGGAAGCCGCGTCTCGGTGCGCAGCCAGAACGGCGTCCAACTTGACCTGGCCTACGCCGAGACCGTCGTCCTGCCGGCGGCGGCTGGGCGCTACACATTGAGCAACATGGGAGGGGGGCGGGTCATGGTGGTGAAGGCCTTCGTGAAGCCGGGCCGTGGCCGCTACGACCCGGGTGGCTGAGCCGCCACCTCGACCTGATACACTGTCGGCACCCACAATCACGTTTCGCCCGGAGAAGGACTCGCCGGCCAGGCCGGCGCCTCAAAGAACGCCCGAGGAGGCAAGGTCGATGAACAGGATGCTCAAGGCACTCTCGATCGCGGCAGCCATGCTGCTCATGAGCGCGCAGGCACAGAGCGACGCCAACGTGTTCAACTTCGGCGTCTACTTCGAGCCGTCGGGCGTCGACCCACACATCAGCACCGACGCGGCCGCCACCTGGATGGCCAACAACCTCTACGACACCCTGGTGCGCTACGACACCACCACCGATGCCGACGGCACCGTGGTCGGCACCACCGACTACAAGCCATGGCTGGCGGAGTCATGGACGGTGTCGGACGACGGCAGCACCTTCGTGTTCCAGATCCGGCAGGGCGTGCCCTTCCACGACGGCTCCATCCTCACGGCCGACGACGTGGCCTTCAGCCTGCAGCGGGTGCTGACGCTGAACTTCGCCCCGGCCCAGCTGCTGCGCACCTGCGTCAGCAGCGACCACATCTGGGTCACCGGCCCTTACGAGGTCACCGTCGAGCTGACCTCCGCCTGCCCCTTCTTCCTCGCGCTGCTGGTGCAGACCCCCACCGGGGCCATCCACAGCCAGGCCTACGTCATGGCCAACGGCGGCGTCGAGGCAGGCGTCATCAACGAGCACATGCGCAACAACGCCATGGGCACCGGCCCCTTCACCTGGGGCAGCTGGGAACCCGGCGTGGTCTACGAGCTGCTGGCCTTCGAGGACCACTGGTCGGGCGCTCCCTTGGTCGACGCCGTGAGCTTCCGCTTCATCAGCGATCTGGCCAGCCAGTACGTGCTGATGCAGCAGGGCAGCCTCGACGCCATGTACAACCCGCCCATCGACATCCTGGAGCAGGCGCTGTCCAACCCCGCGCTCAAGGTGCTCAACCAGCAGACCATCGGCCTGCAGACGCTCTACATGCCGAACAGGAACCCGCCGTTCGACGACATCCGGGTGCGTCAGGCGGTGCAGTTCGCCCTCGACCAGCAGGAGATCAGCGACGCCGCCACCCTTGGCCTTGCCTCGCCTGCACGCGGCGCCTTCCCCAGCCTGCTGCCCGGCTTCAACGACGCTGCCTGGGTCTACGAGCGCGATCTCGAGCGCGCCCGCGCCCTGTTGGCCGAGGCCGGCTACCCCAACGGCTTCGACACCACCATCGCCTTCAACAGCGGCAACGCCCAGCGCGAGATCTCGGCCGTGGTCGCCCAGGCGCAGCTGGCCGAGGTCGGCATCCGCGCCGAGGTGCAGGCCGTGGCCTGGCCCACCTTCGTGGAAGGCTTCCAGCAGGGCACCATGCCCATGTACGTGGTCTCCGGCCTGGCCGCCCCCGTGCCGGACCAGTTCGTGACCAACACCTTCACCAGCGCGGCACACGGCACGGGCGGCAACTACGCCTACTACAGCAACGACGAGGTGGACGCCTTGGCAGCCGAGCTGGCCGAGACGGTCGATACCGACGCGCGGCAGGGCATCATGGACCGCATCCAGGAGGTCCTGGCGGCGGAACTGCCTTCGGCCTACCTGTACAACGCCGTGCTGCCGTACGTGGTGCGCGCTCCTGTGCAGGGCTGGGTCATCTACCCCTCCGGCGACTGGTTCTTCAACACGGTCTACAAGGACTGAGGCAGGCATAAGGACGTGGGTCGAGGTGCGGGTCCGCTTCGGCGGACCCGCCTTCGCCTGGCCTGAGCCGACCCGATGATCGCCTTCATCCTTCGCCGTCTCCTGGCCGTCGGGCTGCTGGTGATCGGCATCAGCCTGGTCACCTTCACGCTGGTGCGCATGGTGCCCGGCGACCCGGTGCAGCTCTACTACGGCGGCATGCCGGTCAGCGCCGACATCACCGAGTCCCTGCGACGCGAGTGGGGTCTTGACCGTCCGCTGCCGGTGCAGTACCTCCACTACCTGGGCGGTGTGCTGCGCGGCAACCTTGGCGTGTCGCTGGCCAGCGGCCGGTCCATCGCGGACGACCTGGTCCGCCGCTTCCCCGCCACCGTCGAGTTGACGCTAGCGGGGGTGCTGCTGGCCCTGGTGGTGGGTGTGCCTCTTGGCGTCCTGGCCGCCCTGCACCGCAACCGCCTCACCGACCACCTGCTGCGCATCGGCTCGCTGGTCTCGCTCGGCATGCCCAACTTCTGGCTGGGCCTGGTGCTCATCTTCGTCTTCGGTTACCAGCTCGGTATCTTCCCACCGGCCGAGGGGCGGCTGGCTTCCGGCATCGTCCCCCCTGATCGCATCACCGGCCTCTACACCATCGACAGCCTGCTGGCCTGGGACCTGCGCGCCTTCCGCTCCGCCCTGGCGCAGCTCGCCGCGCCCGCCATCACCGTGGCCATGGGGCTGATCGCGGTGGTCATCCGCATGCTGCGCGCCGGCATGCTCGAGGAGCTGGGCAAGGACTACGTGCGCACCGGCCGCTCCAAGGGGCTGACGGCCAACCGCGTGTACTACAAGCACGCCCTGCGCAACGCCATCATCCCCACCATCACCGTGGTCGGCATCCAGATCGGCTACCTGCTGGGCGGCAACGTGCTGGTGGAGGCGGTCTTCGCCTGGCCAGGCGTCGGCCTGTACTACATCAACGCCATCAACGCCCTCGACTACAACGCGGTGATCGGCGCCACGCTGCTGGTGGCCGTTGTGTTCGCGCTGATCAACCTGGCGGTCGACATCCTCAACGCCTTCATCGACCCGAGGGTCCACTATGGCTAGCCAGATCGCCGTCCCTGACTCGGCGCCGACGGCGGCCCGTCGCCGCTTCAAGGCGAACTCCTCGCTGGTGCTCGGTGGTTCCATCGTGCTGCTGATGGTGTTCGCGGCCATCTTCGCCCCGCTGCTCACCAGCTACGACCCCATCCGCCTCAGCATCCCTTCGCGCTTCCAGCCGCCCTCGGCCGAGCACTGGTTCGGCACCGACCAGTACGGTCGCGACGTGTTCACCCGGGTGCTCTACGGCGCCCGCTACGACCTGCTCATCGCCATCCTGGCCGTGGCGCTGGCGGCCGGCATCGGCACGCCGCTCGGCCTGTTGGCGGGCTATTTCCGTGGGGCGACCGACGTCATCATCATGCGCTTCATGGACCTGCTGCTGGCCTTCCCCAACATCCTGCTGGCCATGACGCTGGCGGCTGTGCTCGGCCCCAGCCTGAACAACGCCATCCTGGCGGTGGCCATCGTCGGCATCGCCGGTTACGCCCGCATCGCCTACGCCTCCACCATGTCGGCCAAGGCCGAGGTCTACGTCGAGGCGGCCCGCGCGCTTGGCGCCTCGCATCACCGCCTGATGATCCGCGCCATCCTGCCCTCGATCCTGGCACCCATCGTCATCCGCGGCACGCTGGGGATGGGTTTCACCATCCTGTTGGCGGCCGGGCTCGGCTTCATCGGCCTTGGTGCCCAGCCGCCCACACCGGAGTGGGGGGCGATGATCAACGAAGGCCGCAACCAGGTCATCCTGGGGCGCTGGTGGACCTCGGTGTTCCCTGGGCTGGCCATCGTGCTGCTGGTGACGGGGTTCAACCTGCTGGGGGACGGGCTCCGGGACGCGTTGGACCCGCGGACGCAGTGAGGGGACGCGCATGATCCAAGGCGCCCGCTACGTCCACACCAACCTCGTCGCCCGCGATTGGCGCGCCTTGGCCGACTTCTACGCCCGACTCTTCGGTTGCGAGTTCGTGCCGCCGGAGCGGAACGACGCCGGCCCTGCCCTGGAGGCTGGGACAGACGTGCCTGGCGCCGCCATGGCCGGGGTGCACCTGCGCCTGCCGGGCCACGGCGAGCGGGGACCCACGCTGGAGATCTACGCATACACCCCGTCACTGGAGGCGCCACCGACGGCCGTGAACCGGCCCGGCTACGGCCACGTGGCCTTCGAGGTGGCCTCGGTGGAGGAGGCCAGACGCACCGTGCTCGCCAACGGTGGTCGGCCGGTGGGGGAGATCGTCACCCTGGAGCGGGCCGGCGGCGCGCGGGTAACCTGGTGCTACGTGACCGACCCGGAAGGGAACGTCATCGAGCTGCAGTCGTGGGCCTGAGCCCGGACGCCGAGGAGTCAGGATGGCGGAGTACAAGGCAACGATCATCTGGGACCGCGACGACGCGGTGTTCATCGACAACGACTACAGCCGCGGCCACCGCTGGCTGTTCGACGGCGGCATCGAGGTGCCCGGCTCCTCCTCACCGCAGGTGGTGCCGCCGCCCCATTCCGTGGAAGCTGCCGTCGACCCGGAGGAGGCCTTCATCGCCAGCCTCTCCAGCTGCCACATGCTGTGGTTCCTGTCCATCGCCGCCAAGCGCGGTCTGGTGGTCGACAGCTACCGCGACGCGGCGGTGGGCGTCATGGGCCGCGGCGCGCCGGGCAGGCTGATGATGACGCGGGTGACGCTGCGGCCCGAGGTGCGCTTCGGTGGTGATGCGCGCCCAAGCGACGATGACGTGACCGCCATGCACGATGAGGCGCACGAACGCTGCTTCATCGCCAGCTCGGTCAAGACCGAGGTGCGCTGCGAGCCGGTGTGGACTGGGCGCTGAACAAGGGGAGGCCGTCGATGCCGATCTGGATCATCTGCAAGGTGCCCTCGGCCGCTTCGGTGAGGTAGAGGTCGCTGCCACGGAAGGCCACGTTGGTGGGGTTCGGTCCTTCCACGGGCAGGTACGTCACGCTTCGCCCGCCCGGGGCGATCACGCCAACGGCAGCGCGCCCATACAAGGCCACGTACAGCGATCCCTCCACGTCCAACGCCATCCCGTCGGGCCAGCCCTCGACCTCCGTGTAGACCGTGGTCCGGCGGCAAGCGCCATGCTCGTCCAGCTCGCAGGCATGGACGACGCTGCGCAGGGTCTCGGCCAGGTAGAGGACGCCTTCCTCGGCGTCGAGGCACAGGCCGTTGGGGTAGGCCAGGCCGTCAAGGAAGAGCGAGAGCTGCCCGTCCGTCCCAAGGCGGTAGACGCTGCCGATGGGTGACGCCAGGCTGGAGTCGTGCGGATCGGTGAAGTAGAGGTTGCCGTCGCGGTCGAAGCACAGGTCGTTGGGACCGCGCAGGCGCTCACCCTCGAAGCTGTCCACCACGGTGTGCTGGCGACCGTCCGCGTCGATGCGGATGATGGCGCCCAGCCCCGAGTCGGTCACGTACAGGTCGCCGTCGCGGTGGATGGCCAGGCCGTTCGGGCGGCCGCCGGTGTGGTGGTGCACCTGCGGCTCACCACCAGCGTCGATGCGTGAGAGGTAGCCGCCTTCGAGGTTGACTAGGTACAGGCTGCCGTCACGGGCGAAGGCGGGACCCTCGGGGAAGCGCAAGCCGGTGGCGATGACGCGTGCTGGGGGCATGGGGCATCATGGCGCGCTTGGGTCGCGGACGCCAACCCGCTGAGCATGGTGGCTCACGACCCAGCCGGATCGCCACCGCTCCTCAGAACACAGATCGGAGGCCCAGGTGCTTCACGAAGGGATCGAAATCGCGATCAGCATGGAGCAAGACCAAGCCGCCCTCGATGCACCTGGTGGCGATGAAGGTATCGATCGTCTTGCGCACGGTGACGCCGCGCCTTCGCAGTGCACGGGCATTCGCGGCTGCCCGGTGGGCGATGTCATGGCCCCCGAGGTCGATGGCCACAAGGGAGGCCAGCAGCCTCCTGGCCAGATGGAAGTCTCGATCCTCGGTGAAACCTTGGAGGACCTCGGTGAGGATCAGGTCTCCGATGGCCATCGGCTCGACCCCCAGTCGAGCATCCAGCCAGTCCGTCTGCGGTGTCGTCGTTCCTCGGAAGTAGTCGATCCACACGCTCGAGTCAACGAGGATCATTCATCGGTCCTCATGGTCTCGAGGTCACCATCCCAAGGAAGCTTGCCGCGGAGTCGTCGGATCTCCTCCTGCTGACGTAGCCGGAGGAGGGTACGCAAGCCCAGCTCCACGGCTTCGCGCTTGGTCTTCAGGCCGGTCACTCGGAGCGCGTCTTCCATGAGATCGTCGTCGATCACGATGTTGGTTCGCATGATGTGTATCGATCCTCCCCTCCATACACATCCTAGCGTGGATGACATCGATCTCGTGTCAAGCCGTCTCCTCACCGGTTCGTAGCAGAGGAGGTCGCCAGCCCTTCGTCTCACGCCTCAAGGTCTCCATGCGCTCCCAGTAGGCCGCCACGGCGCTCTGGCCGCTCGGGCTGAGACTCACCGAGGTGCGTGGCGTCTTGCCCACGAAGCTCTTCTCGATGATGACGACATCGGCCTCCTGCAGCTTGCTGAGGTGGGCCGAGAGGTTGCCCTTGGACAGGCCGGTGAGTCGCTGCAAGTAGAGGAAGTCGGCCGACTCGCAGGCGGCCAGGGCGCTGACGATGGCCAGGCGCGCCGGCTCGTGGATGAGCTTGTCCAGCGCGGCGATGTCCTGGAAGGGCTCGTTCATGGCTGGTCCTCGTCGTTGGAGACGGTCGGTGGCGGGAAGAGACGAGTCAGGGTGCTGTGGGAGAGCAGCGCGTAGGCCGACCACCAGGCCAAGAGCAGCGGCTCGCCGACGTAGGGGTCGAAGAAGGGATGTATGCCGCCGGCAGTCGGCCACAACGTTCCCAACTGCAAGGCAGCCAGCAGCAGGATTGCCGCGCCGGCGAGCCAGAATCGCGGCATCGCCGGCCTTAGGTACAGGCCGTAAGCGGTGAAGAGCAGGCCGGCGCTCACATGCGTCCATGCGACGGGCCCCTGTTGTCGGAAGGAGCCCGGATCCGCACCCAGGAGGCGCACCAGGAGCCAGGGGAGCAACCAGGTCACCACGAGGAAGAGGCCGAATACGGCCACGGCCCGGCGCGTCGTCTGCTCATTGTCGAACCGCACCTGGCCGAAACGTCGGCCATACAGGTGGCTGATCCACGCGCTAGCGGCGACGGCCGCCACCCAACAGGCGAAGAAGACCCAGCCCTGTGTCCAGGTCGGATCGAGCAGGCCGACACGGGCTGACCAGTGGATCACCATGCAGGCGATCAGGGGCAGGAAGGCGTAACCCTGGAGTGAGGGGAAGACGCGGGTGAGCCGGCGGGTCTGTGCGGGTGAACGCATGACGGAGGATGTGTAGGTCATGCGGTTCCTGTCCGGGGAGCAGGTGATCGCAGGAAGCGGCGCCACATCATGGTTTGCATCATAGACCGGTTTGCAAGAATCGTCAACTTGGCTTGGCTGACTCTTCCAACAGGGTGCCCAGATACCTGCCTTGCATCATCCACAACGATTGCTTGAACATGGTGGTGAAGGCGCTCGGGCTCGCCCATCGCCATCAATTCCTGAGGGCGGCTATAGCAGACGACGGAACTCTGCGATCGTTACGACCTAAGCGACCTCGACCTCACGCACATCCGAGCCGAGAAGGAGTTCATCGGGGACGACCAGGTACTCGCTGATCGCCTCACGGATGTTGACGATCGCCTCAGCTTCTGTCTCACCCTGTGACCAGCAACCAGGCAACCCCGGCACCGAGACGCTGTACCCCTCGTCGGTTCGCTCGAGCGCGACCTTGTATCTCACGAGGTCAGCCTCCTTCTGGAGTATAGCCAACGCTGATTTGTTGCGAAGACAAAGAGCCGACTTCAGCCTAGGGCCTCTAGGCTCCTGTCTAACTGCCTATCGAACCCGATCTCGTGTAGCGTGCATCTCATGCCCCACGAGTCCGCATTCCTCGTCCGCCAAGCCACCATCGCCGACCTGGACCTGCTAACGCCTCTCTTCGATGCCTACCGAGTCTTCTACCGTCGCCCCAGCGACCTGGCCCTGGCGCGTACCTTCCTGCAAGAGCGCTTCCAGCACCAGCAATCGGTCGTCTTCCTTGCCGCGGGCAGCGACGGCGCTGCGCTGGGCTTCACCCAGCTCTACCCCAGCTTCTCCTCGGTCTCTGCCGCGCGCATCTTCGTCCTCAACGACCTCTTCGTGGCGTCCGAGGCCAGGGGCATGGGCGTGGGTGGCAAGCTGCTGGAAGCCGCGGCCGACCATGGCCGCGCCGTCGGCGCCGTCCGGCTCAGCCTGTCCACCGCCATCGACAACGAGGCGGCGCAGGCGCTCTACGCCGCCAAGGGTTGGGTTCGCGACACCACCTTCTTCCACTACGACCTGTCGCTCTAGACAGGATTCATCGTCCCGAGGAGACACCATGCACCGTGCCGTCTCACCCAAGCAGATCGCCGCAGCGCTCACCGAGTCCTGGTCACCCCGTGTCATCGCCGAAGTGGACGATGCCTACGTCAAGGTGGCCAAACTACATGGCAGTTTCACCTGGCATGCGCACGAGCAGGAGGACGAGCTCTTCCTGGTCCTGGGCGGCAGGCTGCGCATCGAGTTGGAGGACGGTGCGGTCGAACTGGGGGAAGGGGAGATGTACCTGGTGCCCAAGGGCGTGCGGCACAACCCTGTGGCCGAGGAGGAGTGCCTCGTCCTGCTGGTCGAGCGCAAGTCGACGCTGCATACGGGTGACACGGTGACGGAGAAGACGCGGTCGATCGAGGAGCAGTTGCGGCAGGTGTAGAAGGTGCCCTCAACCATGCCGCCGCCTGCTGTCGCGCGGCGCCTGCTCCCGATCATCCATCCC
>CAYXJZ010000009.1:46638-60594 GCA_964465355.1 uncultured bacterium | reverse complement strand
GAACCCATGGTGGGCCCCCAGGCCTCCGACATCAGCCAGGCGGGCGAGGTGGTGCTGATGCGCTTCATCGGCGAAGGCGAGGAACCGGCACCGCGCCTGGCCGACGCCGTGCTCTCGCCAGACGAGGCACAGGAGGCCTTTCGCCAGAGCGTCGACCTGATGACCCGCCTGTACAGGATAGGCCTGGTGCACGGCGACTACTCCACCTACAACCTGCTGTGGCACCGCGGCCAGGTGATCATCATGGACCTGCCGCAGATGATGGAGATCGAGCAGCCGGCCGCCCGCGAGAAGCTGCTGCAGGACGTCCAGTCGCTATGCGTCACCTTCGGCCAACTGGGTGTGGAGGCCGATCCGGCCACCCTGCTCAGGGTGGTGACCGCGCCGGCGCCAGCCACCGTCAGCGCCTAGGCCACCGTCAGCGTCCAGGTTCCCATCCGGCGCCCACATCCCATCGGCGTCCCGGCCTGCCGGCCTAGGGACGCCGCTTGGGGATGGACAGCGTCTGCCAATCGGCCCCGCGCAGGTGCTTGGCCAGCATGACGATCTGACCGACGTGGTGGCCGGTGTGGTCGAGGCTGCGCACGAGGGCGTTGGCCACCGACACCGGCTGGCCGCGGATGGTGACGGTGCGCGGCAGGTCGGTCGCGCCCAAGGCGGCGATGGTACCCAACACGGCCGTCCAACCCGCGTCCCAGACCTCGGTGATGACGCTGGGCGGCATGTCGTCGCCCACCTCGAACTCGCTGTCGCGGTCGCGGTCGGGCTTCTCCCCGTCCGTGGTCAGGAAATCCGTCCAGCGCGAGCGCAGGTTGCCGCCCACGTGCCGCACGATCACCGCGATGGAGTTGCTCTCTGGGTCGATGCGCCGGTGCCAGTCCTCGGCCTGCAACTGCGCCAAGGCGGCCTCAGCCTGTTGGCGTTGGCGTGCGAAGGTCTGACGGACCTCCTCGAGGACGAGCTCGGCCGGCTCCACATCCCTGTTCGGTCCAGATGCTTGGCTCATGGCCTCAGCCTAGCGCGCCGCAGCAGCAGGCCGAGGAAGAGCAAGGCCAGCGCCATGGCCAGCAGCGCCGTCGGCACCGCCGCCGGGCCCCAGGCCGCCACCGCAAGGCCGATCGCGGGCACGCCGACCACCGGGCCGACGTTGCCGACCGTCATGACCAGCGGCGTCATCCGCTCGGCGTGGTCGGGGAAGCTGCGGCCGATCCAGGCGATGACCGTGGGGAAGATGGGTGCCGCCCCCAAGCCGATGAGCAGGTAGGAGGCCAACGCATGGGCGGGGACGTGGGCCAGCGCCGCGCCAGCTGCCGCCACCAAGGCGCCACCGATGACCAGGTGGGCGGGGGCCATCCTGCCGGCCGCTGCGGCCACGAGGAAGCGGCCGGCCGTCACCGCCAGCCAGAAGGCGGCGCTGCCAAGGGCGGCCTGGGACTCGGCCATGCGCGCGCCGAGGTGAGTGGGCGCCCAGGAGGCGCTGCCCGTCTCCAGCGCTACGTAGATCAGCAGCAGAGCCGAGAAGCCCGCCATCCACCCCCACGGCAGGGCAGCGGCACCCCCTGCCCTCGCGGCAGCGGCCACCGGCAGGGCCAGCCTCGAGCGCAGCCACAGCACCACCCCGGTCAGCAACGCGGCCACCACCGCCATCGCCATGAAGCTGCCACCGAACACCGTCACCGATCCCCACCGCGTGATGGCAAGGGCCAACAGCGCCGGACCCGCCACCGCCCCCACCCCGAAGACGGCGTTGAGCAGGTTGAGGGCGGACACGCCGCGCTCCCCGAAGGCGCGGGCGAAGGCGACGTTGAGCAGCACGACGAGCAGGCCGTAGCCAAAGCCCATGAGGCCGGCCGCCGTCAGGGCCACCGTCCAGGAGGGCGCCAACGCCAGCGAGGCAGCACCGAGCGCCATCAGGGATGCCGCCGTGGCCATCAGCCGTGGGTAACCGAGCCGCGGGAGGATCACGGTGGTCAGCAACACGGCAAGGGTGGAGCCGAGGAAGTGGACCGACACCACGCCACCCACCTGCGCCACACCGACCTCGAAACGCATCTGCATGGCCCCGAACAGCGGTCCGTAGAAGGACTGCAGGACGCCGAGCAGGGCGAAGGTGCAGAGGCCGACGAGCAGCAGGGGCCGGCGCATGGCCGCCAACGGGTCTCCTGTTGAAGGGGGCACGAAGCATCCTACGTCCGGCCGGTTGGGGCGGTGGCGGCGGTGAGCCCTGGCTGCCGGTGCGCCCCTGCCGCCGCCGGAGCGCCATCAGCACGTAAGATGGCCTGAGCGCATCACGGAGGCGTTCCCCGACCATGGCTTCTACCCTTCCAACGAACATCAGCGAACTCGACCGTCTTCGCGACACCTACCTACGGTTCTTCGCCAGCAAGGGGCACCTGGTGCACCCGCCTGCCTCGCTCAAGAGCGACGACCCCACGCTGATGTTCAACGTGGCCGGCATGCAGCAGTTCAAGCCCTACTTCCAGGGCGCCACACCGCGCTTCGAAGGCTTCGACGGCCTGTGGCCGAGGGTGGTCACCGCCCAGGGCTGCATGCGCGCCGGCGGCAAGGACTCCGACATCGAGAACGTCGGCCGCACCCGCCGCCACCACACCTTCTTCGAGATGCTCGGCAACTTCTCCTTCGGCGACTACTTCAAGGCCGAGGCGGCCGCCTGGGCATGGGAGTTCCTCACCGACCCGCAGTGGCTAGGCCTCGACCCCAAGCGCCTGTACGTCACCGTCTTCCTCGATGACGACGAGGCATGGGACATCTGGACCAAGCAGGTCGGCGTGCCAGAGTCGCGCATGTCGCGCTGGGACGAGGACCAGAACTTCTGGCCGGCCAACGCCGTCAAGGACGGTCGCAGCGGGCCATGTGGACCGTGCTCCGAGATCTTCTACGACCGCGGTCCCGACTTCGGCAGCGCGGACGAGACCGGCCCCAACACTGGCCGCGGCGACCGCTACATGGAGATCTGGAACCTGGTGTTCACCCAGTTCGACCTGGTCGACGGTGAGCTTCGCCCGTTGCCGCAGCAGAACATCGACACCGGCATGGGCTTCGAGCGCCTGGCCACGGTGGCCAGCGGTGCCAACGACGCCTACGCCACCGAGCTGTTCCAGCCCACCATCCGCCGCCTGGTGGAGATCAGCGGCCTGCCGTACGAAGACGCGAAGAGCGTGCAGCACCGCATCATCGCCGACCACGTGCGCTCGGTGACCATGTGCATCGCCGACGGCATCCTGCCGGCCAACGACGGCGCCGGCTACGTCATCAAGATGCTCATCCGCCGTGCAGCCAGGCAGGCCTACCTCATGGGCCTGCGGCGTCCCGTGCTGCACGAGCTGGTGGTGGGGGTGGCGCAGAGCATGGGCGCCGCCTACCCTTCCGTCGCTGCGCAGCAGGCGCACATCGCCGGCGTGGTGCGGGCCGAGGAGAGCCAGTTCCTCGAGACCCTCGAAGCCGGCATCACCCGCGTCGGCCAACTGCTGGACAAGCTGGGCGATGAGGTCCTGCCAGGCGACGTGGCCTTCGACCTGTGGCAGACCTACGGCTTCCCGCTCGACCTCACCGTCGAGATGGCCCAGGAGCGCGGCGTGGTGGTCGACACCGCCGGCTACCAGGCGGCCCGTGAGCAGGCGCGCGCGCTGTCGCGTGCGGGTGGCAGCAAGGCCACCATGTTCGCCGGCGTCGACGCCCTGGGCCACGTGGCCGAGACCCACGGCGCCACCGACTTCGTCGGCTTCGACGCCGACACAGCAGAGGCCACCGTGCAAGCCCTGCTGGATGGCGATGAAGGCCTGCAGATGGTCGTGGACCGCAGCCCCTTCTACCCGGAAGGCGGCGGCCAGGTGGGCGACCAGGGCAAGGTGAGCTGGGATGAGCCGAACGGCGGGCCTGGGGCCGCCGGGCAGCCTGGGGCTGCCATGGTGCTCGACACCCACAAGGGACCGGGCGGCCTGATCGTGCACCGCCTCCAGCCTGTGCGCGGCGAGCTGGTCGTCGGTCAACGGGTGCAGCTGGCGGTGGATCCCGCCAGGCGCGAGACCCGCAAGCACCACACCGCCACCCACCTGCTGCACGCCGCCCTGCGCGAGGTGCTGGGTGGGCACGTGGCCCAGGCCGGCTCGCTGGTCACGCCTGAGCGCCTGCGCTTCGACTTCAGCCACGGCGCAGCCGTGAGCGCCGAGCAGTTGCGCACCATCGAGGAACGGGTCAACGCCTGGGTGCAGGCCGACCTGCCGGTGAGCTGGAAGGTGGTCCCCATCGACGAGGCAAGGGCGGCCGGCGCCATGATGCTCTTCGGTGAGAAGTACGGCGCCGAGGTGCGCATGGTGGTGGTCGGCGACCCGGCTGCCAGTCCCTCCATCGAGCTATGCGGCGGCACCCACGTCGAACGCACCGGCCACATCGGCCTCGTGCTGATCACAGGCGAGGAGGCCGCCGCCGCCGGTGTGCGGCGCATCGAGGCCGTGGCCGGCCAGGCCGCCCTGGCCGAGGTGCAGGGCATGCGTCAGGTGCTCTCGGCCGCCTCCCGTTCCCTCGGCGCCAAGCCGCAGGAGCTGGAGGCGCGGCTGGGCAAGCTGCAGGCCGACGTCAAGGCCGGCCAGCGCGAGGTGGCGCAGCTGCGCGACAAGTTGGCGGCTGTCCAGACCGGCGGTGGCGCCGGCCCCTCGGTGCTCGAAGCGGGCGGTGTTCGCTACGCCGTCGCCGTTCTGGACAGCATGGACGCCGCCGCCTTGCGCAACGCCGCCGACGGCCTGCTGCAGCGCTCCGGCGCCGACCTCGTGGTGGTGGGCAGCGGCAGCCAGTTGGTGGTCAAGGTCAGCGAGGGTGCCCGCGAGCGCGGTCTGCATGCAGGCAAGCTGGTCAAGTCCCTGGCCGAACGCGGCGGCGGCGGCGGGGGCGGCCGGCCCGACATGGCGCAGGCCGGCGTGCGCGACGAGCAAGGCCTGCGCGATGCGCTGAGCGCCGTAGCGGAGGTGCTCGCCGCCTGACCCTTCGGGGTAGCGGTGGGTTCGTGATGGGTCAGATGACGTGCCGATGAGCGAGACCCTGCTGGCCTTGGACGTCGGCGATGCGCGCATCGGCTTGGCCGTCGCCCGCGACGGCGACACCATGGCCTTCGGTCGCGGCGCCCTGCGGCGCAGCGGCAAGCAGGCGGAGGACGTGCAGGCGGTGGCGCAGGCCGCGGCCACCGAAGGCGCGGGCCGCCTGGTCGTCGGCCTTCCGCTGCGCGCCCAAGGCGGCGACTCCGCCCAGACCTCGCGCGTGCGCAGCTTCGCGCAAGCGCTTCGAGCAGCAGGCCTGCAGGTGGAGCTCCTCGACGAGCGCTTCACCACCGCCCTGGCCAGCCGCCAGATCGCCGGCTCCTCCCTCAGCCGCAGCAAGCGGCGCGAGAAGGGGCTGCTGGACGAGGCGGCCGCCGTCGCCATCCTGGAGACCTACCTGGCTGGCAGCGCAGGCAGGGCCTCCAGACCGGCGGAGGACGATGCCAACGGTGATGGTCCCCACCGCGACGATCCCGGCAACGGGGGGCTGGCATGAGCGACGCCCCTCGCGACGGCGCCGCGCCTGTCATCGGCCGCGCAGGCAGGCGCCGGCAGGGGCAGGCGCCGGATCGCGGCCGCCAACCACGCAAGCGGCGGGCCGTCCGCTGGCTACCCACCCTCCTGCTGCTCCTGTTGTTGGGCGCGTCGGCCACCGTCGCCGTGGCCGTCTGGGCCCTTGCGCCGGTGGATCCGGGCAGCCGAACGGTGCTGACCTTCGAGGTGCCCCGCGGGCGCAGCGCCACCGGCGTCGCCCAGGACCTGCAGGAGGCCGGCCTGCTGCGCGACCACCGCGCCCTGCTCGCCTACCTCATGTGGCAGGGCTGGCAGGCGCGGGTCGGCGAGGGGCTCTACGACCTCAGCCCGGCGCTCAGCGTGCAGGAGCTGGCCCAGCGGCTGATCGAGGGCGGCCGGCCGAGGACGGCGCGGCTGCTGCTGCCCGAGGGGCAGCGGGCGCGCGACCTGGTGGTACGTGTCCAAGAGGCCGGCTGGTCGGCCGAGGTGGCCACCGAGCTGGAGACCCTCATCGCCGACCCGCCACCGGAGCTGCGGCCAAGCCATCTGCCCGACGATGCGGGTCTGGAGGGCTACCTCTTCCCCGACAGCTACGATCTGCCGCTGAGCTTCGGCGCCGCCGACATCCTGCGCTCGCTCACCGCCCGCTTCCAGTCGGAGTTGGACGAGGCGACCCGCGACGCCCTGGTGGCCGCCGAGCTGCCCATCCACGACTGGGTGGTGCTGGCCAGCATGGTGCAGGCCGAGGCAGGCGCGCAGGACGAGATGGGCATCATCGCCGGGGTCTTCCTCAACCGCCTCGACCTCGGCATGCCGCTGCAGTCCGACCCCACCGTGGCCTACGGCCTCGGCAAGGAGCTACCCGAGCTGGACTTCCCCGGCGGCGACTTCGCCGTGGACCACCCTTGGAACACCTACACCCGCGGTGGGCTGCCGGAAGGCCCCATCGGCAACCCCGGGGCGGCCGCGCTGGCGGCGGTGCTGGCGCCCGAGAGACAAGACGCGCAAGGACGTGCCTGGTACTACTTCCTGCACGGCGTGGACCAGGGGCGGCCGGTGTTCAGGCCGAACCTGAGCTATGAGGCGCATTTGCAGGACGTGGCGCGTTACCTGAGGTAGCTCCGCTACCTCAGGTAACGCATTGCCCTTCCTTCGGAAGCGCGCGCTGCACACGAAAAGCGATCACATGAACAGCCCTGGTCGGAACCCGCCCGCTGCTTGGCTCCGAACCTCAAGGCGGGGGCTCTTGGACGAGAACCCGCACCCGCAAGCCGGCCACCCACGCAGCCACCGACAAAGCAAGCAACCCGAGCGCCAGCGGCAGCAGCCCAGCCGGCGCGAAGCCGGCCACCCAGGTGCCGAGCAGGGTCCCGATGACGGTGGAGGCGAAGCTGGTCAGCCCAGAGGCTGCGCCCGCCCGGTCGCGGTGCGGCTCCAGCGCAAGGGCGGTGCCATTGGCCACGATCAGGGAGAAGCAGCCGAAGACGGCCATCAGGTTGGGCGTCAGCCACCAGAGGCTCTGCAGCCCAAGCGCACCCTGCAGGACCAGCAGGCCGGCGAACAGCACAAGCAACGGCAGGACCGCGCCAAGGATGCGCCCAGAGGAGAAGCTGCGCAGCAGCCGCACGTTCAGCGGCTGCACCACGAAGGCGGTGCAGGCGATCAGGGCGAACTGGAGGGCGAAGCGGGACTCGGTCATGCCGAAGTGGTCGATGAACACCACCGGCGCGGAGGCCAGGTAGGCGACCAGCACGCCGAAGGCAAGGCACATGACCAGGATGGGCCAGCCTGAGCGGGGGTCGAGGTAGACGCGTCTCGCCGACGCCAACAGGCCACGCAGACTGAGCGCGTCTGGGTCGCGCCGGGGCAGGGTCTCCGGCAGGGCGCTCAGGACCATCACGAGCAGCAGCAGGCCTGCCAGCAGCAGGAACCAGAACGGCAGCCGCCAGCCGCCGAGGCCGAGCAGCAGCGCGCCGATGGCGGGCGCCAGCAGCGGGACGGCGGCGAAGACGGTCATGGCGAAGGAGAGCATCCGGCCGAGGTCGCGGCCGCTGTAGAGGTCCCGAAGGACGGCCCTTGCCACGATCGGCCCGGCCGAGGCGCCAAGGCCCTGCACGAAGCGGCCGAGCAGCAGCGCCTCGTAGCCGGGCGCCAGGATGCAGACCACGCTGCCGAGCGCGAAGACAGCCAGGCCCACCAGCAGCACGGGCTTGCGGCCGAAGCGGTCGGCAATCGAACCGAGGACCAGGTAGGGCAGCGCGCTGGCCAGCATGAACACGCCGAGCACGCGCTGCACCGCCACGTCGCTCACGCCCAAGGCTGCCGACATCAGGGGGAAGGCTGGCAGCATGATGTCGATGGCAAGCGCCGAGATGCTCATGAGCGCCCCCACCATGACGAGCATGGCGAGGCTGGAAGGCTTGCTGGACGGGGCCACCAGGCAGGCTAACACCCGCCCTTGAGCCGATGAAGGAGCGCTGAAAACCGCTTTCCCGGCCCGTGCTACGCTATCCGGGCGTGGGCGGGGGATCCCGCCCGTGGACGCATCCCGCACCGTGGAGGATCGACCTGTGAAACGAATCTTGACGACCGCCGCCGCCACCGTCCTAGCGGCCACCTTGTTCACCGGTTTCGCCCAAGGCGAGACCCCAACCAAGTTGGTCTTGGGCATGGTGCCCAGCCGTGAAGCCAACGTCATCGTCGACAGCCTCGGCCCCATCGCCGACATGCTCTCGGCCCGGCTGTTGATCCCGGTCGAGACCTTCGTCAGCACCAACTTCGTCGGTCTGGTCGAAGCCGTCGGCACCGGTCGCGTCGACATCGGCCTCTTCGGTCCCGCCGCCCTCGTGCAGGCGGTCGACGCCTACGGCGCCGAGGTCATCCTGGCCTCCGTGCGTCAGGGCTCCACCAGCTACCGCGCGCAGTTCAACGTGCGCTGCGACAGCGGCATCACCGAGTTCAGCCAACTCCGCGGCCGCACCATCGGCTTCGTGGACCCCGGCTCGGCCTCCGGCTACCAGTTCCCCTACGTCACCCTGCTGACCACCCACGGCATCAACCCCGACACCGAGATGACCTCGGTGTTCACCGGCTCGCACGACGCCTCCGCCCTGTCCGTGTACCTGGGCGACGTGGACGTGAGCGTGACCTTCGGCGGCTCGCCGGGCTCCGACGGCCGTGAGACCATCATCGCCGACTACCCGGACGTCATGGACGTGGTCTGCATCCTCGGCTACTCCGACTACATCCCCAACGACGGCGCCGTGGTCCGCGCCGGCCTGGACGCCGACCTCAAGCAGCAGATCGCCGACGCCCTGATCGACATCGCCAACACCGAAGAGGGCCGCGAGCTGACCCAGACGCTGTTCAACGTCACCGCCTTCGCCCCCATCGACGCCTCGGCCTACGACATCGTCCGCGAGGTATCGCGCACCTTCCAGCGCTGATCACCTGAGCTGACGAGGTGGAAGGCGCGGTGGAGACCCCTACTCCGCCGCGCCTTCCACGTTGTAGTCTCACCTGTGTCTCACATCGTCTTCGAGGACGTTGACGTCACCTACAAGACGGGCTTGAGGGCCCTCAAGGGCGTCAACCTGGAGATTCCGCGCGGTCAGTTCCTGGTCATCGTCGGCCTGTCCGGAGCGGGCAAGTCCACCCTGATCCGCACCGTCAACAACCTGGTGGTGCCTTCCAAAGGCGATGTCACGGTCGACGGTCGCAACGTCACCAGGGCGCGTGGTCGGGCCCTGCGCGAGATCCGCAGCGACATCGGCATGATCTTCCAGACCTTCAACCTGGTCAAGCGCTCCGGCGTGCTGCGCAACGTGCTGGCCGGCCGATTGGGCGACCTGCCTGCCTGGCGGGGTGTGCTGGGCATGTTCCCGCGTGATGACCAGGCCCTCGCCCACGACTGCCTGTCCCGCGTCGGCATCCCCGAGAAGGCCTTCGTGCGCGCCGACGCCCTCTCCGGCGGTCAGCAGCAGCGCGTCGGCATCGCCCGGGCCCTGGCGCAGAAGCCCTCCGTCATGCTGGCCGACGAGCCGGTGGCCAGCCTCGACCCGCCCACCTCGCACGCCGTCATGGGCGACCTCAAGCGCATCGCCCGCGAGGACGGCATCACCACCATCGTCAACCTGCACTTCATCGACATGGCCCGTGACTACGCCGACCGCATCGTCGGCATGCGCGACGGCCAGATCGTCTACGACGGCCCTCCCGAGGACGCCAGCGACAAGGTCTTCGAGGACATCTACGGCCGACCCATCGACAAGAGCAAGGACCTGCGCGGTGCCTGAGCAGTCGGCGTCGGCCGCGGTACCGCGACCGCCCCTGGTCGGCCGGCTGAGGAGCCTGGGCACGCTCGCCATCGTCGTCGCGCTCTTCGTGCTGGCCTACCGTCAGACCAACTTCGACCTGATCGCGCTGTTCACCGGGGCGAGCGACTTCTTCCGCTTCTTCGGCCGCATGGCGCCTGACCCGACGGCCCTTCCGCTGATCTGGCAGCCGCTGCTCGAGACCCTGCAGATCGCCTACGTCGCCACCATCCTCGGCACCCTGATCGGCCTGCCGCTCATCTTCCTTGCCTCCTCCAACACCGCGCTCGACCCCGTCTCGATGTGGGTGGCCCGCACCCTGCTCACCGTCCTGCGCAGCATCCCCGACCTGCTGTGGGCCGCGCTGTTCGTGCCCATCGTCGGCCTTGGCGCCCTGCCCGGCGTCATCGCCCTCACCTTCTTCACCGTCGGCGTGCTGGCCAAACTGGGCAGCGAGACGGTGGAAGCCGCCGATCCCGGCCCCTTGGAGGCGCTGCGGGCGGTGGGTGCCGGGCGCAACCGCACCATCGTCTACGCGGTGTGGCCGCAGGTGGCCGCCACCATGACCTCCTTCGTGCTCTACGCCTTCGAGATCAACGTGCGCGCCTCGGTGGTGCTCGGCTTCGTCGGCGCGGGCGGCATCGGCTTCTCGATCCAACGTTTCATGAACTTCTTCGACTACACCGGCCTCGGCATGCTGGTGGTGGTGGTCTTCGCCGTCGTCCTGCTCATCGACGGGCTCTCCGTGTGGGCCCGCTCGAAGCTCATCTGAGGCCACCATGACGACTACCTCGCTCCCCCAACCCCCGGCCAGCCAACGCCGCGCCCGTGTCCTCATCGTCATCGGCATCGTCGTCGCCCTTGCGGTCTTCGTGGTCGCCGTCGCGACGATGAACTTCCCCTCATGGGCGAGGTTCCAGACCGGCATCCAGCTCCACCTCATGGGGTTGCTGCGCGCACTGGTGCGGCCCAGCACCGAACTCTTCCCCCAAGCCTTCAGGGCCATGATGGAGACCTTCTACATGGCCGTCCTCGGCACCGCACTCGGCGGGGTGCTGGCCTTCCCCCTCGCCTTCATCGCCTCGGGCAACCTGCTCGGCCGCCGCAGCTTCGCCCTGCCAGGCAAGGCCATCCTGGTGGCGGTGCGCACCTTCCCCGAGATCCTGCTGGCGGTGATCTTCGTGGCCGCCGCCGGGCCTGGCCCCACCGCCGGCATCATGGCCATGGGCCTGCACTCCATCGGCTTCCTCGGCAAGATCTTCTCCGACGTCATCGAGGGCATCGACCAGGGTCCCATGGAGGCCATCCGCGCAGCCGGGGGCAACCAGCTGCAGGTCTTCCTCTTCGCCGTGCTGCCGCAGGTCATGCCCGAGTTCCTCTCCAACCTGCTCTACCGCTTCGAGATCAACCTGCGCTCCGCCGCCGTCCTCGGCCTGGTGGGCGCCGGCGGCATCGGCCTGATGCTGGTGCAGCGGCTGTCGTTCCGCCGCTGGACCGAGATCTCCACCATCCTCATCGTCATCGTGGCCTTCGTCATCGTGGTGGACCTGGTCAGCTCGCGGCTGCGGCGTCGCCTGGTGTGAGGCCGCAGCGACGTCCAGCGTGGTCCTTTCCTCATGGCTTTCTTGGGTTGCCAAGACATCATGAGGACGACCGGCTTGCGCTACAGCGCTTCCCGTCCCTCTTCTAGAGCAAAGGAAGGATGACCATGCGACGCCATCTGCTCGTTCTCAGTCTTGCCATCCTCGCGTTCACCACCGTCAGTGCAGCGGCCGCCCAGAACTGGGTCGGCCTGCGCAGCGGCTACCCCTTGGGCGTGACCGTCCACTACGGCATGGCCAACGCCCTGCGCGGCGCCGACCTGCGCATCAGCGGCCGCGTCTCCGTCTCCGGCAGCAACACCTACGTCGGCATCGGCCTCGACGCGCTGTGGAACGTCTACCGCGAAGGCCCGCTCACCGGCTACGTGGGCGCCGGCCCTTCCATGGAGTTCGGCACCGGTCGCGCCGAGCTGGGCCTCAACGGCCTCGGCGGCATCGACTTCCGCGTCGGCACCGGCGCCTTGTCGCCCCTCTCCATCTTCGTCGAGGGCCAGATCGGCGGCGCCCTCAGCCTGTCGGGTGGCAGCGCGCGCATCCCCACCTTCGGGGCTGCGGTCGGGGTCAACTGGCGATTGAACTAGGACCGAGTCAGGCGGGGGCCGATCCGGCGGTAGCATGGCGCCAACATGCCGACCCGTTGGATCGGCCTTACCTTGGCATCAAGGCCCCAATGCCGCGATGGGCACGACCGACACGCCGTCTGGACGGGCGTAGCCGAAACCCGACGGCACGATGACAGCCAAGCACCTACTCGGCCCGGCCCTGCTGTCGTCCACGCGCGCGGCGAACTTCAGCAGTGCGGCGGCGGCCTCGTCGATACGAGTCATGCCGAGCTTGACCTCGAAGGCCCCCCAGGAGCCATCGGGGGCCTCGACCACGGCGTCCACCTCCAGCCCTGTATTGTCTCGGTAGTGTAGAACCCGCCCGCCGAAAGGCTGCGCGTAGATCCTCAGGTCACGCACCACCAAGGACTCGAAAAGGAAGCCCATGAGTTCGAGGTCCCGAAGCATCCTCGCGGGGGACGCGCCCAAGGCTGCCGCAGCCAAGGACGGATCGACGAAGTGGCGCTTGGGGGTCTGCCGAGCGATCGACCTCGATCGCAGGTGCGGCGCCCAGGCTGGTTGATCCTCCACGATCATGAGTCGTTCCAGGATGCTGAGATAGCGATCGACGGTCGGCCATGCCAAGGGGCCGTCACCGCCTCCCGCATCCCTCGCCAAGGCCGCGACCGGGGCCGGTGTGGCCGTGTGGCGAGCGAGCGCACGGAGGAGCCGTCCGACTCGGACCGGGTCAGACTCCGCATCGCCAAGGCCAGGGGCCTCGAAGCGCTCGACCTCTATCAGGTGATCCGTAGCCGAACGCACTGCCTCGGCATCGGGCAGACCGACATGGGCCGGCCAACCTCCGCCAGCAATGCGGTTGGCGAGTTCTGGGATCGTCATTCTGACCTCGGAACTGCGGGCCGGAGCGCCGTCGAGCAACCCCTTCAACGAGACGTCGCCCGTGGAATGTCCAGACTCGAACAGGCTCATCGTGCGCATCCTCAGTCTCGCGAGACGCCCGGCACCGGTGTGCCGGGTCACGTCATCGGCCGGCACCGCCGAGCCCGTGAGGATGAACTGACCGGGGAGGCCGCGATCGTCGATGGCGCGGCGTACGTGGTTCCAGAGCGCTGGCACCGCCTGCCACTCGTCGATGAGCCTTGGTGCTGCGCCATCCAAGACCAGTTGTGCATCCGTCTCGGCGGCCAGCCTGGCCGATGCATCCACGTCCAGCCGCACGAAGCTCGCTGCACGCTGCATGGCCGTCGACGTCTTACCGCAAGCTTTCGGGCCCTCGATGACCACCCCACCGCGGCTTGCCAAGCGTTCGCTCAACTCGGTGTCGACGATCCTCGGGTGGTAGGTCATGACAGGGCCACGATACCTGTCCCACGCGTCGAGTCTGTCATCATGTTACAGATTGTAACGGTTTGACTATAGAGAATGTAAGAGATTGAGTGACCAACTTGTAGAGACTTGCGATGACAGATCGCAAGGGCAGGACTCACCACCACAGCGCCGTGGGAGGCCACGGCTCTACAGCCCACAACGCTAGGCACCCGCCTCAACAGCCTGACTCTCGCCGCCAGGCCGCTGGTACACTCCCCGGGATGAGCATCAAGCCTGACTGGTGGATCCGGGAACGCGCCCTCGAGGGCATGATCGAACCCTTCATCGACCGCCTGGAGCGCCAGGGCGTGATCAGCTATGGCCTCTCCAGCTTCGGCTATGACCTACGGGCGGCGCCAGAGTGGCGCATCTTCGTCAATGCCTTCAACACCGTGGTCGATCCAAAGAACTTCGACTCTAGAAGTCTAGTGGAATCAAACGAAGATGTCTGCATCATCCCGCCCAATAGTTTTGTTCTGACGCGCTCAGTAGAGTACTTGCGTATCCCTGATGATACGATGGTAGTTGCTCTTGGAAAATCTTCCTA
>CAYXJZ010000009.1:21147-46538 GCA_964465355.1 uncultured bacterium | reverse complement strand
AGTACTTGCGTATCCCTGATGATACGATGGTAGTTGCTCTTGGAAAATCTTCCTATGCAAGATGTGGTGTCGTAGCGAACGTAACCCCCCTGGAACCCGGCTGGGAGGGCCACGTCACGCTCGAACTCTCCAACACCACCCCACTGCCCGCCAAGGTCTACGCCAACGAGGGCGTGGTGCAACTTCTATTCTTCCAGGGCGAGCGCCCCGAGGTCACCTACCGCGATCGCAAGGGCAAGTACCAAGGGCAGACTGGCGTCACGTTGCCGAAACTCTAGGCCCTGGCCTACCCCTCCTCGTCACTCAACTCCATCCGCGCCAACCTGAAGCTGAACGTCGTGTCCCCCGGCCGGCTGCGCAGCGTCAGTTCACTGCCGTGCGCCTCGGCCACCTGGCGGGCGATGGCCAGGCCAAGACCGGTGCCGCCCCCGCCCGAGGTCCAGAACTTCTCGAACACCTTCTGGCGCAGTTCCTCCGGCACCCCCGGGCCGCGGTCGTGCACCTCGATGAGCACCTCGTCTTCCTCGGCCACGGCGCGCACGGTGACCCCATCGGCGCCAGCCAGGCGCACCGCGTTGCTGACGAGGTTGCGCAGCAGCTGTCGCAACCGCACGGGGTCGCCGAGCACCATCAGCCCGCCGTTGCCCTCCAGCCCCACCCCGGGGAACTCCTCGGCCACCGGCCGCAGCACGTCGGCCACCGGATCGAGCAGGAAGGGGTCCAGCTCCTTGACCAGCTCGCCGCGCGAGAGCTGCAGCAGGTCGGCCACCAGCCGCGACATGCCGGCGGCCACGCGGCGGGCGTCGTCCAAGTCGCTGCGCACGGCCGGCTCGGCGCGGCGCGATGCCCGCTCCAGGAAGCCCTGCAGCGAGGTGAGCGGGCTGCGCAACTCGTGCGAGGTCTCGGCCAGGAAGGCGCGCTGCGCGTCAAGCGCCCCGCGCAGGCGGGCGATGAGGTCGTTGAGCACGGCGGTGAGCCGGCCCACCTCGTCGCGTGGCCCCAAGTCGGGGATGCTCTCCAGCCGGTCCGGGCCGAGCCGCTGCGCCAGGCGGGCCAGGCGGCGGATGGGGGTGACGGTGGCGGCCGCCACCGCCCAGCCCACCAGGGCCGACAGCAGCACCACCACGCCGGTGGCCAGCGCCAGGGCCTGCCCGAGGCGGCTCAGCGTGGCGCCGATGAAGCTGGTGTCGCCAAGCACCACCACCACCCCGAACTCGAAGGGGTGCATGGCGGCTTGCACCGAGCGGGTCGCCAGCTCGCCCCGCCAGTCCTTCGGCGTGTCGCGCGCGGCGGACAGCAAGCGGGGATCGATGGCCGAGTCGGCGGCCATGAAGCGCGGCTCGGTGGCGATGATCAGCGCGCCCATGGGATCGTAGAGCTGGACGATGACCCCGCCGGTGGGCCCTGCCAACTGGTCGCGGGCGGTGCCTGGGGCGCCGACGCGGTACAGCTCGGCCACCCGCGCTGCGTCTTCGCGCAGCTCCTGCTGCAGGGTCTGCTGCAGGCTGCCGCGCACCACGAAGAAGGCCGTCACCGAGGTGGCCACCGCCAGGGAACCGATGGCGGCCGTGGCCAACAGTGCCCCGCGCCAAGCGAGGGGCAGTGCGCGCAGCGACCGCAGACCGGCCACGGCTTGGACTAACCCTTGATGGCGTAGCCCACGCCGCGGACGGTGCGGATCACGCCGTAACCGCCGGCGTCGCGCAGCTTGCCGCGGATGTTGCCGACGTGCACGTCGACGACGTTGGAGGCCGGCGGCAGGTCCTCGCCCCAGACGTTGCGCTCGATCTCGGCGCGGCTGTACACCCGGCCAGGCTGGCCGGCCAGGAAGGTGAGCAGCTCGAACTCGCGGGGCGAGAGCTTGACCTCGCTGTCCCCCCACCACACCTGCCGTCTGACGCTGTCGAGGGTCAGCTCACCGAGCTTGCGCGGCATGCCGACCTGCTGCTTGCGCAGCTGCACGCCCACCCTGGCCAGGAACTCCTCGACGTGGAATGGTTTGGCCAGGTAGTCGTCCGCGCCGCCGGTGAGCATGGCCACCTTGGTGTCGACGTCGTCGGCGGCGGTGAGGATGATGATGGGGGTGGCCTGGGTGTGGCGCACGCGGCGGGCGATCTCGGCGCCCGTGAGGTCGGGCAGCCCGAGGTCGAGCACCACGAGGTCGGGTTGCAGCTCACGGATGCCGGCCAGGCCGCGCATGCCGGTGTCGAAGGCATGCACCTCGTAACCAGCCTCCTGGAGTTCGAGCGTGAGGAGACGACTGATGTCGAGGTCGTCCTCGACGATGACGATGCGTTGAGGCATGCGACTCACCTCCGGGTGACGAGCACCAGCACGATGCCGCGCTCCGTGCGCAGCCACTCGCGCAGCGAGACGGTTCCGACTTCGTCGGGGAAGCTCAGCAGGATGTCGGCGCGCTCCTCGGCCACATGGGCGAACACGGCCTGCGCCCCGGAGAGCAGGGCGGCTGCCTGGCCGTCGGTGACGTTGGGCGGGAAGACCAGCAGGCGGATCTCGGTGCCGGCGTCGAGCGGCAGGTCGATCATCAGCCGCCCGTCGCTCACCCGACCACTCGAGTAGACGGTCATCAGATCGGGCGAGACCAGCCTAAGCTCGGTGCCCTCGATGAACTCGGGCATGCTGGCCATGGTTTGACCGAGCAGGAACCACAGGACCAGGGCCGACATGCGCGCATGGTACCAACGTGCCCCTGTGATGCGGCCTGCGAGAACGGAGTGCGTCTTTAACCAGTCTTCACGCCCGAAGCGCAGTAGGATGGCTCTCATCATGGAGATCCGAGCGATGGGTGGTATCGCCCCCTTCTCCCAAGCGCAGTCGGCTGACGCCGCGCGCGGGAACAGGCTGGCGTCGAAAGTGATCGTCGTCATGGCCTTGCTAGCCTGTGCGTCCATGGCCTTGGCGCAAGCCTTCTCGGCCGAGCGCTACTACCAGGAGTGCCTGCGCTTCGAAGCCGGCGGTGACCACGGCACGGCCCGCCAGAGCTGTCTCAACTCCTTGCAGGTGGATCCGAACTCGGTGGACACCAACCTCGCCTTGGCGCGCATCGAGATGGCCCTCGGCGACCTGAACGGCGCCGAGAACAGGCTGAACCGCATCCTCAACCGCACGAGCGGCGCGGAGGCCACCGTCCTGCTGGCCGAGATCGCCTTCGCCACCGAACGCATCGACGAGGCGGACGGCCGCCTCAGGCGTGCCCGTGAGCTGCTGATCGAGTTCCCCAACCTGCAGTTGCGCGGACGCGCGGCCTACCTCGAGGGCCGCATCCACGAGGCGCGGGGCGACCTGAGCCTTGCCCTCGGCGCCTACCAGGAGGCGGTGGCCGCCGACGGCCTCGTGGCCCGTTACCATCTGGCCGGCGCCGACCTGCGCTGGCGTCTGCGCGACCTCGACGGTGCCATGCTGGAGCTGCGCGGCTACGAGACCCTGACCGGCGACGTGCGCAACGCCGAGGTCAAGTCGCTCATCGGCCGCATCCTCTGGGCCCAGGGCTTCCCCGACGCCGCGGCCGAACAGACCGAGACGGCCCTTGCGCTGCGCGACCTGCGCGACAGCGCCGGTCAGGCCGCCGACCTGCGCGTGCTGGCCACCATCTACTACGGTCAAGGCGACGCCCAGCGCGGCGGCATGGCGTTGCGTGAGGCCATGCGCAGGGGCAACCTGCTGTCCGAGTTCGCCGGCAACACCTTGCTGTGGGTGCTCGGCTTGGTGGTGCTGCTCGGCTTCCACCTCATCGGTGAATCGCGGCGCAGCGGCCTGCGCACGCCCGAGGAAGAGGGCCCCAAGCCCTGGAGCCTCGGGCAGGCCTACGGCGTGCTGTTGGCCAGCGCGCTCGTGGGGCTTGCCGCCTCGCTGATCTACACCAGCCTGGCCTACAGCAACCTCCTGGCACTGCTCACGCCCCACCAGCAGCACGACGCCCGCGCCGTCTACCTCATCGGCTTCGGGCTCACCTCGGCCGTGCTGTCGTGGTGGCGGGTGCGCAAGAACGGCTGGGACCCGGCCGACCGGCTGCTCGGCCGCGCCGACGGGGCACTCAGCGGCCTGCTGCTCGGCGCGCTGATCTACGCCGCTACGCTTGCCTACCTCCTCTACCTGCCGCGCGGTGGCTGGGCTGGCACCTTCTTCCTCGACCTGGTGGCCCTGACGCCGCTGCGGGTGATCGCCCTGGCCGTGCTGCCGCTCTCCGCGGTGTTCTTCTTCGGCCTGCTCAGGCCTGCCGCCACCCGTCGCTACGGCTCGGCCTTCGGCCTCGCTGTGACCGCGATCGCCCTGGCGCTGTCGCTTGCCACGCCGCTGCTGCTGCTCCTGCCGGTCGCCATCGTGCTCGTCGAGGCCGACCGCCGCCGTCCCAACCCGCTCTCGGCCATGACCGCCCTGTGGGTGGCGCTGCTCGGCCTGGCCGCCACCGTCGGCATCTCGCCCTTCGTCCGCAGCCTCTTCCTCTGAGGCCGTCTTGCCTGCACCGGACGACTGGCTCGACCGACCCTGCTGGGTGTTGGACCTGGGTGGGCGTGGCTACGCCCCTGTCACCTGGCGGGACGACCTCGGCCTGGCCGGCATGCTCTTCACCGACAAGGCGCGAGCCGATGCCCAACTGCAGCAGCTGCGCGGTCTGAAGCAGGGTGCAGCTGCCGGCAAGCGACACCGGCTGCAGCTGCTCGAGCTGGCCGCCGGTGACCCGCGCGCCCGCGAGGAGTGGCTGCAAGCCGTGCTTCAGGCCGGCGCGGCCAGGGTGGCCTTCGACCTGGACCCGGAGCGGCCCCAGATGCGCGACTTCGAGCTGACCGGCGCCCTGCTGAGCGAGGTGCTGTCGCAGCGGCGGGGGCTGGCCTGCCTCTGATAGCCTGACGTCAACCCATGCCCATGAGCCGACCGGACCCCGATCCCATCGCACTGGCCGCCCTTCCTCTGGTGCCGAGGCTGCTGCATCAGGTGGTGGACCCCGACCTCAGCATCGAGCTGCTCGGCGCGCGGCGCGTCTCCCCCATCGTGCGGCGGCTGGCCAAGCCGGCCGGTGCCGCCGAGGGCTTGGCCCTGATCGACGCAGAGGCGGTGGACGCGGCACAGGCCCACGGCGTGCCCGTGCTGCACGCCGCCAAGATGGGTGAGCTGATGGCCGAGGTGAGGCGCCTCGTGGCCTTGGACGTGCCCGCCCTCGCCATCGACATGACCCATCTGGCCGACACCATGCCCTTCGGGCAACTGCCATGGCGGCCGCGCAGCCGCGAGGACCTGGCCGAGCTGGCTGCCGCGGCCGGGCGGCCGGTGTGGCTGCTTGGCGTCGCCTCGCCGGAGGACGCAACGGTGGCGGCCGAGGCCGGGCTGGACGCGGTGGTGGTCGACGGTCTGGTGGGTCGGCACTTGGGCGCGCCGGCCACCGCCGACCTGCTGCCTGAGGTGGTCGACGCGGTGGCCGGCATGCTCAAGGTGGTGGCCGGCGGCACGGTGGCCGACGGCGTCGACGTCTTCAAGCTGCTCGCCTTGGGCGCAGACGCGGTGTTGGTGGGCGGCGAACGCCCCACCGACACCCTTGAGCAGGAGCTGCGCTACGCCATGCGCCTCACCGGCTGCGGCACCCTGGCCGACATCGGCTACGACGCGCTCTTCGCCCCGCTGTTCGGCCGGCCATGATCGCCTTCGTCGAGGGCACCGTCGAGGAGGTCCACGCCGACCGGGTGGTGCTGCGGGTGGGCGGCTTCGGCATGGAGCTGCTGGCCACCCCCAAGACCCTGGCCCACTGCCAACCCGGCGGAAGCCGCCGGCTGCTCACCCACCTGGTGGTGCGCGAGGACGCCTGGACCCTCTACGGCTTCGCCGAGGCCGAGGGGCGCGCCCTGTTCCGCTCGCTGCTCGGCGTCAGCGGCGTCGGTCCCAAGCTGGCGCTGGCCGTGCTCGGTGCGCTCACGCCTCAGCAGGTGGCGCAGGCCGTCAGCCACGGCGACGCCGCGCTCCTGGCCACCGCGCCGGGGGTGGGCAAGCGCCTGGCCGAGCGCCTGGTGGTTGAGCTCTCGGGCAAGCTGCCCGAGTCGCTCGGCGCCTCCACCGCCATCCAGGCGACCACGGCCTCGGAAGCCGTCAAGGACGCGGTGGACGCCCTGCTGGCGCTCGGCTTCCGCGAGAGCTCGGTGCGCTCGGTGATCAGCGAACTGGCGGCCGACGCGCCGCAGGCGACGGCCGAGCAGCTCATCCGCAAGGGTCTGTCGAAGCTGCGCTGATCCGCCACGGCCTCGCGGCCGCCACCGGCGAACGGCTCTAAGCCGACAGCGCCGCCTCCGGTTGCACCGAGGCAAGGCCGAAGGCCGCGCCGACACCGCCGTGCGTCAGCTGGCCACGGAAGGCGTTGAGCCCACGCGCCAGCACCCGGTCGCTGCGCAGCGCAGCCAACGGATCGGCCGCCAGGCGCAGGGCGTATGGCAGCGTCTGGTTGGCCAGCGCCCTGGTGCTGGTGTTGGGCACCGCGCCCGGCATGTTGGCCACGCCGTAGTGCACCACCCCGTCCACCACGTAGGTGGGCTGGTCGTGGGTGGTGGGGTGGATGGTCTCGATGCAGCCGCCCTGGTCCACCGCCACGTCGACGATGACGCTGCCCTGCTTCATGCTGCCGAGCATCTCGCGGCTGACCAGGTGCGGGGCGCGGGCGCCTGGCACCAGCACCGCGCCGATGAGCAGGTCGGCCTTCTCCACCGCCTCGGCGATGGTGCCTGCGTTGCTGGCCAGCGTCTGCATGCGGCCGCCGAAGACGTCGTCGAGGTACTGCAGGCGGGCATGGCTGATGTCGAGCAGCGTCACCCGCGCACCCATGCCGAGGGCCACCTTGGCTGCATTGGTGCCCACCGCGCCGCCACCGAGCACCACGACATCACCGGCCGCCACCCCTGGCACGCCGCCGAGCAGCAGGCCGCGGCCGCCGAGGAAGCGGCTGAGGTAGTGGGCGCCGACCTGGGTGGCCATGCGGCCGGCCACCTCGCTCATGGGGGTGAGCAGGGGCAGCAGGCCGTTGTCGAGCTGCACGGTCTCGTAGGCCACCGCCGTGGTGCCCGCCGCCAGCAGCGCCTCGGTCAGCGGCAGGTCGGCCGCCAGGTGCAAGAAGGTGAAGAGCACCTGGTCATGGCGCAGGAAGCGGTACTCGGCCGGGGTCGGCTCCTTGACCTTGAGCACCATGGGCGCCGACCAGGCGGCCTCGGCACCGTCCACCACCTGAGCGCCCGCCTTCTGGTAGGCATCGTCGTCGAAGCCGCTGCCGAGGCCGGCGTTCTGCTCCACCCACACCTCGTGGCCGGCCAGCACCAGCGCCTGCACGGCCGACGGTGGGGCCGCCACCCTGTACTCATGGCTCTTCGTCTCTTTGGGGATGCCGATGATCATGGGCTTAGTCTAGCGCCAGACCCGCAGCGGCCGGACCAGTCCCTCACGCGCCTCGGCGACCGCCACCAACTGCCCTTCTGGGTCGAGCAGGGCCACCTGCCCGTCGAATCCGGCGGCGATGCGCTGGCCGTCGCGCACCCGGCGCGCGGCCTCGGCGTCCAGCGCCACCTTGGGCATGGACAGCAGCGCCACCGGGTCGAGCAGCGGCGGCCCGCCAAGGGCCTCCAAGGGCACGGCCTGCTCGATGCCGACGGCGCCTGCCCTGGTGCGCCGCAGGGCAGCCAGGTGGGCAGGCAGGCCGACGGCGGCGCCCAGGTCGCGGGCGAAGGCGCGCACGTAGGTGCCCGCCTGCACGCTGAGGGCGATGACGGCTGCTGGGGCGTCGGGATCGAGCATGGCCGGGGACTCGGCGGCCGATGCAGCTTCGTCCTCCACCCACACGCCGTCCTCCTGGCGCCAGGAGCGCGGCAGGCCGTGCAGCGGGCCGAAGGCCAGCAGCTCGATGCGCCGGTAGCCGGCCGCGCGGGGGGGCAGGTCGAGGTCCTCGCCGCGACGGGCGGCCTCGTAGCCCTTCACACCGCCGCGCTTCACCGCCGAGTAGGAGGGTGGAAGCTGCTCGCTCATGGCCAGGAAGGCAGGGAAGGCGGCTCGGAGCTGGGCGGCGGCGAGGGCGCTCGCGTCGGCCCGCGCCTCCACCGGCCCCTCGGCGTCCAGTGTCGGCGTGCCGACGCCGAAGGCCACATGGGCCAGGTAGGTCTTGTCCGAGGCCGTAAGGAAGGCGGAGAGCTTGGTGGCCTCCTCCCACAGCAACAGCAGCACGCCGGTGGCCAGCGGGTCCAAGGTCCCTGCATGGCCGACCCTGCGGGTGCCGAGGATGCGTCTGGCGCGCGCCACCACGTCGTGGGAGCTGAGACCGAGCGGCTTGTCGACGGCTTGCGCTGGCACGCGGCATCAAACCACGATGACCGGGACCGGTAGACTGATGGCATGATCGAGGTTCAGGGGCTCAGCAAATCCTTCGGCAGCAAGGTGGCCGTCGACGACGTTTCCTTCTCCGTCCCGGCCGGACAGGTGTTCGGCCTGCTCGGACCCAACGGCGCAGGCAAGACCACCACCCTGCGGGTGCTGGCCACGCTGCTCAAGGCCAGCAAGGGAAGCGCCACCGTCGCCGGGCACGACCTGGCCAAGGAGCCGGAGGCCGTGCGCCGCGCCATCGGCGTGGTCAACGGCGGCATGGGTCTCTACGACCGCCTCACCGGCCGCGAGGTGCTGCGCTACTTCGGCGGCCTCTACGGCCTGGGCAAGGCCACCATCGAGCGCCGGATCGAGGAGCTGGACGCGCTGCTCGACCTCAAGGAGACGCTCGACGTGCGCACGGGCGGCTTCTCCACCGGCATGAAGCAGAAGATCGTCATCGCCCGCGCCGTGCTGCACGACCCGCCGGTGCTGTTCTTCGACGAGGCCACCAGCGGCCTCGACGTCATGACCCGCCGCGCGGTGCTGGACTTCTGCCGCAACTACCCGGACGAGAACCGGGTGGTGGTCTACTCCACCCACGTCATGAGCGAGGTGGAGGAGCTGTGCGACCGCCTTGCGCTGCTCTTCGGCGGTCGCCTGGTGGCCAACGACAGCATCGACGGCCTCAAGGCATCGACCGGCACGGCCACCCTCGAGGCGGCCTTCTTCCACTTCGCGGCCCGCAGCGGGATGGCGGCATGAGGGCCTCCTTCATCGGCCGCATCGCCTGGAAGGAGATCCTCTCCACCCTGCGCGATCGGCGCGCCATCGTCTCCAACCTGGTGATCCCCCTGCTGTTGTTGCCGGTGATGATGCTCGGCCTGCCGCTGATGATGGGCGGGCTGTTCCAGCGCGAGACCACCAGCGCCACCCAGTACGCCCTGCAGGGCGGCGATGAGCTGCCTCCGCGCCTGCGCAGCCTGATCGAGGCGCAAAACGCCGAGCTGGTCGACGTGCCAGACGCCATGGCCGTGGTGCAGGCCGACGATTACAGCGCCGGCCTCGTGGTGCCCCCTGGCACGCTGGCCGCGTTGGATGCCGACCAGCCCTTGCAGTTGACGGTGGTGTCCAAGTCAGGCAACCTGCGGGGCGACCTCAACGCCGGCCGCATCCGCGCCGCCGCCAGCCAGTTCGGCCAGGAGTTGCTGGTCGAACGCCTGACCGAGGTGGGCCTCGACCCCGCCATGCTGCAGCCGGTGCAAGTGCTGGCCATGGACGCCTCCACCGAAGCGGAGCGCTCCAGCGGCATGCTGGCCTGGCTGATCCCCTTCTTCATCGCCATCTGGACGCTCACCGGCGGGCAGATGACCGCCATCGACGCCACCGCCGGCGAGAAGGAGCGCGGCACGCTGGAAGTGCTGCTCGTAGCGCCGGTGCGCCGCGGCGAGGTGGTGGCAGGCAAGTTCATCGCCACCCTGCTGTTCGGCCTGACGGCGGCGGTGATGGCCATCGTCGGCTACGTGCTCGGCGGGCTGCTGATGCGTGGCATCTTCATGCCCATGCTGGGCGAGGGCGGCGGCGAGATCGCCAACGTGATGGGCGGAAGCCTGACGGCCACGCCCCAGTCCATCTTGCTGCTGGTGGTGTCCGCCGTGCTGCTGTCCGCGGTGGTGGCGGCGCTGCTGCTGTCGGTGACGCTCTTCGCCCGCTCCTTCAAGGAGGCGCAGAGCTACGTTGCGCCGCTCAGCTTCCTGATGGTCATCCCCGCCGTCTCCCTGCAGTTCAGGGACCTGATCGGCGGCGGCGACAGCGTCTACTACATCCCCCTCTACAACGTGCTCATCTTGATGGACGACGCGGTGAAGGGGAACGTCGACCTAGGCCAGGCGCTGATCGCCTGGGCGGTGACGGCGGCCCTGATCGTGGCGCTGCTGTACTTCGCGTATCGGAGCTTCCAGCGGGAGGATGTGCTGTTCAGGACTTGAGGCGGCTGTATAGCGCCTTCACTGCCAGGCGGAAGGCATGATCTCAGCGTCACCCAGGTCGTCTGATGTGACGCGCATGTGCTCGAGGATAGCCATCCGGGTACCTCTCAAGGCGACCTCGGCCAAGGCTCGGTTCACCGTATCCACCGTGGTCTTGGTGCCGAGTTCCCGAGCCGCACCCGCGAGAGCTTGCTCATCGATGTCAATCAAGGTGCGGGCCATACCGACCTCCTCGTATCAGTTCCGTACCAAGATGGTATCCGACCTCAACACAGCATCCCGTGTTCCGGGATGTGGAATGCCTGGCGCTTAGCCTCATCCACATGAATGTTTGCCTAGACCGGCGACACGTCCTGCGGCGGCCGCACTAGCTTCCTGTCATGAACGACGCACTTGGCACCGACCGGCGGGCAGATTCGGTTTCGTTGACCGTCATGAGCGGGCTGACAGCCGAGTTGCGAAGAGAAGTGCGCTTGACCCAACGGGAACTTCGTCGTAGGTTCCCTCGGCGGCCGATCGAGATCCGCCCTAGCAAGGAGGCTGGAGACGGCGTCCGACGCCGTCACGTGGGCCACATCCGTGATCGCCATTCTGAACCGTCATCCATCGTCTGAGTAACTATTCTTGTGAACCGAGTGGGCAGCGAGAGCGAGGCTCCGATGTGCCCCTGCCTCTATGCGACGGCTGCATTCACCACACGCAAACTAACCCAGGAAAGGCATGAAGCGCCCGATCCTTGGTCACCACCACGGCATTGTGCGCTCTGGCGGTGGCCACGATCAGCCGGTCGGCCGGATCGGCGTGCAGCGGCTCCAGCGACACGGCGTCGATGGCGATGCGTGGCGTGACGGGCAGGAACGCGAGGAAGGGAAGCTGCTCGCAGCTGGCGACGACCTCGTCCAGCGGCATCCTCGGATCGAGCCGCCCCTTCTTCACCAGCATCGCCGCCTCCCAGACGCTGAAGGCCGAAACGACCAGGTTCGCTTCCTGGCGAGCGGCATCGATCCGACGACTGGCCTCGGCGCTCAGCAGTTCGGGGGAGCTGAGCCACCAAAGCCAGGTGTGGGTGTCCAAGAGCGTCAAGGGAGCAGGTCCCAGTCTTCCAGTCCAACGGGCTCGAGCGGGTCGTCGTAGCGGAGGATGAAACCGCGGAGACGTGCGAGCGTGTCCTCGACGGGCGCGTAGGGCTCGATCTTCAGGACCGGAACGCCGCGGTCGGTGATGATCAGCGGCACACGTGTCTCCTCGACCTCGCGCAGGTAGGCGAGCGCCTGGGGCTTGAACTTGGATTTGGACACCGTCTTGAGCATGCGTGCACCTCCAAGCTCGCGGATCAACTGTACCATGGTCATGTACCATGGTCACTTGCCATGGATCACGAAGCACGACAGACGCCCATGTACCTAGTCTGTTCGATCTCGAGCTGCCCGGGCCGCTGAGCTAGGCCTGTGCCAAGGTCGTGCAGATCAGCCCGACATCCTGACCCTCGACCACCAAGGAGGTGGACCACCCCCTCCACTTCCACCCTATCCCCTACCAGGGGGCTTGTCGCTACCCCCTGTCGTTCAGGCAGAATGGTCGGCCGCGGCCAAGACCTGCGGAGACGACCGGCGATGCGCACCGCCCTACGAAGCGACGCGACCGGCCAAGACGCGACCTTGCCGCATGGAGGTTCCGATGTTCGACGTGATCGTGGCAGGCGGCGGACCGACCGGTGTGATGCTGGCCAGTGAGTTGCGCCTGCATGGCGTGCATGTGCTGGTGTTGGAGAAGGAGGCGGAGCCGACGAAGCAGGTCAGGTCGCTCGGCCTGCACGTGCGCAGCATCGAGATCATGGACCAGCGCGGCCTGCTCGAGCGGTTCCTCGCGCACGGCCAGCGGTACCCGGGTGGCGGTCACTTCGCGGCCATCGACAAGCCTTGGCCCGAGCGGCTCGACACCGCGCATCCCTACATCCTTGGGATCCCGCAGCCCACCACCGACCGCCTCCTGACCGAGCGCGCCACCGAGCTCGGCGCAGAGATCCGCCGCGGCCATGAGCTGATGGGGCTGAGCCAGGACGATGAGGGGGTGAGCGTCGAGCTGGCCGACGGCAGCCACCTGCGCTCTCGCTACCTCGTCGGCTGCGACGGCGGACGCAGCACGGTTCGCAAGCTGCTCGGCGTCGGCTTCCCGGGCGAAGCCGCGAGGACAGCGTGGTTGCTCGGCGAGATGGAGCTGACCACACCGCCAGAGACCTTGGCCGCGGTGGTGGCCGAGGTGCGCAAGACCCACAAGGGCTTCGGTGTCGGGCCGTCAGGGGGTGGGCTGTTCCGCGTCGTCGTGCCAGCCGAGAAGGTGGCCGAAGACCGTTCGGTGCCGCCCACCCTCGACGAGTTCAAGCGACAGCTGCAGGCCTACGCCGGCACCGACTTCGGGGTCCACGCACCGCGCTGGCTGTCCCGTTTCGGTGACGCCACCCGGCAGGCCGATCGCTACCGCGTCGGGCGCGTGTTCCTGGCCGGCGACGCGGCGCACGTCCACCCGCCGCTGGGCGGGCAGGGCCTCAACCTCGGCATCCAGGACGCCTTCAACCTCGGTTGGAAGCTGGCCGCCGAGCTGGGTGGCTGGGCGCCAGAAGGGCTGCTGGACAGCTATCACGCGGAACGTCACCCGGTCGCCGCCGAGGTGCTGAACAACACCCGCGCGCAGGCCGAGCTGCTCTCCACCGAGCCAGGCCCCCAAGCTGTGCGCCGGCTGCTGACGGAGCTGATGGACGTAGGCGACGTCAGCCGTTACCTGATCGAGAAGATCACCGCCATCGGGATCCGCTACGACTTCGGTGAAGGGCATGAGCTGCTCGGACGGCGGCTGCGGGACGTCGGCCTGAAGCGGGGACGCCTCTACGCACTGATGCACGGTGGCCGCGGGCTGCTGCTCGACCAGACCGGCCGGCTCTCGGTGGCAGGCTGGGCGGACCGGATCGACCACGTCGTGGACGTCAGCGAGGAGCTGGACGTGCCGGCTGTGCTGCTGCGTCCCGACGGGCACGTGGCCTGGGTCGGTGATGACCAGCAGGACCTGCTCAGCAAGCTGCCGACGTGGTTCGGCGCCGCCGTCGGCTGAGCGCCCTAGTCGATCCAGGGGTTGTACTTCATGCTCAAGGAGCGGTCGACGGCCGCCGCCAGCCCAAGGAACGACAGGGTGGTGTTGAGCCATCCAGGCAGGCTCAGGCCGAACGGCACCGCGACCCCGAACAGCCCGGCCACCAGGCCGATGAGCTGCGGCACCTGCGTCAGGAAGGCCACCAGCAGCACGGCCCAAGACAGGGCGTCGGCCACGCGGCTCGCCTTCGGGTACTCGCGCGCCAGACGCGCACGCCAGGCCTCCGCGCTGCCCGGCACCGGCTGGAGGTCGACCACCTCGCCACCATCGACCAGCCGCACGTGCTTCAGCTTGTAGAAGGTGGTGGCCACCTCGATGACCGCCCCGGCAGGCAGCTCGAAGCGGGCGGGGGAACGGCCCTGCTCCAGGAACTCGCCGTCCCGGTACAGCCGGATGGCCTTGTCCTCGTCCTCGAGGTAGTGCACGCCCACCGTCCAGGTGTGGCCGTGGCGGTCGATGGCGAAGGCGCTTCTCCACAGCGCCTCCCAGGGTTGGATCGGTTTCAGCCGCGTGCTCATGAGCCTGACTCCCGTGATGAGCCTACGGGAGGTCGATGAGGGTTGGCGGCCATGCTGGGTACTCCCCTTCGCTTCCACGTCCCGATCCGACGGTGCAGTTCTGCGATCATGGCCCGGACATGTCAACCGACCACCGCTGCAGCAAGCAGCCGCACGATGTCCGCCACACCAAGTTCCCTCTCGCCCCTCTTCGCCGAGCGCCCGTCCGCCGCCCCGCCGGCCTGGCGCTCATGGCAGCGCTCGCCATCGTGCTCAACCTAGCCGGCGCGGCCTTCGCCGAAGCCTTCTTCCTCCCGACGGGTGCAGAGGTCCACAACACGGGCGACCCGCGCATCCGCACCGACTCGCAGGGGAACCTGCACATGGTCTACCCGATCGTGGCCGGCTCGGGCGCCGTCTACGCCTTCTGCCCGGTGGGCTGCAGCGAGGCCGAGCAGGTGCGGACGGTCGACTTCCCGACCGGCGAGGCCGGCTCGGTGCACACCGCCCTCATCGTGCTCGACGCTGCGGACACCCTGCACCTCCTCTTCAGCACCTATGACTCGGTCATCTACGCCAACTGCTCCGGCGACTGCAGCGAGAGCAGCGGCTGGCGGTCCAGCGTCATCCACGAACACCAAGCCGACTGGGAACTGACCGGCAGCGCCTTCGCGCTCGATCAGCAGGGCCGCCCGCGCTTCCTCATGCACGCATACCAGGCCTACCTCGGCATCGGCGCACCCGAGCCGGGCACGCGCCTCTTCGCCTGCGACGCCAACTGCCTCGACGCTGCGAACTGGACCGGCAGCACCATCAGCGAGCAGTCCTGGCTAGAGCCCACCCTCGCCTTCGATGCCGACGGCGTTGCACACGTGGCCACCGTCATCCCGGTGGGCGATGCCGACCTCGTGGCCTACCTGCGCTGTGATGTCGACTGCGGCAACGAGGAGGTCGACAACTGGCCAGGCATCGGTCTTGCAGAGGCCTACTCGGACCGTTACATCGCCGAGGTCGCGCCAGCTGTGACGATGGGCCTCAGCTCCGACGGCGGTGTGCGCCTCGCCTTCCTTGGCGCCGATGGGCCTGATCACTACCTCGCCTACTTCGAGTGCGACGAGGACTGCACCGCTGCTGACGGTGAGACGTGGTCGGGCACCGCGCTGCTCAACAGCGGCGAAGGCAACGACCTTGGGGACGGCATCGACCTCGTGCTCGACCAGCAGGATCGCCCCCGCCTGGCCTACACCGTGCGCGGAAGCATCCTGCTCGCCTACTGCGACGGCGACTGCGTCGGCCGCTATGGTTCGGTCGACTGGTCGCTCGCCAGGGTGGAGCTGGCCAACGAGATCCCCGCGGACGACATCTTCCTCTATCACAACTGCACCGTCGGGTTCTGGTTCCTGCGGCAGCCGGCCGTAGCGCTGACACCCGATGGCCTTCCGCTCGTCGCCTACCGCGCGGAGGACATCAGTGCAGGCTGGACGTCGCCCGATCCGACCAAGCCGTCCTGCGCTGTCGGCGTGGACATGTCGATGACGAGGCTGCAGATGGTGGACTCGTACTGAGACCCGACTCGAGCACTTGGTCGAGCCTACGGAGTTCGATGCGCATCGGCTGCGCCGCCTTCCCTAGCGATCGCTTTGCCGCCGCTGCGCCCGCTTATGCTCGTACATCCTGCCGTCTGCGACAGCCAGGATCTCCTCAGGCGCCTGCTCCGGCTCGATGTCGTCGAGACGCCCCACGCTGAACGACACCCGGATGGGATCGGCCAGCGACGGGAGATGCAGGTCGGCCCCCTCACCGAGTCGACGCACGGTGTCGGCGACCAGGCCGGTACCTGTCGTGCCCACCAGCAGCACCACGAACTCGTCGCCGCCCCATCTGGCCACGTAGTCGGTGGAGCGGATGGCGGCGATCAGGTGCGCGCTCACCTGCTGCAGCACCTCGTCACCGACGGCGTGGCCGTGGTCATCGTTGATGCGCTTGAAGTCGTTGAGGTCGACGAAGATCGCGGAGAAGCCGCCGTGCGAGCCACGACGTTCGTGCTGTAACGTCCGCATCCGTTCGTAGAGGGCCGTGCGGTTGGGAAGGCCGGTCAGTGGATCCTGGAGGGCGATGCGGCGGAGGTCCTGGCTGGCGCTGGCCAGCAGATGCTGGAGGCCTCGGGACTCGACCGATCGCTTGACGACCTCGATCAGTTGCTTGGCGGTGGTCGGCTGCGTCAACAGCGTGGTGTGCGGCCACGGAGCGAGGTCCACGGCGCCCGGTGGCGCCAGGAGGATGATCGGCAGCGCCGACCAGGTCGGCTCACCGGCCTTGAACCTCGCGATCGGCGGGCCCGCGCCCTTGCGCACGCCCATCGCGGTGACCACCACGGCAGCCAGGTCCTCGCTTGGGCCACTCAAACGTGTGTCGAGCTCCTCCGCGTCGACGCACACCAGGCAAGGCAGCCCCGCCTCGCGCAGCTTGCGCACGATCATCCCAGCGTTGTCGATGCCCGGGGCGAACACCAGGACGAAGCCGTCATCCCTCGGCGTGACCATCATCGTCCAGGAGGGAGCTGCCGCTGACAGGCGGCTGAGTGTCGCCAGAGGCCATGATCCCGGAGCGCGGCAGTACCCTGCCCAATCTGAGGCCGTGCCGGTCGATGACCAGCTCCCGCATGCTCTTCTCGTGATCGCCGTCGCGCCGCTTGACGACCGACATGCCTTTGGTCAGGGCATCGCCCGACTCGATGAACTGCAGGCTGATGGTCACGTCCACGCTCTCGCTGATGTCGAGCGCGTCGAGCGGGATCGCCTCGGCCCCCGCCGGATCGGGCCGCTGCGCCAGCGTCACGATGGACAGCACCCCGCGTTCGCTGAGGTAGCGGATCACGTCCCGGATCTCGGAGAGCAACAGCCGCTCGTCGGGTAGCGACTGGTAGTAGCCGGAGAGCGAGTCGATCACCACCAGCTCGGCCCCCCAAGCCACGCTCTCGCGGATGTGGGTAGCCAGCTCGCCGGGCAGGACGCTGGTGCCGCCCACCTGCAGGGCCCGCACGCGATCGGCATCGACGTGCGGCTGCAGGTCCATGTGCAAGGCTGCCGAGCGCCGCAGGAAGGTGTCGCGCACCTCCTCGAACAGGAAGTACACCGTGCGTTGTCCGCGTTCGGCCGCCGCGTAGGTGTAGCGCGTCGCCAGGCTGGACTTGCCCACACCCGATGGACCGCGGATCAGGCAGGAGGTGCCCGCGTTGAGCCCGCCGCCGACCAGCCGGTCGAGCGACTCGATGTCGCTGGCGAAGCTCACCCGCTTGCGGCCACCCTGTTCCTCGGCGTAGCGGCCGCGGTGGGTCAGCGTGAGGCGCGGGTACACCTGCAGGCCGCCGCGCACGATCTCGAAGTCGTGGTGGCCGCCGCGGAACGCGCTCCCGCGCACCTTCTGGACCCGCAGTCGGTAGCGGATGCCCGCGAAGTCCTCCTCCAGGTGCTCGAGGTTGATGGCGCCATCGGTGATCATGTCGGTGGTCCCGCTACCCCCTTCGTTCAACACGAAAAGGGAGGTCACCTGCAGGCTGCCGAGCAGCTCGACCAGGGCGGCCAGCTCCTGCTCGAAACGGCCGGGAGCCGTCGCCAGGATCTCGATGAAGCTCAGCGAGTCGAACACGAGACGGTCGGGACGCACGCGCTCTACCACCTCGCGGATGCGTTCGGCCAGGTCGACGAGTTCGACCTCGTCGGACACGAACACGTCCTGCTGGCCGCGCTGCTGGCGCAGGACATCGTTGGGCGTGATGGCGTGGACGTGCACACCCCGGAGCGACCAGCCGTGCGAGGCCGCGATGCGCTCGAGCATGCGGGTCGACTGCGAGAGGCTCACGAACAGGCAGGTCTGCCCCCGCTCCACGCCCTCCAGCAGGAACTGCAAGCCCAGCGTGGTCTTGCCGGTCCCGGTGCCGCCCTTGACAAGGTAGACCCCATGCTCAGGCAGGCCGCCCAACAGGATCTCGTCGAGTCCCGTGACCCCGGTGGCTACACGCGCGAACGGCAGTGGAAGATCCGGAGCACGGACACCGCTCACACAGCCGCCTGCGTGCGCAGCCTCTCAGGTTGTCGAAGGGTCATTGATCATGATAGTGGACGAACATCGTCGGAGAAGTTTCATGCGCGACATAGCTGCAGCTGGCCCTCTGTTTCTGGGCTCGCCGACACACCCGTCCTACCGCCCGTAGGCTTTCCCCATCGCTCGCAACGCCCCCGCCAAGCCATCTGGCACCTGCGCCCACTCGAACCGCCAACCCCAGTTCCCTGCCGGTGCCCCCGGCAGGTTCATGCGCGCCTCGTGCCCCAGCCGCAGCAGGTCCTGCATGGGCACGATGGCCAAGTCGGCGGGCGATGCCTGCGCCGCGCGCCACAGGTCCCAGGCCACGTCCTGGCCGTCAGAGGACAGGTAACGCCGCAACCGGTCGCGCTCGTCCTCTGGCGCCTGGGCGTACCAGCCGATGGTGGTGTCGTTGTCGTGGGTGCCGGTGTAGACCACCGCGTTGGCCGGGTAGGTGTGGGGCAGGAAGGGATCGTCGGGATCGCCGCCCCAGGCGAACTGCAGCACCTTCATGCCGGGCAGGCCGTTGTGGTCACGTAGGCGCTCGACGCCTGGCGTCATGACACCAAGGTCCTCGGCCACGATGGGCAGGGGCCCGTCGACCGCGCCACCGAACGCGGTGGCGAAGGCGTCGAACAGCGCCTGCCCCGGCCCCTCCACCCAGCGCCCCTGCACGGCGGTCTCCTCGCTGGCCGGGATCTCCCAGTAGGCCTCGAAGCCGCGGAAGTGGTCGATGCGCACCAGGTCGTAGAGCTCGAGGCAGCGGCGTAGCCTGGCGATCCACCAGGCGTAGCCGTCGGCGGCGTGGCGGTCCCAGCGGTACAGCGGGTTGCCCCAGCGCTGGCCGGTCTCGGAGAAGTAGTCGGGTGGCACGCCGGCCACCACGGTGGGGTTGCCTGCGTCATCGAGGAAGAACAGCTCCTGCGCGGCCCAGGTGTCGGCCGAGTCGAAGGCCACGAAGATGGGCAGGTCGCCAAGCACGCGGATGCCCAGCTCATCCGCGCGCCGACGCACGTCACCCCAGTGGCGATCGAACCACCATTGCAGCAGCGACTCTGCCTGGATCGCCTCGGCGTGCCGCAGGCGGGCGGCCGCCAGCGCCTCGGTCTCGCGGCGGCGTAGGGGGGCCGCCCAGGCGTTCCATGGTCGGCCGCCATGCGCGCGCTTGAGGGCCATGAACAAGGCGTAGTCGTCCAACCAGGAGGCGTGCTGGGCACAGAAGGACTCGAAGGCATGGCGCTGCTCGGCGTCGGCGCCGGCCCGCCAGCGCTCGGCGGCCAAGGCAAGGCGGGCGGCGCGGAACTCGATCAGCGGGCCGAAGTCGATGCGCAGGGGATCGCCGTCCGGCGCCCCTTCCAGCTCCTCGGTCCTCAGCCAGCCCTCCTCCGCCAGCCTGGCCAGGCTGATCAGGTTGGGGTTCCCCGCGAAGGAGGAGAAGCTCTGGTAGGGGCTGTCGCCGTAGCCGGTCGGCCCGAGCGGCAGCACCTGCCACCAACGCTGGCCCGCCTCCGCCAGCCAGGCTAGCCAACGCAAGGCCTGCTCGCCCAGTTCACCCGAGCCGAAGGGGCCGGGCAGCGAGGTGGGGTGGAGCAGGACGCCGGACGCGCGCGCGGATGCCATGCAGACCTCCTGGACCCGGCGGCGGCCTCAGCCCTTGCTGAAGGGCTTGCCCAACGCCTTGGGTCCTACCGAGCGGCCGACGAAGCCGGCAAGGACGATCATGGTGAGGATGAAGGGCAGGCTCTGCACCACCGTGGGCGGCAGCAGTTGCCCGCCGCCGAGCTGCGTCTCCAGCGCCTGGAAGGCGCCGAACAGCAGGGTGGCGCCCAGCACGCCGAAGGGGTGCCACTTGCCGAAGATCAGCGCGGCGAGGGCGATGAAGCCGCGGCCGCCCGACATGTCGGTGATGAACTGGTTGAAGCCGCCGATGGAGAGGTAGGCGCCCGCCAGCGCCGCCAGCACGCCGGAGATCATGACCCCGATGTAGCGCAGGCGGATGACCGAGACGCCGACGCTGTCGGCCGCCTCTGGGTGCTCGCCCACCGCGCGCAACCGCAGGCCGAAGGGGGTGCGGAAGACCACGAACCACACCACCGGCACCAGCAGGAAGGCAAGGTAGACCAGCGGGCTGAAGGCGAAGGGCGCCTCGCCCCACAGCGGCAGGCGGTTGCGGATGGTGGCCGAGGTGGAGGAGTTGCCGAAGAGGCCGGTGAGCAGCACGGCCGGGATGCCAGCGGCCATGAGGTTGATGGCCACACCCGAGATGATCTGGTCGGCCTTGTAGCGGATGGACACCACCGCGTGGATGAGGCCGACCAGCGCCCCTGCCACCATCGCCGCCAGCACGCCTAGCCATGGCGCGTACCAGACCCGGATACCGGGGGTCTCGCGCAGCACGGCCGCCTCCACGTAGTAGGTGGTGAGGGCGGCCGCCAGCGCGCCGAAGATGATGATGCCTTCCAGGGCGATGTTGACGATGCCGGCTCGCTCCGAGAAGAGGCCGCCGAGGGCCGCCAGCAGCAGCGGGGTGGTGGCCCGCAGCATGGAGCCGAGCAGGGTGAGCAGCACCACGGTCTCCATCAGCCAGCCTCCTCGCCCAAGCCGGCCGTCGAGGCTGAAGCGCCTGCCTCGCCGTGCCCGCCCGCCTCGCCGGCGTGCGCAGCCCCGTCACCGCCGTAGCCGGCGCCGCCGTCTCCGCCGGCTGCCCGGCGGAAGCGCGGGTCGAACCAGCGCTGCGGCAAGAAGCCCTTGGCGGCGATGAACAGCACCACCAGCGCCAGGATCATCGACACCACGTCGCGGGTGAGGTCGCTGAAGGTGATGTTGAGCACCGAGCCGCCGTTCTTCAGCACCCCGAAGAGGAAGGCGGCCAGCACGATGCCGACGGGGTGGTTGCCGCCGAGCAGCGCCACCGCGATGCCGTCGAAGCCGTCGCTGGTGGGGATGGACTGGCGCAGGGCGTAGTCCTCCAACGCCCCGCCCAGCACGTAGTGGGTGGCGGTGAGGCCGGCCAGCGCGCCGGAGATGGCCATGGTCCACACGGTGGTGCGCCGCAGGTTGGCGCCGCCGTACTCGGCCGCCTTGGGCGAGAGGCCGGCGGCCCGCAGTTCAAAGCCGTAGCGGGTGCGGAAGAGGAAGACCCACACGAACACCGCCGCCGCCATGGCGATGAGGAAGGCGGGGTTGAGGTTGGTGGCCGGGATGGTCAGCATCAGCGCGCGCCAGCCGAAGGCGGCGCCAAGCCCGTAGACCAGCAGGCCAACGGCAACCCCGAAGGCCAAGCGCCCCGCCAGGCCGCGCTTACGCACGAAGGCCAGCAGCCCCCCCAGCGCCAGCGCCGCGACGGCAGCCGCCACGGCGACCCATGCCGCTACGTTCACCGGCACCGTGTTGCTGCCAGGCGTGGCGCGCAGGTCGATGCCGAACATGGCAGGCAGGCGCGGCAGGCGGGCGGCGGGCGACAGTTCATGCGACTTGGGCTCGGAGCCGGGCACCTTGAAGGGCAGGTTGAGCACCACCGGTGCGTCGCCGCTGCGCGGCTGGGCCACCACGGTGGCGCCCACCAGGCCGACCACGGCCACCAGCGCGAACACCAGGCGCGGCGCCTTGGCCACGATGCGGCGGAGCTGCGGCAGCAGCATGGCCAGCAGGGCAACACCGGCCACCGCCGCCAGGTACTGGATGACCCGCACGGCCGGCGCCGCGAAGGTGGGTGAGGCCGAGAGCATGAACAGCAGCAGCGAGGCCGCCACGAAGTTCAGCAGGATGGTGTTGATGACCTCGTTGGCGCCGAAGCGGGCCTTGAGGAAGCCGGGGAGGGCGCCCCACAGGCCGCCACCCACCGCGGCGGCCAGCACCGACATGGGCAGCACGAACCAGGCAGGGCCGGGCAGGTAGATGCCGGCGAACATGGCGAAGATGGCGCCGAGCACCATCTGGCCGGGCGCGCCGATGTTGAAGAGGCCGGCGCGGAAGCCGAAGCCCACCGCCAGGCCGGTGAAGATCAGCGGCGTGGCGAAGGACAGCGCGTCCAAGAAGCCCTTGAAGGTGGCCAACGAGCCGGCGAAGAGCACGTAATAGGTGTGCCAGAGGGTGTCGAGCCGTCCCGCCAGTTGCATGGTGGCGCCGCTGACGGCCACGCCGGGGCCGAGCGGCGTGGGCTGCAACACCAGCACCACCACGGCCGCCGCGGCCAGCGCCAACAGGATGGCCACGAAGGGGATGGCGGCAGCCTGCACCACCCGGTCGATGAGCGTGCCGAGGCGGCGGAAGGCGCGCAGGCCGAAGAACATGGCCAGCACCCCGGCGGCACCGGTGAGGAAGGCCGCCAGGCTCAGGGCGGAGCCGCCGTACGGCAGCCGCCGCACCAGCATGCCGGCGGCGGAGGCCATCTCGATGCTCTGCTCCACCGGCCGGTCCATGGCCGCCTCGCTGATGGCCCGCAGGCGGGCTGCGTCCTGGTTGGCGTTGGGGTTGGCGATGGCCGGCGCGATGGCTTGTTGGAAGGCCGTCACCCGCCGCTGATGCACGGCCTGATCGAACTGCGACAGGCCGACGGTGGTGCTGAGCAGCGCCAGCGCGCCCGCCCCCAGCCACAGCCAGCGCTGCGCGCCGCCTGTCCGCAGGCTGGCGGCCGCCAACACGGTGAGCAGGCCGAAGGCGCTGGCGACCAGCACCAAGCCCTGGCCGGGCACGGTGATGGCCTCGGTGCGGCCGGTGAAGTCCATCGATCGGTTGGGCAGGAGCAGGACGGTGGCGCGCGCGCCCGTCTCTCGGTTGTAGGTGGCCCATGGGGCGAACCACAAGGCCAAGAGCGCCAGGGCGGCCAGAGCCGCGACCGCCACGCGTTCCATCATCCGCACATCTTACGACTACGCCCTTCCGGAGGGGGGACCTGTCCTCTGCCGGAGCCCACAGGTGAGCGACAAGCCGCTACCGGACCGGCCGGTCTCCCTCGATCACCCTGCGCAGCGCCCTCAAGGCCTCCCCCGCCGCCGCCGCACCGTGGAAGCGCTGGGCCGGCTCCTTGGCCAGCAGCCCGGCCAGCATGGGATCGGCCACCCGTAGCTGGGGTTGGCGCTGGGAGGGCAGCGGCGTGGGGTTCAGGCGGTGGGCGCGCAGCACCTCGGCCACGGTGCCGCTGTATGGCACCTCGCCGGTGAGGGCAGCGTAGAGCATGACGCCAACGGCGTAGAGGTCGGAGGCCGGGGAGGCTGGCGCCCCGGCCGCCTGCTCAGGGCTGAGGTAGGCGATGGTGCCGGCCACCGCTGCGGTGACCGCGGCCGCCGCCGGCGCAGCACCCTCGGGCTGCGCCACACGGATGGCCAGGTCGAAGTCCAGCAGCCGGGCGCGGCCGTGCTGGTCGACCAGCAGGTTCTCCGGCTTCACGTCGCGGTGCACCACCCCGCGGCCATGCAGGTAGGCCAGGGCCTCGAGCAGGTCCTGGAAGGCGGCCAGCAGCGCAGAGCGCGGCAGGGCATCTGCGCCGCTCCAGCGCAGCGGCCGTCCAGGCAGGAAGGGCATGAGCAGGCCGTGCCTGCCGTCCACCTCCACCTTCTCGTCGACGCGGCCGAGCAGGGGATGGTCGAGATCGTGCGCCAGGTCGTACTCGTGGCTCACCCGCGCTTCCATGCCGGGGCCGGCGGGCAGCAACTTCAGCGCCCGCATCGTGCGGCCGTCGGAGACCAGGTAGACGCGCGCCAGCGCGCCGCGGTCCAAGGTGCGCAGCACCGTCTCGCCGCTTGGCAGGCGCTGACCGATGACCTCCATCCGGGCATCGTACCCAGGGTGAAGCGCCGTCGGACATGAGGACGCCGGCGGACATCAGCTGGCGAACCATCCGAGCAGGGCCGCCCCCAGCGCAGCGAGCACCGCACCCACCAGCAAGCGCGGCAGCTGCGCCATGATCGCCGCATGCCACACGGACTCTGACTCCGTCCGCGTCACACCACGCCGCGTGCCCTCGTACACGGCGTCGGCGAAGAGCACGACCGAGGCCACCGCCAGCACCACGCCTGCGACGACGAGGCAGATCCCCCCGATCAGGACGATGGGGTTCATCGCCTTGCACCTCCGGCGAACCCTGTACCGTGCATCGGCGCCCATCGTACGGTCAGGTCGAGGGGCCGACGGCGAGGGAGGCGTACCCTGTCGTCCATGACCATGGGCATCCACCACGTCGCCATCCGCGTCACCGACCTCGCACGTTCGATCGCCTTCTACGAGCGCCACTTCGACCTGCACACCGCGAGCCGCGACACGCTCGCGAACGGCGCCACCATCGCCTTCCTCAGCCATCCCGACGGTGGTGCGCAGCTCGAGCTGATCGCCGGCGTCGCGGACCACCACCCAGGTGACGGCCTGGTGCACCACGTCGCCTTCTTGGTCGACGACGTCGCTGGGACGTTCACGCGCCTGCGCGAGGCTGGCGTGACGCTGATCGAGACGGCGCCCCAGACGCTGCCGAACGGCCGCGTGCTGTTCTCCTGCCGCGGACCCGACGGTGAACGGCTGCAGGTGGTGAGCGGCTAGGCTAGCGCGGCACCAGCACCCGCGCCCGGCGCAGGGCGGCCAGGGCGCTGCGCTCGGCCACCGGCCCCTCGCCGCCGCTGGCGGGCACCCGCATGAGCAGGTGGGTGGCGCCGGCCTGGGAGATGGCCGAGCGCGTGCGGCGCAAGAAGGACTGCACCGCCATGTGGTAGCGCCGCACCTGCTCCGGCCCCACCGTGCGCCGCTCGCCGGTCTCCACGTCCACCACCTCGAAGCGGCCCTCGGGCGGCTCGAGATCGTCGTCGGACAGCACCTGGACGAAGGCGGCGTCGAGCCCGCGGGCGCGCAAGGCCACCAGGGCAGGGCGCCATGGGGCTGGGTCGAGCAGGTCGGACACCACCACCGCCAGCGCCGCGCCGCGCACCCGCGGCAGCGAGAGGGCGAAGTCGCGCAGCGCCTCCACCGGGCCGGGGCTGGCCTCGCGCACCTCGGCACCCTGCAGCAGCCCCCATGCCTGGCCCAAGCCGGCGCGGCCCTGGGCGGCGGAGCTGGCGCGGCCGTCGGTGGTGTGCACCCGGGTGAGCGCGTCGCGCTGGCCGACGTAGCACAGCAGCTCGGCCACGGTGCGGGCGTAACTCAGCTTGTGACCCAGCCCCATGCTTGGGCTCACGTCCAGCACCACGTGCAGGTCGATGTTGCGCTCGGCCCGGTACAGCCGGGTGATGAGCCGTCTGGCGCGGGCGTAGGCGCGCCAATCGACGGCCCGCAACTCGTCGCCAGGCTGGTATGGCCGGAAGTCGTGGAACTCCACCGAGCTGCCCGCCTCGCGCGCGCTGCGCTCGCCGCTGGC
>CAYXJZ010000009.1:0-21047 GCA_964465355.1 uncultured bacterium | reverse complement strand
CTACCGCCGTCTGGCAGGCGCGTCGACGCTCTGCAGCAGCTCCTGCACCACCTGGTCGGTGATCACGCCCTCCACCTCGGCCTCGAAGGAGAGCAGCAGCCGGTGGCGCAGCGATGGCAGGGCGGCGCGGCGCAGGTCGTCCAGCTCAACGTGGGGCCGGCCGGCCGCCAAGGCGTAGCCCTTGGCCGCCAGCACCATGGCCTGCGCCCCGCGCGGGCTGGCGCCCAGGCGCACAAGCGGGTGGGCGTGGCTGGCCTCGACCAGGGCCACCACCCACTCCAGCGCGCTGCTGGCCACCGGCACGGCGCGCAGCAGCGCCTGCAGGTCGAGGAAGGCGCCGCGCGAGACCACCTCGGCCGGCGGGCCCGGCTCCTCGCCGGTGGTGGCCTGCAGCACCTGCTTGAGGGTGGCCGCGTCGGGTCGCGGCACGCTGAGCTTGAAGAGGAAGCGATCGAGCTGCGCCTCTGGCAGCGGGTAGGTGCCCTCCATCTCCAGCGGGTTCTGGGTGGCCAGCACCACGAAGGGCTCCGGCAACTCGTGCCGCACCCCGGCCACCGTCACCGCGCGCTCCTGCATGGCCTCGAGCAGGGCCGACTGCGTCTTGGGCGTGGCGCGGTTGATCTCGTCGGCCAGCAGCACGTTGGCGAAGACCGGTCCCGGCTGGAACTCGAAGCGGCGCTCGCTGGCCTCCTCGATGAACACCGTGCTGCCGGTGACGTCGGCTGGCATGAGGTCGGGGGTGAACTGCACGCGGCCGAAGCTGAGCTGGGTGACCTCGGCGAAGGCCCGCACCAGGCGGGTCTTGCCGAGGCCAGGCGCGCCCTCGATCAGGACGTGCCCGCGCGACAGGGCGGCGACCAGCAGGTCCTCGACCAGCGTGCGCTGGCCCAGCACCACATGGGCGATGGCGTCGCGCATGCGCTCGAAGGGCGCCTGGAAGCGTAGGACGGGGTCGTTCTGCTGTCTGGCGTCTTGATTCATCGGTGTCGACTTCCTCCCGGGCGCGGCTTCCTGGCAGCGTACAATGGGGGCCATGACGGCCGCGTCGGCCCCCGTGGTCGTGTCCGACAGGACGCTGAGCCACGGCCGTGTGGTCCTCCGGCCGCTGGCCGAGGTCGACAACCACGCCTGGCGGCGGCTGCACGCCCACTTCCGCGACCCCGAGATCGCCTACCTCAACGGCACCCCGCCAACGCGGCTGCCGCTGTGGCTGCTGCGGCGGGTGCTACGCAGCGACTCACGCCGGCCCGACCGCCGCACCTACGGCATCTTCGACGAGCAGCAGGCCTTCATCGGCACCATCGAGCTCTACGAGGTGCGCGGCACCGAGGCGGTCCTCGGCATCATCATCGGCGAGCGCACGCACTGGGGCCGCGGCTACGGCAACGAGGCCATCCGCGCGCTGCTCGGCTACGGCTTCGGCTCGCTCGGGTTGGAGATCGTGCGGCTGCACACCTTCGCCGACAACCTGCGCGCCCAGGCCGCCTTCAACAAGGTGGGCTTCAGGGAGAACCGGCGTGTGCCGGCGGCCAACGGCCGCACCGACGTGCAGATGTCGATCACGCGGGGGGCGTTCTACGCGCGGGAGGGCAAGGCACGGGGGGAGAGCGCGGAGGGTTGAGGCGTCGATTGGGCATTTCTCGTGCACCGTTGGGCAAAAGACAATGGCGTGCGTACATCGATGCCGCTGGTCGCATAGTTTGTTCCCCGGGGTCAAACCATGCAGCCACGCGAACGCCCAGAAAGCGATGTTGATATCCCTACCGGCTCGATAGCCAGCCTGGCCGTCGAGCCTAGCCGGCTTGCCGAGATCTACGTCTCCGGGGTAGAGTGTTCACAAGAAAACCCGCCAAGGCTCTGCGCTTGCGCATCCTAAAATCGGCGGGTTACTTCTTTTTATGCCTCACCCCTTCAACAAGACTGCTCTTGACTATGCAGCCCAGGTAGATCTACTGATCGCGAGGGGGATGCATGTCGAGGACAGGAACGCCGCCGAGTTCTTCCTTGCGAATCTGAACTACTATCGGCTCGAAGCGTACTGGCTCCCATTCGAGGCCTCCCGGAACCCCCACGCCTTCAAGCCAGGAACGTCGTTCGATCGCGTGCTCGCCCTCTACGTATTCGACAGGGAGCTGCGGTTGCTCATGCTGGATGCTCTCGAGCGTGTCGAAGTTGCCGTCCGAGCCAGGTGGGCATACGTTCTCGCTCACGCAGCTGGTTCGCATGCCCACCTAGACCCTGGGCTGCACGACAGGCATCGAAAACACCCGGAGAACCTAGCTCGTCTGCAAAGGGAGGTGGAACGAGCTCGAACGCAGGAGTTGTTCATCAAGCATCACCTGGAGGCCTACCTCGAACCACTTCCACCCACTTGGGTAGTTTGTGAAGTGATGTCGTTCGGAGCGCTTTCGCAGTGGTACGCCAGCATCAGTCAGAACGACATCCGTCGCAAGATCTCTGAGGCCTTCGAACTCCACCACAACCAGCTCGAATCTTGGCTTCAGCATCTTTCGATCGTCCGTAACGTATGTGCTCACCACAGCCGCCTTTGGAACCGTGAGTTCACAGTCACACCCAGCACGCCGAAGGCATCACTCAGGCACCTCGTGCAGAGCTGGCAGCAGTCCTCTCGACGCCTGTACAACTGTTTCCTGATCGTCCTCCACTTCATGGACCTGATCGCGCCACGCCACACCTGGGGCAGCAGGCTCGTGGAACACCTGGCCACCCTTGAAGCGCCAGGCGGACTTCCCGCGATGGGGTTCCCTGTGAACACAGATCCGCACGTACTCGGAGTCGCCTAACGATGGACGCCTCTGCAAGCTAGTGACTCTCAGAGTCGTTGGGTAGCAGGCCATGCCTGTCCGAACCTCGCCGCTGCGAGCGGATGGAAGCTACCACCTCGATGGCCACCTTCACCCCCACGAACAACACCAACACCGGCAGGGTCTGCCCCACCGCGGACACCAGGAAACCTCGGAGCGCGACGCTGCCGCCGCCCTCATCCGCCAGCGGCCGGCCGCTGAGCGACCTGAGCGCGCGCTGCCATGAAGGCGCGCAGGTGCTCACGCAGGTGGGCGCCTGCGTCCACTGCCGTCTTCAGCACCACCAGGAGCAGCAGCGAGAAGATCGGCTGCCCGAGCAGCATCACCAACATGCTGCCGACGAGGATGACCACGTGCAGGATCATCACCCTGGCGTAGGGCTGGAACATGATCCCGAAGGGGTTGAGCGTCCTGAACTCGCCACGGACGAGGTAGTTGGCCACGAAGGACACCCCATGCGAGACCAGCAGGGCGACGACCGCCGGGGCCAAGGGGCCGGCCAGCAGGTCCTGCACCAAGGGGATCAAGCCCTCGCGGAAGTCGAAGGCGTTGAAGGTCACCCGCGCCACCCCCTTGCCGACCCCAGCCGTGCGCACAGGGAAGGCCGAGAGGATGAAGAGGCCGTGCGCCGCCCAGAACACGCCGTAGTGGAAGCAGAAGAAGGGCACCGTGAATGCCTTGGCCGCGAAGCCACCGAATCCGCGCATGCCTCGGGACGCCAGCATCTTGAGTACGGTGTAGAGGCCGATCACGCCGTTCTCGATCCAGTAGAGCATCAGCAGGTCGGAGACCTTCCAGCCCCAGAAGAGCACCCCCACCAGGGGCAGGAGGTTGCCTGCCACAAGGGCGGCCAAGGCCCATGGGCTGGGGGGTGGCGTCTGCACCGTCGGCGCCGAAGGGTTCACATCGGGAATGCTACGCGCCGTCGATGCTGTCGCGCGGTGAGCCTTGGCCCAAGCCGTGGAATCCATCGGTCATGCGAATCAGCGCATAAAGTAGAGATATGCGCCAATTCCTATATTGACATTTTATCGGAATCAGCGCATAGTGAAGCAGGAGGATGCCATGCCTGACCTTGCCAGGAGCCCTGAACAGATCGGCAACCTCATCCGACGCAACCGCAAGAGGCTCCGCCTGAGCCAACACGACCTTGGCGAGCGAGCCGGCTTGCGTCAGGAGACGATCTCGCTCATCGAGACAGGCAATCCTGCGACCCGGCTGGATACGCTGCTGGCCGTGCTGGCGGCGCTCGACCTGGAGTTCCAGATCGCTGCTCGCAGCCGCGGGCAGGGTATCGAGGACCTGATCGGATGACAGCCAGGAAACGCCTGCATCCGCCCCTGCGGGTCTACCAGAACAACCGGCTGGTTGGGCACCTGCTCAAGGAGCGAAGCGGTGCCGTCGAGTTCCGTTACGACGAAGGCTGGCTGAGCCGGCCGGCGGCCTTCCCTGTCTCGCTGTCGCTGCCGCTGCGCGAGGATCCATGGCGTGGCGAGCGCGTGATCGCCGTGTTCGAGGGCTTGCTGCCGGACTCCGAGACGCTGAGGAGGCGCGTAGCAGACAAGGTCGGCGCTGCTGGATACGACGCCTACAGCCTCTTGGCAGCGATCGGCCGAGACTGCGTCGGGGCGCTGCAGTTCATCGCGGATGACGCCGATGCACTGGGTGACAGCCTGGCGATCACGGGCGAGGCCATCGACGAAGGGGCCATCGAACGACTGCTCGAGGGCCTGACACAAGCCCCACTAGGACTCTCCGGAGACGACGACTTCAGGATCTCCGTGGCCGGTGCGCAGGAGAAGACAGCCCTGCTCCGGGTGGACGACCGATGGCTCAAGCCGCATGGCACGACACCCACCACCCACATCATCAAGACAGCGATCGGCCGACGACCCGACGACTTCCTGTGGAGCAGTGTCGAGAACGAGTTCTACTGCCTGCGCCTTCTCCACCACCTGGGCCTGCCCGTCAACCACGCCGAGATCGCAACCTTCGGTCAGACCAAGGCACTCGTCGTGGAAAGGTTCGACAGGGCGTGGAGCAACGGCCGCTTGCTGCGCCTTCCCCAGGAGGACTGCTGCCAGGCGCTGTCGGTGCCACCTGCACGCAAGTATCAGAACGAGGGTGGTCCCTCTTTGGTGGACATCGCGAAGCTGCTCAAAGGCAGCGACACACCCGCCGCCGACCACCGCACGCTGATCCAGGCGCAACTGGCCTTCTGGCTCATCGGCGCGACGGACGGCCACGCCAAGAACTTCAGCATCTTCCTGCGTCCAGGCGGCGGCTACGCGCTCACGCCGCTCTACGACGTGCTGAGCGCCCAACCCGGTCTGGTCGCGCAACAGATCGAACGCAGACAGATGAGACTCGCGATGTCGGTCGGGCGCCGCAGGCGCTATCGGCTCGACGAGATCATGCCCCGGCACTTCCTTCAGACCGCCGAGGGAGCGGGCCTGCCCAGATCACTGGTTCAAGACGCCATCGAGGACATCGCCTCCAGGATGGACACAGCCATGGCCACGGTCGAGAGCGAACTGCCCTCGGGCTTCCCGCAAGACCTGCACGAGGCGGTCGCGGCGGGCATACGAAGCCGCATGCCACTGCTCGAGACCGACCTCCACAGTTAGCCCCAAGCCTCACCCCGCACGTCTTCCCCTTCCCCCGTCCGCTGCCGCTCCACCAGGTGCGCGCGCAGGTCCACCGCCACCTTGACCGCCACGAACAACAGCAACACCGGCTGCGCCTGCCCCAGGAACAGGACCAGGAACCCGCCCGCCATGACGACCAGGTGCAGCAGGGCCACCCGCCCGTAAGGCAGCGGCATCAGCTCGTCCGGCCCGAGCCTGCGGTACTCGCCCCTGCCCAGGTAGTTGGTCAGGAAGGACACCCCGTGCGACAGCAGCAGGCCCAGCGCAGGCAGGGCGTAGACGTCGGCGCGGAGCCAGGTGACGATGACCGCTGCGAAGAAGAAGGTGTGTGGCTGCACTGGGATGGTGGGACCCGGGCCGCCGAAGAGGGCGACCACGAAGAGACCATGGATCAGCCAGAACAGGCCGTAGTGGAGGACGAAGAAGGGCACCCCGCTGACCTTGCCCATGATCAGCTTCGCGCGCGGGACGCCGGCAGGGCGCGACGCCACGATCTTGGCGATGGTGTACAGCCCCACCACCCCGTTCTCGATCCAATACAGCAGGATCAGGTCGGAGAGCCGCCAGCCCCACAGCAGCACGCCCAAGACGGGGATCAGGTTGCCGGCCACCAAGGCGGCCAAGGCCCACGTGCTGGGGGGCCGACCTGGTGGAGATGGCTTCACGCCGACATGCTACGGTCGGCCGGAACCTGCGGCTCCAGGGGCACGATGCCGGATTGAGGAGGACCCTCAAGAAACGATCTCGAACACGTCCTCATCAGTCAGGATCCCCTGGGCCTCGGCTAAGGGAAGCAGCATCCTACGCGCTTCCTCGAATCGGAGTTGCCTGTCCCCCAACACGCTCTCCACGAAGACCGACGCTCGTTTCGAGGCCGCCTCGGCCACGTCCCTGAGTCGTTTCGGCGTCGTGAGCCCTCGTCGGAGCGCTTGGCGAATGGCCATCTCGATCTGTTCCGGCTGCTCGGCGTGGAGGAAGGATTCCACGATGGCCCGTTCGGGAGATGTCGCGGACATGCCTTTGACAGTCAGCCGGTCATCCAGCGCCGAAGGCGAGGTCACGGTGTGCAGTTCGACGCCGGGCCGCGGCCGTTGACCTCTCTCCGATCGAGGCAGGGAGAGATGGATCGTCCGCGGCATGAGGTCGGACAGTCCGTAGAGTTCCAACGCACTGACATGCGACACGACCGCACCAGCATGGCGAAGGGGCAACCAGGCCGCCACCACGTGCTCGTGAGGGCTCGCAGGGAAGTGACGCAGGCGATAGAGCCCGGTCCGGACGCGGTCATAACGGCGGCCTGGCATGGCATGGTGCCTCAGCGTGGTGGGCGACATGCCAGCCTCCTTCGCCTGCCGCGTGGTGAAGTAGCCGGCCTGCGACTCGGCCACCCTGTATAGGGCATCGTGGTCAACCCTGTCCGACATATCAACCATCATATAGCCCTTAAGTCGGACACGACATCAAGGAACCTCGGAGCCCAGCTGCTCCGACGCCCCCACGAAGAACTCTTTCACCGCCCGCGCCGCCACCCGCCCCACCCCAGGCACCGCCGCCAACTCCTCCTCGCTGGCCTGCCGCAGCTGGTCCACCGAGGAGAAGTGGGCCAGCAGCGCCTCGCGTCGCTTGGGTCCAACGCCTGGCACGTCGTCGAGCAGGCTGTGGGTCATGGCCTTGCCGCGGCGCTGGCGGTTGTAGCCGACGGCCGTGCGGTGCGCCTCGTCGCGGGCGTGGATGAGCAGCTTCAGGCCTGGGTGGCTGTTGGGCAGCAGCAGCTCGCGGCCGTCAGGCAGCACGATGGTCTCCACCCGCTTGGCAAGGCCCACCATGGGGATGCTGATGCCGGCCTCGTCCAGCGCGCGCTGGGCCGCGGAGAGCTGGCCCTTGCCGCCGTCGATGAGCAGCAGGTCGGGCAACGCGAGCTGGTCGGCCAGGCGGCCGGTGAAGCGGCGCAGCACCGCCTGGTGCATGGAGGCGAAGTCGTCCGGCTTGTCGAGGCCGTGGATGCGCAGCCGCCGGTACTCGCTCTTCTTGGCGCGGCCGCCCTCGAACACCACCAGGCTGGCCACCGTGTGGGTGCCCATGAGGTTGGAGATGTCGAAGCCCTCCATGCGCCAAGGCGGGTCCTCCAGACCGAGCACGGCCTGCAGCTCCTTGACGCCCGGCGCCTCGCCGCGGGACTCCAGCAGCGCCAGCTCGGCCTCGAGGCCGGTGCTGGCGTTGCGGGCCGCCATCTCCAGCAGCGCCACCTTCTCGCCCCGCTGCGGTGTGCGCAGCTCCACCTTGCGGCCGGCGCGTTCCGTGAGGTAACGGGTCCAGGTGTCCAGGTCGAGGTCGCTGACCGGCAGCAGCAGCAGCGGCGGCACCTGGGTGGCCTGGCCGTAGTAGTCGGCCATGAAGGGCTCCAGCAGCTCGGCCACGGTGGCGCCGGTGGCGCCGGTGAGGAAGCGCTTGTCGCGGCCCACCACCCGGCCGCGGCGCATCTGGAAGAGCTGCACCATGGCGTAGTCGCCTGCGCTGGCCGCGCCGAGGAAGTCGAGGTCCTCCTGACCGCCGATCTCGGCCGAGGACTCCACGCCCGTCAGGCGCCGCAGCGCCTCCAGCCGGTCACGGTAGGTGCGGGCCAGCTCGAAGTCCTGCCGCGCGGCGGAGGCGCGCATGTCGGCCTCCAGCATGGCCACCGTCTCCTCCACCCTGCCCTCCAGGAAGGCGCGCACCTGCGCCACCACGGCGGCGTAGCGCTCCGGGTCGGCGGCGCCGATGCAAGGCGCCATGCAGCGACCCATGTGGTAGCGCAGGCAGGGCTTCTTGCGCGTCTGCATGGGGTAGCCGCTGTTCTGCCGCAGCGGGAACACGGCCGACACCAGCTCCTGCACCCGCCGCACCGAACCGGCGTTGGGGTAGGGGCCGAAGTACTGGGCACCGTCCTTCACCACCCGCCTGGTGAACTGAAGCATGGGGAATGGCTCGTTGGTGAGCTTGAGGAAGGGGTAGGACTTGTCGTCCTTGAGCAGCACGTTGTAGTGCGGCCGGTGGCGCTTGATCAGGTTGGCTTCGAGCACCAGCGCCTCCACCTCGGAGGTGGTGACGATGAACTCCAGCCGCTGGGCGTCGCGGGTGATGAGATGCGCCTTGGCACCGGCCTGCGCCCCGAAGTAGGAGCGCACCCGCGAACGCAGGTTGATGGCCTTGCCCACGTAGATGACCCGGTCCTCTGCGGTGGTCCACAGGTAGCAGCCGGGCTGGCGGGGCAGGACGGGGAGGTCGGTGACGATCACGTGCCTCAGGTTACGTCGGGGTGGGAGGGCTGGGCGGTTGTCTGGTGGAGGGGGTTCCTGCCTAGGAGGTGAGCACAGGCAGTACGACGGTCTGGCATGATGCCGCCAAGGAGGTGACAGCATGCACCAGTTGGCGGCTCTACCTCGCGTCGACCTTCCCGCCGACGACGGCTTCCTGCAGTGGCTGGACGAGGAAGGCCTGACACAAGACGTGACGAAGGTCGTTGGCAACCTGCGGCGCTACTTCAAGGACGAGGAGATCCGAGTCGAGCGCAACCTCGATCCTGATGGCGCTGAAGACGTCATGGTCATCGTCGATACGGGCCCGGACGAGTCTGACCGAGCCTATGAGATCCTCACGAAGTTCGACGAGGAGTGGCTACTGCAGCAACCGACCGACCTGATCTTCAAGGTGTCCGTACATCTCGAATGAGCTTCGCCTGGAGCGAGTTCCTGGCGCTCGCGGAGAGCTTGCGACATGGGCCGGACCTCGATGGCGCGGGGAAGCGTCTGACTGAGGCTTGCTGGCGTACCGCCGTCAGCCGTGCTTACTACGCAGCGTTTCATGAGGCGAGGGATCGGTACCGTCTTTTCTGGACTAACACACTTCCTGATCACCGGCAGGGCACGTCACACCTAGACGTCCTAAGGGCGTACCGGACCAGAGCGCGTCTTACATCTGACCCAATGGTCAGAGCAACCGCCGAACTCGTGGCAGCGCTGCTGTTCCGGCTCCGGAGGTCGAGGGTCCGTGCCGACTACGAGCCCGCGATGCGCCGTCCAGGAAAAGCTGCACGTCTGGCCGTCCAAGATGCCCAGGTAATTCAGCGTGCTCTGCAGAAGCTGGAGCGGAGTTGACACTGACAGCACCAGGACAGCTTCTGCGGGCGCCGAGCCTCCCCTGAACCCACTTTTCCCTTACAGCCATGACGAGGATCGTCCGTTGACCGTCGATGTGTCCAGGTACATAGACTGATATCTGGAGGTGGCCATGCCGAGGAACTTCGATGATCTCGCAGACCGGGTGAAAGCGAGCTGGTCGGACGACACGCATCGCGTGTATGAGGCAGCCGCCACCGAGTTCGTCGCCGAAGTCGACGACCGCAGCCAACTGGGCGCGCAATTCGCTGCCGCCCGTAAAGCGCGAGAGCTCAGCCAGCCAGCGCTATCAGCGATGACAGGTATCCACCCGTCGTACATCAGCCACATCGAGAGCGGCCGGGGCAACCCCACCGCGGCGACACTCGTGCGTCTGGCGGAGGCTCTTGGACAGAGGATCCTGCTCGTGCCGGACGAGGAGAGTCAGCGTAGAACCGGAAGCCCTCGCGAGCGCGGTGAGTCTGCGCGTCGACTTGCGGAACTGCCGGGTCTCGATTGGCGGGTCGACCGTGCCTTCGTCGATTGGCTGGACGACAAAGGCTGGGCCGACCGCTTACTCGATGTGGTGACGAACCTTCGTCGCTACTTCCCTGACGAGACCCTCCGGATCGAGGCGGCCGATCCGGACGAAGACCCGGGGATCGTTCTGATCACGGTGCGCACCAAAGATGACCAGTTCGAGGCGGCGGACGAGGCGCTCGACCGGTTCGACGAAGAGTGGCTGCATCATCAGCCGATCGGCCTCGTCGTCAAGATCAGCGTCCATCTGGAATGAGTTTCGAGCGACTCCACTGCAGGTAAGTTCAAACCAGACCAGACTAGACCAACCCATGGTACCCTAACCAAGAGGTGTGACATGCGCATCACCAACATCGCGGAGGCCAAGGCGACGCTCTCCAAGCTGGTGGAGCAGGTCCAACGGGGAGAAGAGATCGTCATCGGCAAGGCAGGTAAGCCCGTTGCCAAGCTGGTGCCCTTCGACCTCTCCACAGTTCCGCGCGACCTCGATCAAGTGGCCTGGGAAGGCAAGGTCCATATGAGCGAGGATTTCGACGAGCTTCCGGAGGACTGGCTCGACGCCTTCTACGGACGCGAGACCTCCCTTGAACCTACTCCTTGACACCCACGTCCTGATCTGGGTCTTCAGCAAGGACCCAGGGCTCTCTCCGCAGACCAAGGACGCCATCCGAGATCCGGGCAACCAGGTGTTCGTCAGTGCCGTCACGGCCTGGGAGATCACGATCAAGAAGTCGCTAGGCAAGCTCGATGCGCCCGACGACTACGAGGAGATGCTAGAGCGTTTTCGTTTCACGCCGCTAGCCATCACCCAAGCCCATGCCCTAGCCGTTGGGGCGCTGCCGTCCCATCATCGTGACCCATTTGACCGACTGCTCATCGCCCAAGCCAGACTCGAGAAGCTGACCTTGGTGAGTCGTGACCGCCGACTGGCCGACTATCTGGTCCCGATCTTGCCCGCCTGAGCCTGCCTATGCCACAGGACGATCCTCCAAGGGAAGGTGGCTGAGCCGGCTGAAGGCAGCCGTTCAGACCTGCTGCTGCTCGACCACCGTCAAGGCCAACGCCAAACAGGCCACCAGGCCAGTGGCGCCCAGGTAGGAGCCAACCAGCAGGTGGTAGGGGTGCTCGAGGAAGTGGTCGTAGGCATGCTGCATGGTGGGAGGCTCCTGCTCCAGCCGTCCAACAGCTTCCTGGACGGCCGTCTCGATCGCGTCCAGGAGCTGCAGCACACCCACCGCCCCGAAATCCTGGTCCGGCGGCGCGGCCTGGTCGAGCCAGGCCGCGGCCCCAGGACCGAAGGTGGCGCCTCGTGCCAGCCAACCGCCCACCGTGTCGGCGGCGGCGGTGCTGGTCTGAGCGGCGCGATCCAGCGCCTCGCACCAGAGCGTCCGCGGCGAGCGCCCGAGGAAGGCGGGCACCTGGCCATGCTCCAGCCAGGGCAGGTCGCCTGCCCTGGAGGAGAGCTCGATGAAGCGGGCCGTCAGGCGTCGAAGCCGATCGGGCACCCCGTCCCAGCGGGCTGGTTCGAGGCGCAGTGGCTGGGGAGAGGACGCCAGGCCAACCGAGGAGGCGGCCCCCGCAGCAGCGCGCCGCTGCGCCTGACGCAGCAAGGCGTTGGCGAACAGCCGCACACCCTCGCCCCAACCGAGCTGCAGCGCGTCGAAGCCGAACTCGGGATGCGAACCGAACAGCACCACCGTGCCATCGCCGAAGTCGGCGGACAGGGCGGAGAGGGCGCCTGCCGCCACCCCGCGGTCGAAGACGGCCGCCTCCGGCGCGCCTGGGTCGAGGAAGGCCTCGCTCGGGGTGAAGTCGCGGCCGCGCGCCAGGAAGCGGGCGGCGGGTTGCGGCTGACCGAGGGCAGGGTCGACGGACTCGTCGGCGACGAACATGGGGCCGTTGTAGTGGACGATGGGGAAGCGCTGCGGCAAGCCATCCACCAGCCAGTGCCCGGGATCGGCCAGCTCCAGCTCCACCGTGCCCACGCCTGGCGAGGTGAGGCCGGCGAAGGCGCTGTCGTCATCGTTCGACAGGCGCGCGCAGACCATGTGCAGCGGCGTCACCTCGGGATGCTCGGCCTGGTAGGCGGCGGAGGTGCGCGTCGGCAGGAAGGAGCCTGCGCAGGAGCCCACGTACATGCCGCCACGCGCCACCCAGGCCCGCAGCGCCTCGGCGCCTTCCACGCCCAGTGGGCGCAACAGGCCGGTGGTGGCCCTGGCACCGCCGCCTGGGAAGACGATGACGTCGAAGTCCTCCAAGCCGCCCGCTCGGATGCGCTCCGCGGAGAGCGGCTGCGGGACGTTGCCCCAGAGGGCGGCGAGGGCGGCGTGGTGGTAGGGGGCGCCGCCACTGGCGTAGACGGCCACGCGCAAGGAGGCGAGCCGGGGGCGGTGGGAGCGCACCAGGTCGTCCCAGGCAGCGAAGGTTGGGGGCGGGAGCAGCGAGGGCATGGGCGAGCCTACCTTCGGTGGGTGGTGGCGAAACTGGCGCAGGTAGACCCCGTGGAACCAAGCTCCCAACCGCCCAACGGAGTCCGCCGGCCCTGGATGGGACCGGCGGACTCCGAGACGAGGGGGAAAAGGAAGGGTCTAGATCATTCGAGCTGTTCGCGCTGGCCGAAGCTGTAGACGGTGGTGGTGACGACGGTGTCTTCCGCCACAGTGGGGAAGTAAGGTGGCGCCAAGCCAAGACCCATGCGGCGATCAAAGGTGAAGGCACGGCTGAAGCCCGAAACGTTCTGGCCCGTGTTGCTATTGAAGGTGCCGAAGGCGCCATAGTAGTACTCGATGATGCCGCCAAGCAGGTTGATGTTGCCGCGGTAGGTACCGGAGGCGAAGTCCCTGACTTCCACACGATGTCGAGCACTCATCAACGAACCATGGATGGTGACGTCGTTCGGCGCGTTCCGGTAGGAGTTGGTCCCAGTGTAATTGTGGCCGATGACCACGCTGCCATTCTGGGTGTACACCCCCAAGATGTTCGTGGCCGCCAAGCCGGCCGTTGTGCAGTTGGCCGGCACAACCGTGCCGCTCACACGCGTCGGGGTACCGGTGCAAGGCGGGTGCTGGTACTTCAGGTCGCCATTGATGTGGATGTCACCGTCAGCCGCCACGGTGACCTGGGCAAACCCGGCCAGTGCTGGAGGCGCGGTACTCGGGTTGTTGGCCGTGGTGCGTGGCGGACCACTGAACGCGGTGACCGAGCCGGTCACGAACAAGGCACCATTGAAGGTGCCCGGATGGGGCGCGGGCATGGCGGACCAGGTCGTGACGGTCGGCGTGCCAGTGTCGTTGTTGTTCGGGTAGGTCAAAAGGCGCCGCTGCATGATCCCGCCGGCATCGATGCGATACTGCGCGCACTGCCAGCGGTTCGGACTAGTGATGGTGTAGCAACCTTCGATGAACTGATAGGCGGCAGTGCCCGAGCCGTCGGCGGGCATGTTGTTCATCAGTGCGTCCGTGGCCCGCAGGGTAAGGCGGTGCACAGGGTCGTTGTTGAAGTAGATCCCGCCCGCGATGGCCGCGTCACGCTGGGTGTTACTAGTAGCGGGCAGCCGAATGAAGGACTCCTGCCAACCCACCCCGCCAGCGAACTCAGGCGCGTGGGTACCAGTGCTGTTGCTGTAGGAGGGCGCCTCTGGGGGCGTCATGGAACTCGCGCTCACCAGGCCGCTGACGTTGTGGAAATACGCGCCGTGGTTGTTCGCGCCACTGGAGCAGGATGTCGCCCCTGGATTGGTGCAGCCGGCGCTGGTCACCCTGCCACCAAACCAAGGGTTGCGGTAGAAGCGGAAGTGCTGATTGGTATGGACAGGGCCATCGAAGAGCGTGTTATCGGTGAACCACACGTCCTGCCCCGAAGAGCCACCGTCTGTGCGGTGCACGTTGGTGAAGAGCGCGTACTGTGCGAAGCTACCCTGACCGACCACGAAATGGTACTCGCCAGAGGTGACGATGCTGCGCGAATAGACACCCGAGCGACCTTCCGCCACGATCACGAAAGGCAAGGCATAGGTCTGCCGGTTCGACTCACCGGCTACGACGGGTGGGGCGCCTCTGGGAGTCCCCTCCACGAAGCGACCCGTGGGCACCGTCACACCTGACGGCAAGGGTTGACCACAGGCCTGCCCATTAATGACATGGATGCGCAGGCTCAGCGATTCTCCTGGGTCCAGACCCGGCACAGAGGCAGTGCAGATCAGTGCGTTGATCTCCGCCTGCAACCGGTTGGCCACGCTGCTAACGTTGGTGGACAGGACCTGCACCACCGAACCCGGCTCGGGTTCCGTACTGGTCACGGTGCCGGTACCGAAGGACCAAGGGTTCGTGCCGATGGCCGCGTCGTTGACGATGGCGTCGAACGCGGTGCGGATCGGCCCTTGCAGCACGGCACCCCCCATGTTGGCCGCACCACGCGCTAGCATTAGCGACTGGATGATGCCGCTATCGTCGCCGCTGTGCCGGATCTCGGCCATCGTACGGGTGAACATGAGCGCGGCAATGCCACCCACCACCAACAGGATGACCAAGGAAGTGAGCAGCGCAATCCCTCGACGACTTCTAGTCATGAGCAAGACACCACCGATCTGAGGTTGACGCTACCCGTAGGAGGCATGGCGATCTGGCTGACATAGTTGCGCTCGACGACCTGACCACCGGCGATGGTCTCCTCGGCCGCGATCGTCACACGCAAGGACTCCAAGGTGTACTCGATGCCCGATCCAGGATCCAAGTAGACACGCAAGGGGATGGTGCCGGACATGTAGGGCGTCGCTCGGTTCACCAGGGAGTCGTCGTTCCCTCGGTAGGAGTACGCGACCACGAAACTGGAGAGACCGAACGCGACCGGGTCGGTGGTGCCTCGCATCACCTGGCGACTCAGCGTTCCGGTGGCAGAGTTGAACGAGTAACCGGTGCTCTCGACCACGAACATCCTCACCGGCGCGACGTAGGGGATGGAGCTACCGCTGCAGCTGTTGTGGTTGACCTGATGCCGGTTGCCGCCGAGGGACTGTACGTTGGTCGAGTTGTAGACGATGGCATCGCCAGCCCCGTTGACAACCAGGATCCTGCGATTGGCGATGCCCGTGGTGTTGTTGGCATAAATCCGCTTAGAGCCGCCGGCACCGAACCCGTCTTCAGCCACCTGGAATCCCTGCCCTCCGTCAGCCAAGGAGAAGGAGACCGAACTACCAACAGAAGTGTAAGGCAGGGAAGCCAAGCCCCCGAGCACGCTGGAACGCAAGTCTTGGCTGATGACTTCTGTAATGCGCCTTAGTTTGCCTTGGAGTCCAGTGTGCGCTTCGTTCATCTGCTGCATGCGGAGTGATTGCACGATGCCGTTGCCGGCCAACGCAGCCACGATAGCGAAGACGAACAAGGCTACCAAGATCTCCACCAAAGTGAAGCCCGTCCGGCTTGGGTGGGCGTGTGAGGTGGTGTCGCTCATCAGTTAATTCCCGGCAAAACACCAGTAGGGTCTTCGGTGTAAGGCGGCGAACCCAAGGTCGTACCCGAGACACAGGCCTCACCAGTGGTGGACTGGGTGCAAACGGTGATGCGATATCGAACGCTGGTCGCTCCGACGAAGTTCACTGCAGCCACGCTCTGTACCGTGGCCCGATAGAGGTTGACGTTGCTACGTGTCCCGCCTACGGTCGGCAAGTCGGGGAAGGCGGCACCCAATGTCCCGTAGGCCCACGTCAGGGTCTGCCCAGCAAGAGGGAGCACTGCATTGTCACCCCCTGAGACCTTCCGGCCCAAGTAACTCAGGTACTGCGTGGTCTGGGTACGCGTACCAGAGCGCTCAGTATTGCGCAGGCTACCGACAAGGGCCGTGGAGAGGATGGTGAAGGCCACCCCGATGATGACGATGGCGATGAGTACCTCAACGATGGTCAGGCCACGATTGCTGGAAGCACGCAGCTTCATTGCGCTCGAACCTCCCCGATCAAGGAGATTTGTAAGGTGTACGTAACCCCATCAGCAGTGATCTGGATTGGGGTCGCGGGCAAGGCCAGCACGCGGCCAGGAGGTGTGAACACAAGAATAGGGTTACCTGGCACGCTTAGATTCGCGCCAGGGGCGATCTCGTATCGGCGAATGACAGAGCTATCGGAGACTCGGCGCACGAGTAACTCGTTTCCTACGCGAACCAGCTCAGTTCGGAAACCGCGAGCGGCTGCTGCCGTGGCACCTTGCCACACCGCCTGCTGAAAGGTGTTGACCGCCGAACGTTCATCGGCCCGGCGCAGATACTCACGACCAGCGACAAAGCCAAGGCCCAGAACAACCGCTAGGATTGCCAAGGCTATCAGCAACTCGATGAGGGATAGGCCTCCTCGATGCCGCCCGGTATAGTTGTTCATCGTCGCGCTCAAGTTACACCTCGCTGAGCTAGGCTAGACCATCTCACCTCACAGTTTTGTCACATCGGTCACCGGCTTACACCGGGGGTTAACAAAGCCTCTAGCCCGAACCAACCCGGCTATTGGACGATCAGTGCTTAAGAGTACAGTTACGCAGGACTAGTTACCAAACTCTGCCACTTGATGAAGGAAGGTACTATAGCACTTGTTCAGGTCTCGTAGTTCGTGTGTCTGGTTTTTAGGCCGTGCTTGTTCAGGAGCAAGCAGTGAGGCCGCCCCGAAGGGCGGCCTAAGCTCTTGGTTCTCTGTTACGTAGTAGAGCTTACTGCTGCATCGCCACCGTGACGGGGGACACGCCAGTCGAACCGCCGTTGTAGGTGACAGTCACACCGGTACCGGTAGCGTCGCAAGCCACAGCGGTAACGGGGGCAGGTGCAGCCACAGTCGTGGTGAACGCGCCAGAGGTCACGGTGACGACGCCGTCAGCCAGTGCACAGGTCGAGATGGCGTTGGCTGGGTTGCTGACCTGCATAGCGGCAGCAGCCGTAGCGACTTGGCGACCGACCGAAGCGGCAGCGGTGTCGTTGGCACGGGCGCGGGCGTTCAGCAGGTTGGGGATGAGCACCGCGGCGAGGATGCCGATGATCGCGATCACGATCAGCAGCTCGATGAGGGTGAAGCCCTTACGGTTGTTGTTGCGCATGGTGGATGCGCTCCTTTCGGTTCGGGCTTCCGGATAGGTATGGGATGAAGGCCGGTTGCCCTGGAAGTTCGGCGCCCCCCTCGGCTGAGCCTCGGGTGGTGCGCTGAATGAGAGGATAGAACATCGGACTTACGGCGTTCTTAATCCGCTCACATCCCACAAGAAAACCTGCGGCGCTTGACTAGGCAATACCACCCTGTCTCATCAAGGGAACACGTTCTGAACGAGCTTCTCTAGCCTCAACCCGCGTCTCGATTCGCACCTTTGCTCACCGGACATCACATGTGCCGGATACCCGCCGAAGCAGGATGCGAGACCATTGCACCGAGGCCCTCATCGCGACCTGGCCTTGACTCCCATATGGACATTGAGGCCCGCATCGCCTACGCTCTCCGAAACCCACCATTTTCTCATGCGCCTTCATACACGGATTCCCTGTACGTGGAGGTCCAACGATGCAGATGCAGGACTACGTCGGGAGCACCCTCGTCCTCATCGGGCTGGGGCTGACGGTGGCGCAAGCCATCGCTCTGGTGGTGGCGCTGCTTCCAGGTCGGGATGCAGCCGCTCGGCTCGCGGCTGCGGCCGCGAACCAGGCGGTGACCCCAACCCCACCCTGGTTCGTACAGATCATCGGCCTCCTGCTCGACAAGCTGCCTGCGGCGGCTGTCGGGCTCACGTACATCTGGATCGGTGCGCTGATCCTGAGGTGGTTCGGGGCATCGTCCGAGTAGATCCCAAGCGCGATACGACGGACACACCCCAGCGGCAACCTTCGCGTGACCTTCCTGCAACCTTCTTGGTCTGCAACCTACCGCAACCTCTCGACCTTCCCTGGCAACCGACTGCAACCTGCCTGCAACGTGATTGTGAGGTTGTATGTCGTAAGGGCCGCATAGGCCCGGCCACGTCCTCATGCCACCCGCCCGAACGATGCGAGACCGGGCTGGCTCGGCCCCTACCACTGAGAGCCTCTCAGATAGGTCGCATCCTTCCTGCAACCTTGGTGCAACTTGCGCCAGGTCCAGCCATGACCTCGGCCGATCTGCTGACACCTTTCCTGCAACCTGATTGAGACGTCTCCTGCAACCTGATTGAGACGTCGCAAAGACGTCCGGATGCAACCTTCAGGTAACCGGCCGCAACCTCGCATAACCTCGGTGGGCAGGTTGCCGTGGTCATCGCCGGTGGCCACCCGATCACTGCCTACACCTCACCGGCATCTGCCCAGTTCGGCAGTCCCCGCCCCTTTGACCCGCCGTATACCGGGTCACCGTGCCGGAGTTCGAGTTCGATCCCCACAAGAGCGCGATCAACCTGGAGAAACACGGTATCGACTTCGTGCAGGCGCAGGTGCTGTGGCTGGATCCCGGCCTCTCTTGAGGCCCCGCCGACAGCGAAACTGAACTGAGGCTCAAGGCAACAGGTGCCATCGGTGAAAGGCTCTGGACGGCCCTCATCACCTTCCGTGGGCGCAAGATCCGTATCATCTCCGTACGTAGAGCCAGGCCGAAGGAGGTAGCCCGATATGAACACGGTCAAGATCGACGTGGAGACCCTTGACGCCCTTTTCGACAGCGGCGAGGTCGACATGGAACCGTACATGATCCCCGGCGCCACCTTCCGCCCCTACCTCGAAGACCCCCCGCCCGCCGCCATCGGGGCCCTAGGTGAGCTGGCGCTCCCCCCCCTTCCTCCATCCCTACCTCGGCGCTGGCGCCCGTTGGCTCCAACCCGGCCCCACCAGGGATTTCGCCCAAGACGTCGCCAGCGACCGCCGCGCCCCCGAAATCCAGCGCCAGCTCGCCACCACCCTTCTCAACCGGGTGGGCGTACGCGCGGTTGACCTAGAACTCGCCCAGATGGTCCTTGGCCAACCCCGCTACGCAGCCAAGACCCGCAAGCTGGCCACACTCGTCGTGGAGCACGCCAAGACGACCTTCAACCCCGATTTCTAGCTCCGGTACGTTTCGGGTGCCTTCAACCGCTACCGCAACATCTTGCTGAACAGGTTGAGGAACAGCACCTCGCCGTCCACGGCCGGCACGACATCGCTCAAGAAGCCCAGCGCCACGGTGCGGCCGTCGTTGCCCGACACCATGGCGGGCACCTCGCCGTCGTCGAAGGTGGCCAGCACCTCAGCCCCACCGGACAGCGTCAGACCCACGCTGTAGACGCCCCAGCCAACGTTGGTCAGAGCCAGCTCGCTGGACGACAGATCGGTCAGCAGCGCAGCGTCCGTCACCACGAAGCTGGCGTAGTTCTCCGTCCCGTCGAAACCCGACTCCATGGCCGCGAGCACAGCGGCAGCGTTGTCGTCGCCGACGTTCCAGCTCGTGAACACCAGGTAGCCGCCCTCCTGCACCCAGTCCACCAGGGCCTCCGTGTGATCCAAGGACGGGTCGCCGTCCTGCGTCAGGTAGACCACGAGGTCGGCGCCCGCGTCCAACTCGTCCAAGAAGTCCTCGTACACGGGACGGACCACGGTGAGCCCATGTTGGGCCGAGGCCGTGTCAAGCGCCGCAGCCACGATGTCGTCGGCTTCGGCGTGATCGACGTAGTAGAGCGCGCGCCGGCCGCTCAAGGGGTGCGGCGCGACGTCGACCGTGAGTTCATCACTCACCTCGGGGAAGGCCGCGCTGGTGACCACCAGCTCAGCGGAGCCCTCGGCCAAGGCCGTCAGCACACCGTCCTGGTCCACCGTGAACACCGCTTCATCGCTCGACGACCAAGTCACGCCCTCATCGACGCCGTCATCAGCGTCCACCACCAGCACCGCCGTGACCACGTCACCCACACGGATGTCGCCCGCGGGCAATGAGAGGTCCAACGAGATCGGTGGGATCGGGGGTGTGCCACCGCAAGCGGCCAATACCAGGAGGAGGGGGGCAAGCCAGGCAAGGTGGACGGGACGAGCGCTTGGGGTCATGGCCCAGTCAACGTCGCCGGGTGGAGATGAGCAATGGCATGCCCCACACGTACCCCCTTGTCAGCAGATCCCTGCCTACTCCTCATCGGCATCTGCCCAGCTTGGCGATCCCGCCCCTTTGACACGCCGTATACCGGGTCACGGTGCCGGAGTTCGAGTTCGATCCACGCAAGAGCGCGATCAACCTTGTCAAGCATGGGATCGACTTCTGGGAGGCGCAGTTGGTCTGGCGTGACAAGTACCTGCACCGGGAACCAGCCGGCATCGGACCTGAGCTGCGGTACAAGTTCATTGGCCGCATCGGCGAAAAGGTCTGGTCAGCCGTCATCACACTTCGCGACCAACGGATCCGTATCATCTCCGTACGTAGAGCCCGGGAGAAGGAGGTGGCCCGATATGAAGAAGCTCGAGATCGACGCGGAGACCTTTGACGCCCTCTTCGACAGCGGCGAGGTCGACATGGAACCGTACATGATCCCCGGCGGTGGCTACCGTCCCTACCTCGAAGACCCGCCCGCGGTCCTCGACGTCGAACTCGAATGGGCACTGCAACCCGAACTCCAGCCCTACCGCGGCGACAACGCCCGCTGGGTCAAGCCCGGCCCCATCCGGGATTTCGCCAAGGACGTCGCCAGCGACCGCCGCGCCCCCGAAATCCAGCGCCAGCTCGCCACCACCCTTCTCAACCGGGTGGGCGTACGCGCGGTTGACCTAGAACTCGCCCAGATGGTCCTGCGCCAACCCCACTACGCGGCCAAGACCCGCAAGCTGGCCACGCTCGTCGTGGAGCACGCCAAGACGACCTTCAACCCCGATTTCTAGCGAACGGTAGTGGTCGACTGAGGACGCCGCCTACGTCGGCACGGTCGCTGAACTGCCTTCGCTGTCGTGGGTGGCTGAGA
>CAYXJZ010000008.1:40675-65065 GCA_964465355.1 uncultured bacterium | reverse complement strand
CTGGCAGGGCTCTGCCAGCGGGTAGTCGAGCAGATCGGCCTCCACCACGGTGGCCCTGGTGCCGTAGCGCCGCCGCAGGCGCCTAGCCAGCAACGGGTCAAGCTCGACGGCCGTCAGCCTGGCCCCGGCTGCCACCAGAGGGCCGGTCAAGGCGCCGTCGCCCGCGCCGAACTCCAACAGGGGGAGCCCGAGGTCGGCGGTGGCCAAGGCCACGATGCTACGGATGGCGGACCGGCGGCGGAGGAAGTTCTGGCCCAGCTCGGCCTGGCGGGTGGAACGACGTGGACGTGGACGGTGATCGGAAGGACGCATACCTGCTTCTCCTAGCTTCGAGGGGGAAGCCGGCAGGACCAGGGGTGCGCTTCGGGGATCGCGACGAAGGAGCGAGCGACCAGAGGATGAGCGTCCACCACGACCAGAGACTGCCGACGTGAAGGGCCGATACGACGACCCCTCCCCTTCCGACCAGGTCCGACGGCCGGAGGCCGACCAGGTGGCCGAACGCGCGAACGCAGGGGGGTGGGGGCGCTTAGGCCCGGCGCAGTCTCATGCTGGTGATACCCATGACGCCCTGATGCTAACCGACATGACAGCCATGTGCGGTCGGCCCGAGTCGCCTGGTCGCACAGGGCACGATCCATACCCCAGGGGGGTATATGGTGGGCCCATGGCAAGAGACCATGACGGCCACGACACGGCACCACCATCGGAGGACGCGCACGCGCATCATCGGGACGAGGGCCCCCACGCGCATCACCACCACATGGACCACCACCAAGGTGAGGAACATGTCAGCCACGATGATCACGCCGGCCACGGCGCCGACCACAGCGGCCACGTCGAGCGCTACCGCAAGCTCTTCTGGATCATGCTCGCCCTGGCCATCCCCGTGGTGGCCGCCAGCGAGATGTTCGCCATGCTGCTGGGCTACCGCCTGCCCGACGTCCCCGGCCTGAGCTGGGTGTCGCCGCTGCTCGGCACCGTCATGTACGTCTGGGGCGGTGGTCCCTTCCTGGTGGGCGCCGTGGCCGAGGCCCGCGCAAGGAAGCCGGGGATGATGCTACTCATCGGCCTGGCCATCACCGTCGCCTTCGTCGCCTCGATGGGCGCCAGCCTCGGCCTGCTGCAGCACGAGCTGGACTTCTGGTGGGAGCTGGCGCTGCTGATCGTGGTCATGCTGCTCGGTCACTGGATCGAGATGCGCTCCTTGGCCGCCTCGGCCTCTGCCCTCGACTCACTGGCTGCGCTGCTGCCCGACGAGGCCGAGAAGCTGGAGGGCGACGCCGTCGTCAGGCTCAGCCCCTCCGAGCTGCGGCTGGGCGACCTGGTCATCGTGCGGCCGGGTGGCCGGGTGCCAGCCGACGGCGAGGTGGTCAGCGGCAACGCCGAGGTGGACGAGTCGATGATCACCGGCGAGTCGAGGCCGGTGGCAAGGGGCGAGGGTGACCGGGTGGTGGCCGGCACCGTGGCGTTGGACGGCGCCCTGCGTCTGCGGGTGAACGCTGTCGGCGACGACACCGCGTTGGCCGGCATCCGCCGGCTGGTGGAGCGCGCACAGCAGAGCAAGTCGCGGGCGCAGCTGCTGGCCGACCGTGCCGCCGGCTGGCTGTTCTGGTACGCGCTGGCCGCCGCCGCGGTCACCGTGGTGGCCTGGTCGCTGCTCGGCGTGCCGGAGCAGGCGCTGGTGCGCACCATCACGGTGCTGGTCATCGCCTGCCCGCACGCCCTCGGCCTCGCCATCCCCTTGGTGGTGGCCATCGCCACCGAGCGCGCCGCCCGCGGCGGGGTGCTGGTGACGGACCGCTCCGCCCTCGAACGGATGCGCACGGTGGACGCGGTGCTCTTCGACAAAACCGGCACCCTCAGCAAGGGCGAACCCGCGGTGACGGCGATCCTGGCCGAGCATGGCAGCGAGGACGAGCTGCTGCGCCTGGCCGCCGCCGCCGAAGCTGACAGCGAGCACCCGCTGGCCACCGCCATCACGGCCGCAGCCCGCGACCGCGGCCTGGCTGTGCCCACCGCCAGCGACTTCCGCACCACCGCCGGCTCCGGCGTCAGCGCCACGGTGGACGGCGCCGTCATCACCGTCGGCGGTCCCCGCATGCTGAGCGAGCACGACCTGCGACCCCTGGCCGGCACGGAAGCCTGGAAGGCCGACGGCGCCACCATCCTGCACGTCCTGGATGGCCACCGGCTGCTCGGCGCCATCGCGCTGGCCGACGAGCTCCGCCCCGAGTCGCGCGAGGCCGTCGACGCCCTGCACGCGCGTGGCATCCAGGTGGTCATGATCACCGGCGACGCAGAGCAGGTGGCCATGCGGGTGGCCACCGAACTGGGCATCCGGCAGGTCTTCGCCGAGGTGCGGCCGGAGGACAAGAGCGAGAAGGTGCGCGAGCTGCAGGCCAAGGGCCTCAGGGTGGCCATGGTCGGCGACGGCGTGAACGACGCCCCCGCGCTGGCCCAGGCGGACGTCGGCATCGCCATCGGCGCAGGCACCGACGTGGCCATCGCATCAGCTGGCGTGGTGCTCGCCAGCTCCGACCCGCGCTCCGTGCTGTCGGTGCTGGCGCTGTCGGAGCGCAGCTACCGCAAGATGCAGCAGAACCTGTGGTGGGCGGCCGGCTACAACCTGCTGGCCGTGCCGTTGGCGGCCGGGGTGCTGGCCTCCGTCGGCTTCCTGCTGCCCATGTCGGTCGGGGCCATCCTGATGTCGGTCTCCACCGTGGTGGTGGCCGTCAACGCCCAGCTGCTGAGGCGCATGGACCTACGGCCCGAAGCCAGCACGCGCGCGGTGCTTGGGTCGAGGCCGGCCATCGAGGGAGCCGCGGCATGAAGCGCCTAAGCGCCGATCCTGGCACCCAGCCGACGCCCGAAGTCGGCACCGACACGGCTGCCACCAGGGGCTACATCCACCGCAAGGACGAGCACCTCAAGCGCCTCAAGCGCATCGAGGGCCAGGCGAGGGGTCTGCAGCGCATGGTGGAGGAGGAGCAGGATTGCATCGACATCCTCACCCAGGTGGCCGCCATGACCAAGGCGCTGCAGACCTCGGCGCTGCGGCTGCTCGACGACCATCTGAGGCACTGCGTCATGCACGCGGCGGAGACGGGAGGCGAGGTCGCGGACGAGCGACTTCGTGAGGCTTCGCAGGCCATCGAGCGCCTGATGCGGGTCTGAGCGAGGCTGCCGCGGCCGCCAGGTGCCGGCCGTGTGTCGCCGGTGTAACGCTGCCCCGCTAGGCTCCAACCATGCACGGTCTGGTCGACGAAGCAGAGCGACCGGTCGCGGCGCCACGGCGGTGGGTCCTGTTGGCCCTCGCCGCCTCGTTGGCGCTGGTGACGGTGGCCTGCCTTGGCGGGGCAGGCCTACCGCCCCCATCGGGCCAAGGCGCCGCGACGCATCGCTCCGGCCCCATCGCGCTGTCGCCCGACGGCCACAGCGTCTGGGTGGTCAACCCCGACGCCGACAGCGTCACCCGCCTCGACACCCGCACCATGCAGGCCGACCCGCCCATCCCGGTGGGGCAGGAGCCATGGGCGGTGGCCGTGGCACCCGACGGTCTGGTGGTGGTCGCCAACCGCGCCTCCGGCAGCATCAGCCTGCTGCGGGGCGGGCAGCGCAGCGACCTACCCGTCGGCGCGGAGCCAAGCGGCCTCGCCCTCTCCCCCGACGGGCGCCATGCCTACCTGACCCTGGCCGGCGAACCACGCCTGCTGCGCGTCGACCTGGCCAGTGGCCAGGTGGCGGCCGATGCAACACTGTCCGGCCCTGCAGCGGCCGTCGTGGTGGTCCCAAGCGAGGCCCAAGGCGAGGGCCACCGGCTGCTGGTCGCCCACCTGCTTGCACGTCCCTTGCCTGGCGGCGGCCCTCACCTGAACGACGGCATGCAAGGCGTGCTCAGCCTCGTCTCCGCCGACCTCGGCGACGTCAGGGAACTGAGCATCGAGCCCTTCGCCTTCGGCTTCGCCAACCTGCTCAGCGGCATCGACGCCCGCGCCGGCCGCGCCTGGGTGGCGCACAGCCTCAACGCACCCCAGCCGCCGCTGAGCTTCAACCGCACGGTGTCGGCGGCCGTCAGCGCCTTGCCGCTCGACCCGCTCGGCGTCGAGCCCGACGTCCGCCTCGACCTCAACGACCCCACCTTCTCCACCCCGGTGAACGTGCCGGCCGCCATCGCCCTCACGGCCGACGGGCTGCGCGCCTACCTGGTGCTGGCCGGCAGCGACCAGCTCATGGGCCTGGCCCTTGACGACCCTGCATCGCCAAGGCTGCTGGGCTTCTGGCCCACCGGCGCCAACCCGCGTGGCCTGGCCATCAGCGCAGACGGCCGCACCGCCTACGTCATGAACTACCTGTCACGCGACGTCAGCGTGCTGGACCTCAGCGATCCGCGCAACCGCACGGGCGGCCGCCGCATCGGCGTGGTGCAGGAGACCTTGGACCCGGAGCAATGGCTGGGCAAGCGCCTCTTCCACCACGCCGCCGACCCACGCATGTCCACGCTCGGCTGGATCTCATGCGCCAGCTGCCACCCTGGCGGCGGCAGCGACGGCACCACCTGGTCCCTGCCGGAGGGCCCGCGTCAGACCTCGCCACTGTGGCGCAGCGGGCTCACAGGCCCGCCATTCCACGCCTCGGCCACCCGCGACGAGCTGCAGGACGTGCAGGGCGACATCGAGATGCTCATGCGCGGCCTCGGCTTCACCAGCGGGGCAAGCCATCCACTGCTCGGGGCCCCCAACGGTGGCCGCGCGGCCGACCTGGACGCCCTGGCCGCCTTCGTGCTGGGAGGGATCCGGGTGCCTGCAGCACCAGAGGGTTCGGACGCGGCAGCGGCCCTACGTGGCCGACTGGTCTACGCCGCGGCCGGCTGCGCCGCCTGCCATGGCGGCCAAGGCTGGACGCGCAACGCCCTGCCTGGTGCGCCTGGCGAGGTCGCCGGTCCAGGCGGGCAACAGGTGGAAGCGGTCCTCCACGACGTGGGCACTTTCCTGCCCGACCAGCCTGGGCTCGGCGAGCTCGGCTTCAAGGTGCCCACGCTGCTCGGCCTGCACGCCACCGCCCCCTACCTGCACAACGGGGCGGCAGCCGACCTGCGCGCAGTGCTGGCCAACCCCGCCCACGCCGGCGTGCTGAGCGAGACGGAGGTCAGCGACCTGGTGTCCTTCCTGCTCAGCATCGACGAGACCACGCCGATCTTCGAGTAGGTCGAGCCAGGGATCGTCTCAGAACCCCCGTTCCTCGTTGCCGACGGAACGTTGCAACCGCTCGCTGCGCGCCAAGGCCTGCCCGCGCAAGGCGGCGGCCTCCTCCTGCTCGCCGGAGGCCTCGTGGGCGCCGGCCAGAGCCAGCGTCAGATCGATGGCCTCGAACGGCGTCACCCTGCCGCCAGCCAGATGCGCGCGTGCCTCGTCGGCCACCTCCGCCCAAGGACGCCCCGAGCGCACGAGGGCATGCAAGCGCAAGGCCAGGGCATGCAGCGCCACCTCGAAGGTGGGGGCGTCCTGGCAGAGCTGCAGCGCCTCCAAGGCCGCATGGTCGTCGCCTGAGGCCGTACGCGCTAGGGCCAAGGCCAAGGCGATCTCGCTGCGTTCCTCGTCGGGCAGGCCCTCTCGCTCCCGCAGGGCCTCCAACGCCGCCGCCACCAGCTCTGGCCGCCCCTCCGCCAGGGCAAGGCGCGCGGCGTAGATGTCGAGGCGCGGCTCCACACCGGAGCGCCCGTGGGCCTCCACCAAGGGGCGCACCTCGTCAAGGAGCTGCCGGCAGCGCGCCAGATCGCCGGAGCGCAGGTAGGGATAGAAGGGGGCGGTGCGCGTGGAGATGCGGGCCAAGAGGTTGCCGTGGGCGTCGGCCACGTCTCTGGCTCGGTCCCATGCACGCCAGGCAGCAGCCAGGTCGCCTTGCAGGTAGCGCACGTAGCCCACCGAGAGCAGGAAGGCGGTCTCAGCGTCCACCGTCTCGAAGTCGTGGGCCAAGGCCAGGCCCTCGTCGATCAGCGGTGCAGCAGCGGCCACGTCGGCCACGTCGGTGTGCACCTTGACCAGGTTGAGGATGGCGCTTCGCTGCACGTGGACCAGCCCCATCTCGCGGGCGAGGCCCAAGCCCTGCTCCAGCGCTTCGATGGCGCCCGCCCTGTCACCGACGGCCATGAGAAGCACGCCCCTCATGCACAGGGCATCCGCCAGCAGGTCTCGCCGCCCGAGGGTCTCGAAGACGACGATCGCCTCGCCAAGGTGGCTGCCGGCGACCGGCAGTTCGCCACGCATGGCGGCCACCTTGAAGAAGCCCATGTGCAGCGAGCCGCGCAAGGCCGATGGACCCTTCGGAAGCTCGGTCATGGCCTCGATCAGGGCGGCCTCCGACGCCGCGAGCGAGCCCGTCCAGAGATGGAGGCGGGCGGTCACGAAGCGCGCCTGGGCGAAGGCCTCGCCACGGGCGCCCGCCGCCATGGCCTTCTGCACCTCGGCCGCCGCCTCGTCCGCCCGGCCGCGCTCGGCCTCGTGGTTGGCCCTGGCCAGGGCGACACGCACCACCCAGGCCGGGTCGGCCAAGCGCTCCACCGCGTCGGCCGCCTCCTGCAAGGCCCGTTCCCTGCCGTGTGGATCGACCGTGTCGTCGTGCAGCTCGGCCCGCTGCAAGGCGATCTCCACCCTGTCGACGTCCTCATCGGCCAGCTCGGCCGCGTGCTCCAAGTGCTCCAGCGCCGCGGCAGGCAGGTGCAGCCGCAGGGCCTCGGCAGCGGCCCTGCGGTGCCAGTGCAGGGCCTCGGCGCGGCGGCCGGCCTGCTCGAAGTGGCCGGCGACGAGCGCGGGCGAGGCCCCCTGGCGCCGGAGCACCCAGGCCAGCCGCTGCTCGATCAAGGCGCGCCTCCGCGGGTCGACGCCTTCGGCCACCGCATGCCTGATGGCCTCGCTGGAGAAGCGGAAGGTGCCGGCCTTCTCCTCCGCCAGCAAGCCAGCCTGCACCGCCTGCTCCAAGGCGTCCAGCGCCAACCATTCGGAGAGGGCCGTGGCCGGTGCGATCTGCTCCAAGGTGAACGGCGCGGCCGCCAGGCTGGCGGCCTCCAGCATCCGCCGGGCCGCGCTGCCCATGCTGGCCAAGGCGTCGCCACCGCGCAGCAGAGGCGAGGGCTCCGTCGACGACGGCTCCCGCACGGCCGGCGACCCGGCCTGCTCGAACCGCTCTGCCCCCGACCGCGATGGCTCAAGGCGGCCTAGGTCCACCGCGAGCTGCTGCGTGCTCTCCAGCGGCGTCAGGCCCAGCTCCCGCTTCAGCGTCTCCTGGAAGCGCCGGTAGGCGTCCAGTCCCTGCGCCGTCCGGCCGGCGCGCCCGTAGGCCGACAGCAGGCGCTGCAGGATCTCCTCGTCCAGGGCGTCGCGCTCCAGCAGCGAGGCGAGCAGGCCGATGGCCTCCTCGGCACCTGCCCCGTCGCCGGCGCCCATCGCCTCCTCCGCGCGCTGCAAGGCCAGCGCTCGCCAGCGCGCCTGCGCCCGGTGCCGCTCGGCGCTCAGCCAGCGACCGAAGGGGGTCTCCTCATCGGCGTGCATGCCGTCCAGCAGGGGGCCGCGCCAGAGCAGGATGCGCTCGGCCGTCGCCAGCCGCGGGTCGGCGAAGGAGGCGACGTCGCTCTCCACCAGCCAGCGCAGGCGACCACGGTCATGACCGACGCCGGCCGCCCATGGCAGGCCCTTCAGCCGACCGAGGACGCGGCGTAGGTTGGTGAACCTTCGGGGAGGGTCGGCGTCGGGCCAGAGCAGTTCGGCGACCTGCTCCCTGCTCACCCATTCGCCACTCAGCGCCAGGTACGCCAGCATTCGCTGCGGCAGGGCGTCGCCCATGGTCTCCTCCGCCCCGTTCCACACCACCAGCGGAGGCCCGAGCAGCCGCAGGTAGGGAGCGTGGGTGACGGCGCCGGGCGAAGGTCGCATGCCAAGGCATCATCGCACCCCTCGCCGGGAGGATTGTCTCGCTCGTGTAACGTCCGTGCGGTATCTCGTCATGGCATGAGCGAACCTGTCGCCACTTCCCGTCATCCACGTCCTGCTAGGCGTCGCCTTCCCGGCTTGCTCAGGCTGCTGGTCGCCGGCGTCCTCGTCGCGCTGGTCTCCTGCGGCAGCCCACCGCCTGGGCCGGGGCCCGGTCCCGGCGATGCCGAAGGCTTCTTCAGGATCACCACGCCCATGGCAGGCAGCCGCGTGAGCGGCGCCATCTTCTTCGGCATCCAGTTGCAGGACGCGGCCGAGGTCGAAGGCGTGCAGCTCTACGTCGGCGGTGAGCTGGTCACACCCACCTTCCCTGGCGAGAACACGCTGCGGGTCTTCGTCATCCCCCGTGACCACCCGGAGGGGCCCCTTGAGCTGCGGGCGGTGGTCCGTTCGGGCGGCGTCGACCGCCAGAGCAGGATCCAGGTGCAGGTGGTGCACGCGCCGCCGTCCAGCGGCATCGTCGCGGCGTCGGGCGCCATCCTGGGCGACGCCGAGGCCAGTGGCGCCATCAGCACGGTGAGCATCCCTGCCGGCGTCGCCACCGGCGCCAGCATCAGCTTCGAGACCATGACCCAGGCCCAGGTGCTGGCCGCCACCGGCGTCGACTACGACGCCCTCGGCGTCACCTTCCTCGGCGCCCAGGAGATCCGCTCCACCATCCCCACCGGTGACAGGGTGGCCATGACCTCCGGCGGTTTCGGGCCGATGGTGCAACCGGGCCAGACGGTGGTCAGCTACCGCATCGGGCCCGACATGGGCCGCGGCGTGGGCGAGCTCATGGTCATCGGCGGCGCCTCGGTGGCGCCCAACGGCGACGTGGTGTCGAACCCGCCCGTGGTGCCACAGGCCGCCGACGCCACCCTCAGCAGCGCGCTGGGAACGCGCTCGCTGGCGCTGCATGGCGCTGGCCTGCGGCCCGCCTCCACGCTGCCCGCCGGACCGCCAGGCAGCCTCATCGAGGTGGCCGCCACCGGGCTCAACATCTACGCCGTCCACGGCTACTACGTCCGCTTCCGGGTCGGCGCGACCACCGCCGAGGTACCCGCCACCGTCGGCCTGAACGCCGATGGCAGGCAGTACCTCCTCGCTGTGGTGCCACCCCTGCCGACCGGCGCAGCCACGGTGGAGCTTGTGTGGAAGGTGGGCGACACCGTCATCGCCAGCTACGCCATGACCATCACCACGCCGCAACCATTCAGCGGCTCGGCCAAGGCCATCGTCGACGCCAACTACGTCGCCTTGCGCACGGCCATCGACCAGGCAGACGTCCAGTTCCAGGCTGAGGGCATGAGCCTGCCCTTCGAGCCCATCCGGCAGCTGATCACCACGGCGCGCGCCGACTACGCCTCACGCGCGGACGACGACCCGGAGCTGCTCGCCCTGGCGCGTTCGCTGTGGAACGGCGGCGCGACCCTGTCCTCGAACTCGGCCGGCGTGCGGCCATCGCAGAACTCGGCGACCTGCCTGCTCAACGGCTTCAAGTTCATCAACGACAAGCAGTTCGCCGAGCGGGCCTTCCGCGGCGACCGCTACGAGACGGGCTTCCGCGGCCTGCAGGGCGACCTCTCGCTGGGCTACCTGAACCGCTTCGCCGACCGCCTAGACGGCTTCGACGAGTACGACTGCGACCCTTACAAGGACGTGCTCTGTGAGGCCTTGGGCAACTGCGGCCCGGAGGACATCGCCACCGATCCATGGTTCGACGAGAGCCCCAACAGCCCTTGGCCGAGGCCGAGCCGGGAGCCGCCGAGCAGCTCGCCCCCCAACTGGGTCACCGGCATGGGCTCGGTGGTCGTCCCCGGCGGACCGGCCGGCGGCACCTTCATACCGGACGACTTCCCCGAGTGGTGGGAGCATGGCTCGCTCTCAGCGCCGGCGCAGGCCTCGGTGCCCCGCATCCAAGCCGGGCGCTACACGGTCACCGCCTTGTACAACGGCCAGCCCTTGCCCTTCGCCGGCTTCGTGCAGGAGGACGGCTACTTCTTCCTGCCCACGCTGCCGGAAGGAAGCGGCAGTCAGCTGGCCTTCACCGACCGGCAGACCTGGCGCAACTGCGTGCTGCCGGTGAGCGGCAGACCCGTCGGTTCGGCGACGGTGCTCCAGGTGGCCTTCGCCTCCTGCGCCGACGAAGGCGTCGATCCGGGCGAGTACACCATCGAATGGGTCGGCGGCGCGAGCTCGCTCTGGGGGAACGCCCAGAACTGGGATCCGCCGCGCCTGCCCAACGCCGACGACGACGTGTTGATCCCCGGGGTGGCGACCTACGTGACGCTGCCAAGCGGCGGCTTCCACTACGACCCCGTGGCCGTGGTCGCGGTGCGCAGCTTGCGCAGCCAGGGCGTCGTGGCCTTGGGCCACACCGTCCTGCAGGCCAGCGGCGACGTGATCCTCAACGTCTTGCGGGTGGAGGGCTCGGGCACGACAGAGGTGGATGCCGGCGGCACCTTCAGCTACGACGCGCTCCACGTGTGGAAGAGCCCGCCCGGCTTCACCTTGCCGGACGAGCCTGTGACGCTGGCCTCGGTGGTGGTCGCCGGTCACCTCAACGTGCCGCACACGCTCACGGTCACCGACAACCTGACCTGGCAGGGCGGCGGCTGGCTCGACGGCCCCGGCACGACGATCATCCCAGCCGACGCGACCGGCAACATCCTGCGCGTCGGCAACAACGCAGGCTACGTCGGTCCTGACCACACGCTGGAGGTGTACGGCAGCCTCACCGTCGACACAGGTCTCGGTGGCGGCCAGGGCACCAGCCTCCGTCCTGGCACCGTGCACGTCATGCCGGGCGGCCTGCTCGAGATGTCGGGGATCGGCGTCATCGCCGGATCGGCGCCCAGCGGCGGCGGTCTGATCATCAACCAGGGCCGCTTCGTGCTCAGTGGCACCGACAGCGACATCTACGTGCAGGGCGCCACCCTGCAGAACGAAGGCGTGCTCGAGATCGCGGCGGGCGGGGAACTGCGGTTCGAGACCACCGGCATCTTCCGCAACGGTGTGGGTGGCGTCCTGAGCGGCCCCGGCTCCATCGTGCTCAGCCCTTCGACACAGGCAGAGATCCACGGAGGCACACTGGGCGGCGGCCTGCGCATCGTCAACGAGAGCGGCGCCTTCGGCAGCCTCACCTGGGTCACCGAAGCCGGTCCCATCACCATCGAGGCCGGCTCCGAGATCCTGAACTCGGTCCACCCCTTCAACAGCCTCTCGCTCTCGAACTTCGTGGTCGCCAACGACCAACCGCTGCTGGGTGGCGGCTCCTTCCGCAACCTCGGGCTGCTGCGCAAGACGGCCGCCGGCTCCTCGACCTGGTCGGTGTGCTACCTGGAGGAGGGAGACGGGGCCTTCCAGCCGGACCCGGGGACCATCCTCTTCACCGGGGTGTGCCCGCCCTGAGAGCAGGGCCCGCCTAGGAGGCGGGGCGAGCTCGGAGCTAGGCGCCCTTGACGGCTTGAGCAGCGACCGAGGTGGTCGGCAGCGGGAGGAGGGGACGGAGAAGGAGGTCCCGCCGCACCATCGCCTCGGCCCGCATGGCCTCGGCCGCGCCGGCCTCGCCGCCCGCCTCATGGGCATCGGCCATGGCCAGCATCAGGTCGATGCCCTCGAAGGGCGGGAGCCTGTCCTCCGACAGGCGGGCCTCGACCTCCTCCGCCGCCTCCCGCCAAGGCCGGCCCGAGCGCACGCAGAGCGCCAGCCGCAACGCCAGCGCCCGCAGCGCCACCTCGAAGGTGGGCGCTCCCTCGCAGCCGCGCAGTGCCTCCAGCGCGGCTGCGTCGTTGCCAAGCGCCGCCTGGGCCAGGGCATGCGCCAGGCTCATCTCGCCCTGCTCCTCGGCCGCCAGGTTCCCGTCCTGGATCAGGGGCGCCAGGGTCTCCAACGCCAGCGCGGGCGCGCCCTCCGCCACCGCCAGCCGGGCCCCGTAGATGGCCATGCGCGGGGCCAGCAGCGCCCGCCCGGAGGCCTTCGCCAGCTCGCGAGCCTCCCGCAGCAGCAGCCGGCAGCGCGCCAGCTCGGCCATGTTCAGGTAGGGGTAGAAGGGCACCAGCCTGGCGCTGAGCCGGGCCGAGAGCTCACCGGTCTCGTCCGCGACCTGCTGGGAGCGTTCCCAGGCGCGCCGCGCGGCCTCCATCTCGCCTTGCAGGTAGCGGACGTAGCCCACCGCCTGCATGAAGGCCGCCTCGACCGCAGGCGTGTCGAAGTCATGGGCCAACGCCAGCCCCTCGTCGATCAAGGGCGCGGCGGCGGCGACGTCGAGCACGTCCACGTGCAGCTTGACCAGGTTGAGGATGGCGCTGCGCTGAAGATGGACAAGGCCCATCTCGCGCGCGAGCGCCAAGCCGGCCTCCAACCTGTCGATGGCGCCGGCCCGATCGCCGACGATCATCAACAGCACCCCCCGCATGTTCAGGGCGTCGACCGTCTTGTCGCGCCGCCCCGTCGCCTCGAAGGCCTCCTCCGCCGTGCCAAGGTGCTCCAGGGCGGCCGTCATCTCTCCTCGCATGTAGGCGATCCTGCAGTAGCCGCCCAAGTACAGCAGGCCACGCAGCACCGACGGCCCTGGAGGCAACTCGGCCGAGGCCCTGGCCAGGGCCGCCTCGGCCGCGTCGTACTCACCGGCCGCCAAGCGCAGACGCGCCTCGATGTGGTGGGCCTGCGCGGCCTGCTCGCCACGGGCGCCTGCGGCCAGGGCCTTCTCCACCTCAGCCGCCGCCTCCGCCATGGCGCCCCGTTCGCCCGCGAACTCCGCCCGCTGCAGGGCCACCCGCACCTGCAAGTCCGGGTCGCCCAACCGCTGCGCCGCCGCCGCTGCCTCCTCCAGGGCCTGTCCCCGGCCCTGGACGTCGCTGGTGTCGTCCAGCAGCGCGGCGCGTTGCAGGGCGATCTCAGCCCTGTCGCCGTCGTGCTCCGCCAGCTCGGCCGCCCGCTCGAGGTGCTCCAAGGCGATGCTCGGCACGAACAGCCGCGCCGCCTCATCGGCCGCCCGCCGGTGCCAGCGCAGGGCGTCGGCGCGCCGGCCCGCGCGCTCGAAGTGGGCGGCGATCAGCGCAGGAGAGCCGCGTTGACGCTCAAGCGACCAGGCCAACCGCCGCTCGATCAGCTCACGCCGCTCACTGCCGAGGGCGTCGGCCACCGAGCGCCGCAACAGCTCGTGGGCGAAGCGGTAAGCCCCGGCACCGGCCTCCGGCACCACCAACCCAGCCTGCACGGCGCGCTCGAGCCCCTCCAAGGCCAACCAGGCCGAGAGGGCGGTGGCCGGCGCCACATGCTCCAAGGTGAAGGGCGCGACAGCCAGGCTGGCGGCCTCCAGCACCCGGCGGGTGGCGTCGCCCAGCCGCAACACACGCCCGACCACCGCCTCGCGCACGCTGGCGGGGATGGGCAGCTCGGCGTAGTCCTCGGTCTGCTCATCAAAGGGCGTCGACCATCCGCCTGAGGCGTCGTGGAACAGCAGGCCGGCGTCGAACAGCGAGCGGATGGTCTCCAGCAGGTACAGCGGGTTGCCCCCGGTGGCGCCGTGCAGGCGGCGGACGAAGAGCGGCCCGCTCGGCCGGCCGGACATGGCCTCGACCAGGGCGGCGACCTCGGCCTCGGCCAGGGCCCCGATCTCCTCGCGCTGCAAACGGCCCTCCGACCGCAGCTCCACCACCGCCTGAGCCGCCTCGGGGCTGGCCGCCAGCTCCAAGGAACGTGCGGTGGCCACCACCCTTGGACCGGCACCGACCGCCCCGGCCTCGTCCACCGTCCTGGCCAGGCGCAGCACCACCTCCAGGCTGGCACCGTCCAGGTCGTGCAGGTCGTCGACCACCACGATGCCGCCCGCCGCCGCTCGCAGGCCGGCGCTGGCCGCTCCCACCAGCCGGCTGCGCCGCTCGGCCGAGCCGGACTCGCCGGCGTCCCAGCGCGTGGGCCGCGCCGGGCTCTCGTCCAGCAGCTCCTGCAGAGCCTCGCGCCAGGGCCGCGGCAGCGCGTCCAAACGGGCCTTGGCCGTCGGGGCCACCTGCGCCGCCCTCAGTGCCGAGGTGACCGCGCCGAAAGGCACCGCCCTCTGTGCCGGCAGACCCCGCATCCAGAGGCTGGGCCGGTCCGCCAGGACCGCCCGCACGAGGCGCGTCTTCCCCGCCCCGGCCTCGCCCGTGAGCAGCAGCATGGCCGCGTCCACCCGGCGAAGTCGGGCGACGGCCTGATCGCGACCGATGAGCGGCGGGTCCAGGTAGGGCCGGTCCTCCTCCGCCAATGGGCCTTCGCTCGCGCCTCCGGCTGCCATCCCCGCAGCCGTCTCCTCGGCGCCGGCCGCCGCGCCATCGGCGACCTGCGTCTCCCGGACCAGGTCGTCCAGCTCCTCGGCCAGCCGGCGCGTGCTCTCCAGCGGCTCCAAGCCCAACTCGCGCTCAAGAGCCATGGCGAAGCGCCGGTAGGCGGCCCGCCCCTGCGCCACCCTGCCTGCGCGTGCGCTGGCCAGCATGAGGCGTTGCAGGACCTCTTCGTCCAAGGTGTCCTGCTCCAGCACGGTGCCGAGCAGCGCGGTCGCCTCCTCCGACCTGGCCTCGAAGACCAGCTCCTCCGCACGCTGCAGGACCAAGGCCCGCCAGCGCGCCTCCAGCCGGCGGCGCTCCTCGCTCAGCCAGTGACCGAAGGGATCGTCCTCGTCGACATGAAGGCCTTCGAACAGCCTTCCGCGCCACAGCGACAGACGTTCGGCCAGTCCAAGCGCGGCATCGTCGAAGGCGCCGACGTCGCTGCCCACCGACCAGCGAAGACGGCCCTTGTCCGCCTCGACCTCGGTGGCCCAGGGGAAGGCCTTGGCCCTTCCCAGCACGCGCCTGACGTTGGCCAGCCTGCGTCCGGGGTCCAGGTCGGGCCAGAGCACCTCGCCGACCTGCTCGCGCGCCACCCAGCCGCCGCCCAGAGCCAGGTAGACCAGCAGGCGGTGCGGCAGCTCGTTGAGCAGCGGCTCCTCACTCCCCTGCCACAGCACCGACGGCCTGCCCAACAGGCGCAGCGTCGGAGCGGGCGAAGGAGCACCGTGTGCGTCGCGCATTCCCAAGGATAATGCATCGCCATCAGCTGTAACGGCGATGTAACGCACCCCGGCTACGCTCGTCCCATGCGGCCCTGCCTGCGCCTCGACACCTTCACCCACCTGGAGATCGACGAGGTCCCCGAGGATCCTTGGGAGGATGCGCGCATCGGCGAAGGGCGCATCTTGGAGCCGATCGTCGAGCCGCCTGCCGCTTCCATGTATCACTCGTGTAACGCCTTGACGCTATCCCTACCCGCATGGATGATCCAACGGCAAGCCCCCGCCATCCGGTCGAACGAGAGCGTGGCCGTGGTACCGGCCTGGCCAGGATCCTCAGCTTCGGCACCGTCTTCGCCCTGATCGCCTGTGGCGCTCCGCCGACGGGTCCAGGGCCTGGCGGCGGCGGGCCAGGCGCCGCCAGGCAGCCGCCTCATCATCACCAGCCCCGCCCCCGGCAGCAGCGTCAGCGGCGCCGTCTACTTCGCCGTCCAACTCGCCAACCCCGGCGACCTCAGCAGCCTGGAGCTGCTCGTCGGCAGCGAGGTCGTCCGCCACCAGTTCCCAGGCGAGACCCCCCTACGCGTCTTCCTCATCCCCCGCGACCACCCGGAAGGCCCCCTGCAACTCAGCGCGAGGGTGGGCACGGGCAACGGCCGTGTCCAGAGCCAGATCACCGTCCAGGTCGTGCATGCGCCCCCGTCCTCGGCCTCCGTCGGCGCCGGTGGCGCCATCCTCGGCGGCGTGGAGGAAAGCGGCGCCATCAGCACCGTCTCCATCCCAGCAGGCACCGCCCAAGGCGCCAGTGTGCAGTTCCAGACCATGACCCAAGACGAGGTGCTCAGCGCCACCGGCGTGAACTACGACGCCCTCGGCGTCACCTTCTTGGGCGCCCAGGAGATCCGCTCCACCATCCCCACCGGTGACAACGTCGCCATGACATCAGGCGGCTTCGGGCCCATGGTCCAACCAGGGCAGATGGTCGTCAGCTACCGGATCATCCCCGACGCGGGCAGAGGCGTCGGGGAGCTCATGGTCATCAACGGCGCGGCCGTCGCCCCCAACGGCGACATCGTCTCCAACCCACCCGTCGTCACCCAGGTCACGGAGCTCACCTCCACCAGCGCCCTCGGTTCCTTGCAGGCCTCCGCGCTCTACCAAGCCAGCAGCACGCTGCCGGCCGGGCCACCCGGCACCACCCTGGAGTTCCGCGTCAACGGCCTGAACATCTACGCCGTTCACGGCTACCAGCTGCGCTTCCGCCGCGGAGCCCAGACCATCGACCTGCCCGCCACCGTTGGCCTGGGCGGCGACGGTCGCCAGTACCTGATGGGCTACGTGCCTGAGTTGTCGCCGGGCACGGTGACGGTGGAACTGGTGGCGGTGGCCGGAGACCACGTCTTCGGCAGCTACACCATGAACGTCACCGCGTCGCCTGCGGTTGCGGATCCCAAGGGTCTGGTGGACGCTGCCAAGGCGCAGCTCATCGACATCCTGGCGGCTGCCCAGAGCGACTTCCAGGCGCTGGGCATGACCCTTGACTTCGCGCCGCTCATCGCCGCGACGGCAGAGGCAAGGGCCTACTGGGCCACGCGACCGGCCGACGACCCCGAGCTGGTCTCACTGGCGCGACTGCTGGCAGGCGGCGGCGTCACCACGAGTTCGCTGAGTCGGGTCAGCGCCGCTGCCGCACCCTCCCAGCTCAGCGTGCTCTGCGAGATGAACGGCAACAAGCGCACCCTTGACCGGGACTTCACCGAACGCACCTTGCGCAGCGGCCGCTACCTGTCATCCATGAAGGCACTGCAGGCCCAGATCCAGATGGACTACCTCGACGGCTTCGGCGACAGGTTCGACCAGCTCGACTACGACTGCGATCCGCTGGACGACGAGGAGCTGTGCGAGGACTGCGACGACGACTCGCCCAACGATCCGCTTCCCCAGCCACCCCTCGACCCGCCCCGCGACCCGGACGGTGGACCAGGCGGTGGTCCAAGGGACTGGGTCACCGGCATGGGGTCACTTCCCCCACCCGGCGGGCCCCTTGGCGGATCGGCAGGCGGTGGCGGCCCCGGTGGCAGCAGCCTGAGCAGCGACGGCCGCTGGTCGCCACCGCAGCAGGCCATGAGCTTCCCCTTGGAGCGTGGTCGCTTCCTGGTGCGGGGGCTGCATCTGGGCAACCCATGGCCCTTCGCCACCGAGATCCGTCCCGACGGCTACTTCTACCTTCCGGCCATGCCCGTGAACAGCCCGATGCAACTGGTCGTGACCGACCGGCAGACCTTCGCGGAATGCGTCGTCGACGTCCAAGGCCGTAGCGTCACTTCGGCCACGGCCGTCTACATCGACCTTCCTTCCTGCCTGGAGGGCAGCTTGGACCCGGACGACTACACCATCGTGTGGGCGGCCGCAGCGCCAACAGGGAACTGGGCCACGGCCTCGAACTGGGATCCGCCGCGGGTCCCGAACGAGGACGACGACGTGCTCATCCCATCGCAGGTGAACGACGTCAGCCTGCCGGCGGGCGCCGTCAACGTCCGGAGCCTGCACAGCAACGGCACCGTCCGCGTGAACGGCACGGAGCTGTCGGCCACCGGAGACATCCAACTCAACTCGCTGCGCATCACCGGCAGCGCCTCCACCATCGACGCCGGCGGGGAGCTCAGCTACCGCCACCTGCAACTCGGGCGCAGCTACACGCTGCCGGCCAAGGTCACCACGCTCGAAGTCTTGCAGCTCGACAGCGTAGGCCACCTCTACGTGAATCACGTGCTGGAGATCAGCCAGAGCCTGGGCATCGGCCACGGCGGCGTCCTGCGAGGAACCGGCCGCACCATCCTGCTGCCCGGCGCCGCCGGCACGTACAGCGGCTCGGTCGGCACCAGCGGCGGAGGCGCCCTCCTCGACGCCCACACCCTGGAGGTGCGGGGCAGCTTCGAGGGCGTCACAGCAGGCGTTGGCTTCCACATGGGCGGCACCTCCACCCTCCATGTCGCAGCCGGCGGCACCGTGCGCTTCGGCAGCGCGAACTACGCCAACCTGGAGGGAGCAAGCCCCAACGGCCTGGTCAACCACGGGCTGGTCGTCGCCTCTTCCCCCCGCGTGAACGTCAACGCTTGCCTGCACAACCACGGCACCGTGGAGATCGAGGCGGGCTCGCTGCTGTACCTCACCAGCTCAGCCTGCGGAGCCAGCCACAACTACGGCCTGATCACGGGCGAAGGCGTGCTGGAGTTGGAGCACGGCATCGTCGGCTACCTCCCCTACCAGCACCATGCCGACGCGGTGATCGACGTTGACCGGTTGCAGCTGACGGCCGTCGGTGCCGGCGTCACCCTGCACGGCGCGCTGCGCGCTCGCGAGCTGGAGTTCACCCGAGGCAACTTCACCATCGATCAGGACATCGACGTCGAGCGTCTGATCCTGTATCAGGCCCCAGCTGGCTTCGCCCTGGTGCTCAACTCCTCTGGCATCATCACGGCGAGCGAGTTCATGAGCATCGGCAGCAGCACCCTGAGCGGCCCCGGCAGCACCGCGCTGCTCGAAGGCGGCGAGTTGCAGATGCTGCCCGCCTTCACCCGCACCCTGAGCAGCGGCCACACCCTGGTGAACCACGGCACCGCCACCTGGGGACCCATGGGCACTACGCAGATCACCATCAACGCCGACGCCGCCTTCCACAACCACGGCGCGTTCATCGTCCAGAACGACAGACCCGTCGCCGGGGCAGGCGTCTTCCGCAACTTCGGCGTCCTGCACAAGACGGCCGAAGGCGTCTCCACCTGGTCGGTCTGCACCGTGCAGGAGAGCGGCGGCAGCTACCTGCCCGACCCGGGGACCATCGACTTCACGGGGGTGTGTCCACCCTGAGCACCTGAGACCCGTTGCCCTGCAGCGCGTCTTGCCAAGCCCTGGTGAAGGCCGCGCCGAACAGGAAGATCTGCATCGTGAAGTTCAGGAACAGCAGCAGCACGACCACCGAGCCCGCAGCGCCGAAGGCCGAGCCGACGGCGCTGGTGCTCAGGTACAGGCCGATGAACACCTGGCCGATGCGGAACAACAGGGCTGTGAGCAGGGCTCCGGCGAACAGCGCCGACCACCTGACCCGATGGTGGGTGAGGACCTTCATGATGGCGGCGAAGGCAAGGGCAAGGACGGCGACGGCCAAGAGCTGGTCGCCGAGCATCAGCCACACGTCCACCTGCTGCAACTGCTCGCGCAGTGCGCGGCTGAGCAGGTTGAGGACGGCCTGCGCCGCCACCGCCAGCAGCACGATGACCGCCAGCACCAGCATGATGCCCAAGGCACGCAAGCGCATGAAGGCATGCTGGGCCAGCCCACTGAAACGCGTCTGCTGGATGTCCCAGATGACGTGGAGCGCCCCTTGCAGCTGCGTGAAGAAGCCGGTGGCGGCGAAGAGCAGGATGACGGTGCCGATGACGGTGGCCGACTGATAGCTGCCGGCCACCGTGCTGTCGATCAAGCCTTGGATCAGGCCGGCGATCTCGCTGCCAGCCTGCTGCTGGATGTAGCCCAGCACCTGGTCGCGTGCCTCGCCCGCCCCGAGGAAGGCGCCCGTGAGCCCGAGTAGGATGACCAGCAGGGGCGCCACCGAGAAGATGGCGTAGTAAGAGAGGGCGGCGGCCAACCTGCCAGCATGGCCAGCCGTGAAGATACGGAAGCTGGTCTTGAGGAGCTGCCATGCGCGTTGCAAGATGGAACCCTTCCTTAGGTCGACGAGGCCATCGTAGCAACGCCCCCATCAAGGACGGAGACGACCATGAAGACCGTCGCTGAGAAGCTGCAGTTCAAGCCGGGCAACACCGTGTGGATCCACCCGGCCGAAGCGTGGACGCGAGCCCTGCTCGAGCCGCTGCCGGCGGACGCCGCCTTCACCGACCAGCTGGATGGCGCCGACGGTGCCGTGCTCTTCATCCACGACGAGGCCGAGCTGGACGCCGCCCTGCCGGAGCACGAGGCGCACTTCCCGGTGGTGCGCTCCATGTGGATCGCCTACCCCAAGGGCAACAAGAGCGACCTCAACCGCGACACGCTGTGGGCCAAGATGGAGCGGCGCGGCCTGCGGGCGGTGGCCAACATCGCGCTGGACGAGAAGTGGTCGACGGTGCGGTTCAGGCCGTAGAGGCAGCGTCGTGAACCGAACCATGGAATCGGTCTGCAAGGACATCGTGGCTATGCACTCGCTTTCCACCAACATCCTCTTGCAGCCGCCTAGTCGCATGGAACACCGCGTCATAGGCGCGACTGACCGCAGACCTGAGAGCCTCTGGGCGATCCGAAGACGCGAGGGTTTCCGCGAGCCGCAGGAACTCGGCCTCATTCACGGCAGTCGTCCCTAACCGGGCAGGACTCCAACCCCAACAGCGATCATGATCCTGCGCCGGTCCTCCAATGGCACCGCCTGCACCCACGCCAGAGTCAGCCTCTCGTACTCCTTGACGCCACCGAGCATGTCCGTCTGGTAAAAGGGCTGGACGACCGTCAAGCGCCTACCACGCTCGTCGAACTCGGTGTCGACCTCGACCTCCACCGGCACCGTCGCCACCGACTTGGCCAGTTCCACCGTCTGCGCTACCACTTCATGCAACCGTGCCTTGGTCATGCGGCGGGGTGTTGAGCGGTTCGTCGCGCCCCTAGCCGGGGACACCTTGCTCGCTGCACGTGTCATGACCGCAGTATAGGCAGCCCGGTCACCCCGGCAGCCGTCCACATGGACCACAGCCGAGAGGTTCTAGGCCGGGCTCAACTGTGGCTGCACCCCCGCTATGAGCAGGTTGCCGACTCGCGCTCCGTGACCACCATCGTCCCGCTCCAGCGGTCGTACAGTGTCCGCCCATCGCCGATGAACAGGCCGAGGACGTAGGCGATCATCAAGCCGTAGCAGGCCACCGAGGCCACCACCAGGCCCGCCCCCACGCTGGCATTCCCCAAGGTGGCGAAACCGAAGGCCACCGTGTGCCCAAGCTGCCACGGGATCGCCACCTTGAGCAGGTTGCGCAGCAGCGCGCGTCCGAAGCCGATCGGCGCATCGCTCGCAGCCGTCACCACCCGCAAGCCGCGCGCACGCTTGCCCGGCGTCGCCGAGCGCGGAGCCGCCTCGCGCCAAGCCAGCCACAACGTGACCGGCAGCACCAGGGCGAAGAAGCCAAAGAGGTTGGCGCCGGCGGCCGTGAACTGCACACCCAGCCGCCCCAGCAGCCAGCCGACCGGCACCAGCGCCACCGGCAGAACGAGGATCCACAGCCAGTCGATCAGCCAGGCCAGCAGACGGCGACCGGGTAGCGGGCGGGGGGACATGGGCCGAGTCTACGAGGCCCCTGCGTTGGCGAGGAAGCTCGCCACGAACGACGCGCCTTCGGCGTAGGCCCTGTCCAGGTCACGCACGCCGGACTCGCCACCACCGATGTCGATGCCAAGGTGCCCGTCGTAGCCGATGGCGTCCAGGGTGGCGAAGAAGCCCGCCCAGTCGATGCTCCCCTCCCCCATCGGCAGATGCTCCTGGCGCGTGCCGCGGTTGTCGGAGAGGTGCACGTAGGCCAGGTGGTCCGCCAGCCGGATCAGGGCGGTGGGCAGGTGGTCGCGCTGCAGGAACTGGTTGGCCGTGTCGAGGCAGAACTTGAGGTTGGGCCGGTCCACCGCGTCCCTGAACAGCAGGAAGCCGTCGGTGTTGGCGCAGAGCACGCCGATCGCCGGGTGCATGACGTAGTCGAGGCCGTGATCGGCCGCGACATCGCAGGCGCCCCGGTAGGTCTGGACCAAGCCGGCCCAGTAGGCCTTCCAGTCCAGTGAGGCAGGGACCCCGGCCTTGGCGATGACGTCGTCGTCGTAGTGGCGCACGACGGGCAGGTGGTCGGGGAAGGCGTAGGGCGGCAGCGGGCCATTGTCCAGCACGGCGGCCGCACCCAAGGCGACGGCCGTCTCGCAGCCCATCTGGAACAGCTCGAGGTTCCTGGAGCGCGTCGCGGCATCGGCCGAGGCCAGGCCGGGCAGCACCACGCAGTAGAAGGGCACCCGCACGCCCAGGCGCATGATCGAGCCCCTCAGCTCCTCCCGCATCCCATGCACGGCGTGCAGATGCGGCTCGTGGATGCCTTCGAGCTCGATGCTCTGGAAGCCGAGGGCGTTCAGCTCCTCCAGGTAGCGGTGGCTTCCCTCCGCCGGAGGCGGGTAGCCATGGCGGCTGATCGGATGCAGGTAGCAGGCGACGATCCTAGGGTGGTGGCGTTGGGGCGGCGCCTCGACGGGCACAGACCCGCCGTCGCCGGCAAGTTCGCGGTCCATGCCTTCATCAGACCACGGGTCCGACCCGAACAGCGGCCTCAGTCTCGAGGTTCCGGCTTGAGATGACGCTCGGCGATCTCGTCGAGCATGCCCTCGAGCTCGTGATCCGGCGCAACGCCGGCGTTGAACAGCGCGAGGCGTCGCCCATGCTCGTCCACGAACTCGAGGGTGTAGGCCTCGGTCTTCGGCAGCCGCCTGATGTCCCACACCTGCCGCATGTCGATCGTCGTCCAGCGCGGCACGAAGGCGACCGCGCTGCGCATCTCCAAGTAGCCGTCCTTGCGCAGGCCGATGAAGTAGGTTCGGTGCACGAACCAGGCGTAGGGACCGAGCAGCACCGCGCCGCTCAGCATGAACGCAGCCATCAGGTAGCCGAGCGGATCGGCCGTGCGGACGCCCTCCATCAGGAAGTAGACGCCGGGCGCCGCCACCGCCACGCAGGCGATGGCCATGACGCAGCCCATGGCACCGCCCATCCTGCTGCCGACGATCTTGCGCAGGTAGGGGTCGGCGGCGGCCGCACCTTCGTCGTCCGACACCTGACCGCCCACCACCCCAGGTCCGCTCATGGCAGCCGCACCACGTCCTCGCCGTTGCCCTCGAACACGTTGTCGAGCAGCGCCGGTTGGGCATCGGCACCGATCTGGATGCCACGCTCCGAGCCCGTGATGGTGTTGCCTGACGCCGTGCCTCCACCCTGCTGCGCATAGCCGATGCCGACGCGCAGGTTGCCACGCAGGTCGTTGTCCTCCAGCGACGCCGATGCGTCGTCCTCGACCAGGACGCCGTTCCAGCCGCTGCCGTGCACCTCGTTGCCGCGCGCAAGGCCGATGGACCCGTCGAAGAAGGCAAGGCCGGTGCGCTCGCTGTCCAAGATGCGGTTGCCTCGGAGCTCGGCCCGGGTCTGGTTCCACAGCACCACGCCGGAGCGGTTGCCCTCGATCAGGTTGTCCACCAGCACGATTTGCGAAGCGTGGAGCAGCACGATGCCGAGGGCCGCGTTGCCCCGCACGATGCTGGCCTCCAGGTAGGCCTCGGCCTCGTCGGCCAGGATGAGGCCGTCGTCCCTCGATCCGCTGATCTCGCTGCGCTCCATCCTCAGCCTCGCCGATCCGCCGACGAACACACTGCCGTCGTGGTCGACGACGCGCGTGTCGACCAACCGCAGCTCTGCTGCTCGGCCGAGATAGATGGCCGCCCAACTCCCGTTCGCCTCGAAGAGCACCTGGTGCAACTCGGCGGAACCGGCGTTGTCCAGCTCCAAGGCGCCGCCAGGGTTGCGCAGGAACACGTCGCCGGCCATGCTCAGGCTGCTCTCGTCCTCCAGCAGGACGGCCGATGCGTAGGTGTCGAGCAGCTCGTACGCACCTCCGTTGCCCTCGAAGTGGTTCCCTCGCGCTTCCACGTGCCCCTGGCCCCACAGCGAGAGGGCGAAGCGCGGATGGTCGAGGATGCGGTTGCCCTCCAGCAGGCCCTGGCTGGCGCCACCGAAGCGGATGCCATCGGATTGCTGACCGGTGGTCTCGTCGGCCACGCCGTTGGCGGCGAAGACGTTGCCACGCAGCTGGGCAACCACCTCGTCGATGACGTGGAATGCCCCGAAGGTGTTCCCTTCGAAGGCGGCGCCGGTCACCTCGACCTGCACCCGATGCTCGGCGTGAAGGCCGAGTCCGTTCTCGCTCACCGAGCTGTCCAGCAGCCGCAGGCTGGCCTGATCGCGCAGCTCGAAGCCCACCAGCTCGTTGTTCCTGATCTGGCTGTCCTGCACCGTCAGCTGCGCGTCGCCCCAGGCGTAGATCCCGGCGCCCCAGCCGTAGACCTTGGTCCCGCTGTCGTCCCTGCCGTACTGGGCACCGTTCAGCAGCACGCCCTGTAGGTGCAGGGAGCCGCCGGCCACATGGACGAGGTCGCCCGGCACCCTGGCCACGTAGCCGAGGGTGAGGTCTTTCAGGCGCACGTCGCCGCCGCTGATGCGCAGGCCGAGCTCGCCGGTGGTCACCATCAGCACCGTGACGCCGGCACCCGCGCCGACGAGCACCAGGTCGTCGGCCACGTCCAAGGTGCGGTCGATGAAGTAGTTGCCTGGGC
>CAYXJZ010000008.1:3318-40575 GCA_964465355.1 uncultured bacterium | reverse complement strand
AGCACCAGGTCGTCGGCCACGTCCAAGGTGCGGTCGATGAAGTAGTTGCCTGGGCCGACCTCATGGTGGCCACCGGTGGTGATGGCCTGCATCAGGGCCAAGGTGCTGTTGATCTGGGGCTGCGCGGCCGCGATGCCGACGAGACAGCACAGCCATAGGAGGAGCGTGAGGCGGATGGTCATGGTCGTCCTCCGGATCAGGTCGACGGCGCGGCGGCCTGGGTGGCCGGCGTCGCGGAAGGGCGTCGGCGCAGCAGCAGGTAGGCGGCGGCCACCGTGAGCAGGAGCAAGGGCACGGCCACCAGCGGGCGGTAGACCAGCCAGGCGGTGGAGGCCGTCGCCACCGAGATGACCAGCGCAAGGCTGCCGGCCAGCAGGTTGAGACCGGCGCGTGTGAGCCCGCCGAGCAGCGGGATCCAGCCGGTCAGGGCGGCGATGGGGTTGAGGAGCGTGCGGAAGCCGAAGGCCATGAGCAGGGCGCCGATCACCCGCATGGCGATGGTGGTGGTGCGGTTCTGCTGCTCGGCCCGCTCGAACAGCGCCTCGGCCGAGTGGTGGCCCGGGCGCAGGAAGCCGATGACGAAGCCGCCCCTGGTCGCGTACGGCTCGAGCGCCGCGCCGGCCTTGCGAGCCACCACGCTGACCTGGCCAACCGGCAGCCACGTCAGGCGCAGGCGAAGGTCACCGACAGCCGGCGCATCGGCCGTGCCGCCGCCGTAGGGCAGGTGCAGGCCACCGTCGGCCGTGGTGCTGCCAGGCGCGACGGTGATCCCTTGCAGGTTCAGGCGCGCCTCCAGGAGCGTGCGCTCCCACGGGCTGAGGTCGAGCGGCTGCAGGTCGCTGCTGCGGGTGATCAGCTGCGGCGTCAACGCCAAGCCGCCGACGCGGGCGTCCTGGGCCACCAGCTCACCGGCCAGCAAGGGGAAGGCCGCAGGGTTCTGGCGCTCCACCGGGTAGTCGCTGCTGTCGATGCGTTGGCTGGACCACTCCTGGCGGTACACCGGGTTGCCATCGTCCTGGCCGCTGGTCCGCCGCCACTGGTACATCTCCACCGTGCGCCGCCAGCGCAGCGCCTCGCGTCTGAGCCCCAGCTCGGCGTCGAAGAGCTGGGTGGCCACGGTGGCCTCCGCGCTGAGGTGGATCAGGCTGCCGTCGGCCAATGAGGAGGCCTGGTCCACGGCGACAGAGGTCACCGAACTCGCCCCTTCGGCGAGGGCGCGGGCGGTGTTGACCGCCCTGCCCTCGTTCCACCACAGCAGGGCAACGGCTGCAAGCGCAAGGGGGATCCCCCAGAGGAAGGCGCCGAAGCCCTTCACCTCAGGGCCTCGTGACCCCGTACGCACCCTCGTAGCGCTGCGCGACGGCCAGCGCGTCGGCGATGCTCATGCGCGGCAGCCACACGTCGGAGTCGACGTTCAGGTCGGTGCCGACGAGGTTCATCCAGCGGAACATGGAGCGGACCTCGTTGTACCAGGCGTCCACCACCTGCACCTCGGCCTCTGCCGCGTTGCGATCGATGACGTTGCGGGCGCCATAGAGCAGGCCCCATGCCTCTGAGACCTCGAAGGCGGGCGCGTGGCCGACGTTGCCGAAACCGTCGTAGATGTTGCGCGACCAGTCCTCGATGTCGCGCAGGCCGATCTTGGTGTCGAACTCCAGGTAGTCGGCGTTGGCGTTGTGGGCAATCATGTTGCCCGTGATCACGATGTCGTCCGCGCGCTTGGCGTTGTCGACGCCGTAGTTGTCGTTGAAGGCGAAGATGCTGCCGCTGATGTCCACCTTGGTGCCGCTCTCCAGGATGATGCCGGAGCCGCCGAAGCTGCCGAAGGCGTCGTGCTTCTCGTTGAAGACGCTGATGTTGTTGCGGAAGGTGTAACTGGGGTAGTCGGCCGGGTCGGAGGCGGCGATGCCGGTGCCGAGGTGGAAGCCGGCGCCGGTGTTGTTCACCGCCACGTTGTTCTCCACCAGCACCTGAGCCGCCGCGCCGGGGAAGAAGGCGATGACGCCCTGGGTGGGCGCTGTGTTGAGCGCGATGACGTTCCTGACGATGACGGTGCTGGTGATGCCGGTGCGGATGGTCAAGGCGCCGCTCTCCGGCGTCGGCGTGTCGGATGGGGTGCCCATGCGGATGATGCGCGCCCCTTGTCCACCGGCGTAGTAGTTGCGATCGCCGTTGTCGAAGACGATGCCGTCGACCACCACGGTATGGACCGTCTCCTGCCCCCTCGCCGCCATCAGCCTGGTGGCGAAGGCGGTGGTGTCGATGGTCAGGCGCGTGTCGGTGACGAAGTTCTGGGCGTTGTGCATGCCGCTGAACACCGTCATGTGCGCGCCCCATGGGTCGCGGCTGCCGAAGTCGGGGCTGAAGCCGCCGTAGATCTCCACCGGCACGGTGATGAGGTCGGCGCCGCTGTCGGCGCGGCCACGGAAGGTGCCGCCGGTGATGCACACCACGTCGCCTGGCACCAGGTCCTCTGCGATGTTGCCTAGGTCGCGGGCCGGGCGCTCGAGCGAGGCCACGCGGCCGCCGCCTGCCTCGCTGACGTACTTGCTGCACTCCTGTGCGAGAGCTGCACCGGACCATGCCAGCACCATGGCGGTGATCGACACAAGGACGGAACGGGACTGCTTCATCTCTGCCTCCTTCAGGCCACGGGGCTCAGGGTTCTGTGGCGGGTGGGGCGCCCGACTTCCCACCTTCGCTAGTGCCATCCTCCGGATGCGGCGTTGCAGCGGCGTTGCAGCCCACGGACCGCCGGGGCCTCAGCGCCGCGGATCCGGACTGCCGGGATCCGGATGCTGCGAGTCGTGCAGCAGCCGGTCGACGAAGGCCCAAGCCGCCACCCAGGTCTCGAACTCCAGGGCCTCGCCCCGCTTGAGGTCCTGTAGATGCACACGCATGCGCCCCTCGTCCTCCGTCAGGCGGATGAGGTAGCTGCCGATGACCTTCTCCCTTGGCATGACCTCAGCCTAGGGAGGCGGCGTTTCGGTGGCGTTGCAGTGGGCCAGGGGCGGCAGCCACGATGCCGTGGTGCTGTCTACACGGCGGGCGGAAGCTCGGCCAGGCGGGGCCCCAGATCGCGCAGCAGCGCCTGCAGCGGTGCCTCGTCGTCGGTCGCGCCGCCGGCCAGCTCGGGGCACTCCTTGAAGGCCTTCTCCCTCGCCGAAGGCGGCGTCAAGGGGTGACGCGCGAGGGCCTCGTACACCTGCCTTGCGCCATCATCCTTGGCCATGCGCGACAGGGCCTCGGCGTAGCCGGGAAGCACCTGCAGCAGTCGGGGGATGGCCTGGATGCTGACGGCCATGCGGATGGCAGGCAGGAAGTAGTCCATGGCGCGCTGCGGCGACTGGCGCATGAGCTGCACGTCGCCTAGGTTCTTGAGCGTGATGATGATGCCGAGGCGGTCCTCCATCTCCTCCTTGAGCCTGAGGCTCTCCCGCCCCATGGCCTCGGCCTCGTCGAGGCGCCCCATCACACCGTAGAGCACCACCAGGTTGTTCTTGATGGCGGCGATGCCACGCGCGAACTGGATCCGCTCGAAGGAGACGAGGCTGGCCTCGTAGCGCTGCGAGGCCAGCTCTTGCTGCCCTTGGGCGTCTGCCAGATAGCCCAGGTTGTTCAGCGCAATGGCCTTGGCCAGCTCGTCGCCCACCTGCTCGAAGAGCTCGACGCAGTGCAGGAAGCGTTCGGTGGCGGCCTCGAACTTCTCCTGCACCGCTTCCAGGCTGGCGAGGGAGTTGAGGGTGTTGGCCATCTCGCCCGTGTCGCCCAGCGTCGAGAAGGCACCGTAGGCCCGCTGGTAGGCCGTCTCGGCCTCGGCGAAGCGCCCCATCATCTGCTGCACGTCACCGAGGAAGCGCTGAGCGCGGGGCACGGCTTCCGACAGACCGTGCGCCTCGGCCGTGGCCAGAGCCGCCTCGGCGTGCTCCAACGCCGTCTGGAGCAGCCCGCTCTCGCGCGCCATGGTGGACATGGCCAGTTGGATGCTGCAGCGCAGCCTGTCCACCCCCGGGGCATCCGCTGGCAGCTCGCCGAGGGTGCGCGCGCCGACGGCGCTGCCTCGCTGGTACTGGCCGAGCACGTTGTAGTAGGTGAGCAGGGTCTCCACCAGCTCGGCCATGCGCTGATGGTCGCCGCGCGCCAGCAGCCGGAACCAGGCCTTCTCCACGTTGGCGATGTCGGTCTCCAAGGTGCGCAGCGAACCGTCCGGGCTCATGCGCCGCTTGGGGTCGTAGCCATGCAGGAGCTCGGCGTAATGGTCGGCGTGGGCGTCGAGGGTGTGCGCCAGTCGCTCCGGGTCGGCAGCCAAGACACCGGCTGCGTACTGCGCCACCAGCGGGTGGCTGCTGAAGCGCCCGGCAGCGTCCCTGTGCAGCAGCGACTGGTTGACCAGGCTGAGCAGGATGGTGAGCTGGCCACCGCTCACGGCCTCGGCCGCCTCGAGGCTGCAGCCACCGTCGAAGACCGCCAGCTTGGCCAGCGTCTCGGCCTTCTGCCTGCTGAGATCCGCCCAGGTCTTGTCCAACACCGCCTTGACGCTGCGATGTCGCTCTGGCAGGTCGACCAGGTCGGCCTCCAGCAGCGCGAAGCTGCGGGCGATCTCGTCGGCGATGCGGTGCAGTGGCATGGCCCGCACCCAGGCGGATGCCAGCTCGAGCGCCAGCGGCAGGCCCTCCACCTGGCGGCAGATGCGCGCCACCTGCAGCATGTCATCCGGCCCCAGCGTCAGTCGTGGCGACACCCGCCTGGCAGCGCTGAGGAAGAGCTCCGCCGCATCCGAAGGATGCGCCGCTTCCGAAGGTTGCGCCGCTTCTGAAAGAAGCGCTGCATCACTGGGGTAGGCAAGGCCCTTGAGGTCGTAGAGCCACTCGCCTTGCAGCTTCAGGCTCTCGCGCGAGGTGACCAGCAGCTTGAGCCTCGGGCCACGCGCCAACAGCCGGGCGACGAAGGCAGGCAGGCCACGCACCTGCTCCACGTTGTCGAGCAGCAGCAGGCCGTCGAAGTCAGCCAGGTGGCCGAGCAACTGCTCCTCCACCTCCGCCTGCGGCGTCAGTTCGAGCCCAACGGCCTGCGCCAGATGCAGCATGGCCTGGCCGGCGTCCTCCACACCAAGCAGCGGCAGGTGGTGCACGCCGTCAGGGAAGCGTTGGCGCTGCTGCCTCGCCAGCTCGAGCGCCAGCCTCGTCTTGCCCGCACCACCAAGGCCCACCACCGTGAGCAGTCGGCACTCCGGCTGCTCCAGCAAGGCCGCCAGCTCGCCCAGCTCGGTCTCACGGCCGATGAAGCGGGTGGTGGGCTGCGGCAAGGGATCCTTGGCCACCCTGCCTGGAGCCGAGGCGCTGAGGCTGCCCATGCGGATCTGCTCCACCAAGGAGCGCGTCTCCTCAGCTGGCTCCATGCCCATCTCGCGCTCCAGCATCTCCTCGAAGCTGGCGTACTGCCGCAGCGCCTGCTCCCGCTGGCCGGACAGCGCCAAGGCACGCAGCATGGCGACCATCGACCCCTCGTCCAGTTCGTCCAAGCCGACCAGCCGCCTGTACAGCTCCACCGCGTCGGCGTGTGCGCCCCTTGCACCCAGGCGCCTGGCCTCCCCCTCGAGGGCGCCGCGGTAGAGCTGCTGGGCGCCGTCGCGCTCCAACTCGAGCCAACTGCCGTAGGTGGGCTTGTCCTTCATGCCGACGCCGTCGAGCAGGGTGCCAGCGTAGGCGGCGATCGCGGCTGGCCAATCCTGCCGTCGATGGGCGGCACGCAGCTCAGCCAGGTCGCTGCTCACCTGCCAGCGCGCCTGAAGCGGCCCCACCTCCAAGCCAACGGCCCAGGGGTACTGCTGCGCCCGGTGCAGCTGCAAGCGCAGGTAGGCAAGGGCCGCCGCCTCGGGGTCGTCGGGGCGGTAGAGGTAGGCCAGCTCATGGCGCGACACCCAGTCACCCGCCACCGCCAGGTAGAAGAGCAGCGAGGTGGGGGTGTTGAGTGGCAGCAGCTCCAGCCGGCCGGCGCGATCGATGCTGGGCGCGCCAAGCAGACGCAGGCTCACCGCGGTCACAGGTCAGTGTAGCCGCGAGGCGTTCCAGGGGGCCGCACAGCTGCACGTTGTAGCCTGAGGCGTTCGCAGCTCATCGTCCAGTTCCCCGATAGGAGACTCCATGTGGCCCTTCGGTAAGTCCCCCAAAGACCGCCTTCTCGACGCCTTCAAAGAGCAAGCCGTCACCGCCGACCTCGGTCTGCAGGTCGAGGTCAAGAGCAAGACCGCCTTCGTCAGCGGAACGGTGCCCAACGACCGCTACCTCAACCTGCTGCGGGTCATGGCCAGCGGCATCAACGGCATCGAGCAGGTGGACCTCAGCGGCGTCACCGCTCAGGAGGTCGCGGCGGCCGATGCCGGTGCCGACAGCGGCAAGGATGGTGCGAGCAAGGCAGGCGCCATCAGCGGCTTCATGGGTGAAGCTGGATCGGCCGACGACCCCAGCGCCAAGGCCAAGGCCGTGCTGGCCGCACTCAAAGCCGAGGCCAGCCTGGCCGACAACCCCATCGACGTGCTGCAGAAGGGCACCACGGTGGTGCTGCGCGGGGCCGTCGACTCCCAGGAGGAGCACGCCAAGGCCACCGACCTCGCGCTTGGCGTCGAAGGCGTCACCCAGGTGGACACGGCCGGCCTGCAGGTCATCGCCGCCGCCTCCACCCTCAACGTCACCGACGACGACGGCGACGTGGTCTACACCGTGAAGTCGGGCGACACCCTGTCGCACATCGCCCTGCGCTACTACGGCTCAGCCGGCCGCGGCAGCTACATGAAGATCGCCGAGGCCAACGGCATCAGCGACCCCAACAAGATCCGCGTCGGTCAGAACCTCAAGATCCCCGGCACGACACAGGGGCCAGAGGCCAGCCTGAGCTGAGGGGGGTGGGGGATCTCACGTTCGGAGCCGTTAGCGCCAGCGAGGCTCCGAACGTGAGATCCCCCACCCTTGCCTGCGCACGCTACCGGGGGCCGAAACATCACGCCGTCGATCGGTGTCGGGGCCTATGCTTCCGGGTATGAGGGCTGCCAAACCTCACTGGGGTCGCGTTGCGCGGGCGATGGAACTGCTGTGACGGCCGGGCTTCCATGGGCGCAGCGCGTTGGCGTCAACGCGCTGCTTACGTTGGCGCCGCCGGCGGTTCTGCTGTTCGCCATCTTGCTGAGCCATGCGCTGCTGGCCGATCGGGCGCTGGCTCAGGCTGTGGATATCGTGCTGGCCCTGCGCACCTTGTGCCTCGGTGGCGCGCTCACCATCGGTGCGGTCATGCTTGCCCGCTACGTTGGCCAACGTGACCCGGCCTCGCTGATCCTGGCCATGGCCTTCTTGGGGGCTGGCCTGGTGCATGCCGGGCACGTGATCGCCCTCTTCGGCCTGCTTGGCGGGGACGCCGCGTCGGATGTGGCCACCACCTGGCTGCCGCGGGCGGCTTGGGCAGCAGGCGGTGCCCTGCCCACCCTGCTGATGCTGGGGGCGGCCTGGCTGCCACCGGCGCAGACGGTCAAGGGAGGCGGCTGGCCTCGGCGCATGACCGCCATGCTGTCCATGGCCGCCGTCCTGGTGGCGGCCGGCCTCATCGGACCCCTCATCGACGGCTTCCCCGGCGCATCGGTGGCCGGCTCCGTGGTCGCACGACCGCCCACCACGTGGGTGATGGTGGCCTACCTGCTTGCCATGGTGGTCGTCTGGCGTCGGCCCGACCTCAAGGGCGTCGGAGGCGGCTCCACGCTGTCGATCGCCCTCTTCATCGGGCTCCTCGGCCACGGCATCGCCGCCCCCTTCTGGCACCGGTCGAGCGACGGCCTTGCCGTCCTCGAGGCCGCGACCATGCTGCTGATGTACCTCACCCTGGTCACGGGCATGCTGATCAGCACGTCGGCTGCCGCAAGGGCGGAGGGCGTCGCCACCCGCCTGCTGCACGCCGAGGTCGAGGAGCGCCACAGGGTCGAGCGGGCCCTGGCGCGCCAGGCCGCTCGGCTGATGCGCGCCAACGAGGAGTTGGGCCAGTTCGCCTACGTGGCCTCGCACGACCTGCAGGAGCCGCTGCGCATGGTGAGCAGCTACCTGCAGCTCATCGAGCGGCGCTACGACGGCGTGCTGGACGCCGAAGGGCGCGAGTTCATGCGCTACGCGGTCGACGGAGCCGCGCGCATGAAGCGGCTGACCAACGACCTACTGTCCTACTCGCGGGTGACCACGCGCGGCAAGGAGCCTGCGCTGGTCCCGGCCGCGACCGCCTTCGACGAGGCACTGCTCGACCTGCAGGTGGCCATCGCCGAGAGCGGCGCCCAGGTCAGCAGGGCTGAGCTTCCTGAGGTGTGGGCCGATCCAGGCCAACTGACGCAGCTCTACCAGAACCTCATCGGCAACGCCGTCAAGTTCCATCGGCCGGGGACGCCACCGACGATCCATGCCGACGCCAGCGCACAAGCCGACGACTGGCTGTTCCACCTGCGTGACAACGGCATCGGCATCGACCCGCAGTACTTCGAGCGGATCTTCGGGGTCTTCCAACGCCTGCACGGCGTGGGCAGCTACCCCGGGAGCGGCATCGGCCTGGCGATCTGCCGCAAGATCGTCGAACGCCACGGCGGTCGCATCTGGGTCGAGGCAAGCGACGAGGCGGGCACCACCATCGCCTGGACCCTGCCCATCAACCCAAGGCAGCTGCGGGAGACCGAGCCAGACACCGTCTCCGCCCAGGAGGACATGGAGTTGCAGGGCCGCATCAGCGACATCATCGAACGTGCGCGGGAGCTGATCTGACCGTGGCCACCATGTGGATCAGCGCCGGCCTCTCCCTGGCAGGGGCGGTGGTCTTCTGCTGGGTTGGCTGGGTGGTCGGCCAGCGCGGCAGTGGCGGCGATGGGCTGCGAGGTTCGCAGCTGGCCGCTGGCATGTTCTCCGTCTGGTGGTACGCCCTGGCCGCGGTAGGCGCCTTGGAATGCTTCACCAAAGTGTGGGTGGCGGTGGCCGAGCCCATCCTCAGCCTGGTGGTCGCCATGCAACTGCTTGGCTTCCTCGGCCTGTGCGTGGCCTTGACGGGTCTGCTGCACTACCTCGTCTACCTCTTCAGCGGACGCGACGATGCCTTCTGGCCCTTGGTCATCGGTTACGGCGCCTTCGGGGGCTGGATGGTCCGCGCCGCGGTCGCGCAGGAGCCTGCGGCCGTGCGCGTGTCCTCCTGGCAGGCGTGGCTCAGCTTCGACCAACCTGCCTCCCCTGCCGTCGCCCTCCTGCCCATCATCTTCCTCCTCCTCCCTCAGCTCCTGGCCGCCATGGCCCTGTTCGCCCTTGCGCCACGTCTGCCCAAGGGCACCCTGCGGCTACGTGTGCTGGTGACCGCTGGTAGCCTCATGGTCTGGCTAGGCGGTACGGTGTTCGCAACGCTCAGTGGCATTGGCAGCGAGCCGACCCGCGTCATCGGTCAGGCCCTGCTCGGGATCCTGGCTGGAAGCTCCATCCTGGCCGTCCATCGACCACCGAGGTGGTTGCAGGCCATGCTGCCTCCCGAAGCGGTCGTCCCCCATGGCTGAGTCTGCCGGAAGCGAGGTCGTGATGACCCCCAACCGCAACCATCCCATCGACATCCTGCTGGTGGAGGACAACCCTGGCGACGTGCGCCTCACGCAGGAGGCCTTCAAGGAGGCCAAGCTCCGCAACGCCCTGCATGTGTGCACGGACGGCGAGCAGGCGCTGGCCTACCTGAGGGGCGAGGGCGAGCATGCCAGCGCCAAACGACCCGACCTGATCCTCCTCGACCTCAACCTGCCCAAGGTGGACGGGCGCGAGGTGCTGCAGGCCATCAAGGCCGATCCCTCCCTGAGACGCATCCCTGTGGTGGTGCTCACCACCTCAAGCGCCGACGAGGACGTCCTCAGGGTCTACGAGTTGGCAGGCAACTGCTACATCACCAAACCCGTCGACTTCGAGAACTTCATCAACGTGATCCGCAGCATCGAGGACTTCTGGTTGACCGTCGTGCGGCTCCCCGGCCAACCACCCGACCAGGAACCGTGAGCCTGCCGGGGCTGCGACTCCTGCTGGTCGAGGACAACCCTGGCGACGTCCGGTTGTTCCAGGAGATGCTGGCCGTCATCGGCCATCCCCCTGCGCCCAGGGGTCTGATGGTGGCCGGCGACCTGGCGCAAGCCCGCAGCCTGCTGCAGGTCGGGCACTTCGACGCCATGCTGCTCGACCTCGGTCTGCCTGACAGCCAAGGCCTGAGCACGCTGAACACCGTCCTGGCCCAGGGGCACGACATGCCCGTGATCGTCCTCACCGGCCTGAACGACCACGAGATCGGTGACCAGGCCCTGCAGATCGGGGCCCAGGACTACCTGGTCAAGGACGAGATGGACCCCGGCATGGTGGTGCGCGCCGTCCGCTACGCCATCGGCCGACACCAGGCGCTGATGAGCGCCAGGCAGGAGAGCGCCCGCGCGGCCGCGGCCGAGGCGCGACTGCATGCCACCGAGGAAGGGAGGACGGTCCTCGAGCAGGAGGTGGGCGAACGTCGCTCTGCCCAGGCAAGGCTCGAACGCTCGCTGGATCGCCTGCAGGCCCTGCGCCGCATCGACCGAGCCATCATCCACCACATGGACAGGTCCCTGCCGCCGATGCTGCGGGTGGTGCTCGATCAGGCCATGGCGCAGCTCAACGTGGACGCGGGCGCCATCTCCTTGCTCGAGCAGCCCGGCCTGCTGGTCACCGCCGACCGGCGCGGACCGGCCATCCTGTTCAACGGGCAAGAGCCGCTGCCGACCACCGATCCGGCGATCTCTGCCGCGCTGGCAGACGGCAGCGTCACCATCGTGCTCGACGACGCCGACCACCCTGCGGCCGACGGCTCGGGCCAGCCCAAGGCCGCCTTCGCCCGCGAACCTGCCATGCGCGCGGCAAACCTGAAGAGCTACCACCTGAACCTGCTCGGCACGGCCGAGACGCCGGTTGGCGTGCTTGAGGTCTTCAGCCGCGAGCAGCTGCCGCCCAACGACGACTGGCTCGACTTCGCCGAGACCCTGGCCGGCCAGGCCACCATGGCCATCGACAGCACCGACCTCCACCGCCGCCTGCAGGCGGCCAACCTCGACCTGATCGCCGCCTACGACGCCGCCATCGCCGGCTGGTCGGGGGCCCTCGACCTGCGCGACAAGGAGACCGAGGGCCACAGCCGCCGCGTCACCGATCTCAGCCTGCGGCTGGCCACCAGACTGGGCCTGCAGGGCGACGACCTGGCCCACCTGCGCCGCGGGGCGCTGCTGCACGACATCGGCAAGATGGGCGTACCAGACGCCATCCTGCAGAAGCCTGGGCCGCTGGACGATGAGGAGTGGGTGGTCATGCGCCGTCACACCGACCTGGCCAAGGACCTCCTCACCCCCATGCCCTACCTGCATCCGGCCATCGACGTGCCCTACTGCCACCACGAGCGCTGGGACGGCGCCGGCTACCCACGCGGCCTCGCCGGCACCGACATCCCCCTGGCGGCCCGCATCTTCGCGGTGGTGGACGTCTACGACGCCTTGACCAACGACCGGCCCTACCGTGCCGCCTGGCCTGTCCAGAAGGCTGTCGATCACATCAAGGAACAGGCAGGCAAGCACTTCGATCCGGCGATCGTCGAGGCTTTCCTCGAACTGTTGGCCACCGGCGACACAGCGTAGGGGGGTGGGGGACCTCCGCCTCGGAGCCTAGTCGCAGGCTTAACGGCTCCGAGGCGGAGGTCCCCCACCCCTCAACCGTGACGCGGCGATGACAGCTCGGTGACAGCCTGCTCGTGAAGCACCCATGCCTCGGTGATGCCGGGGTCCTTCACGAGAGGATGACGCTGATGCTGAAGAAGATCACGCTCTTCACGGCTCTGATGACCGTGCTCGCCACCACCGCCTTAGCCCAGACCACTGACCTGGAGTTCTGGTACGCGTTCTCGGATGCGCCGCGGTCGGGGTGGATCGAGGATCGTATCAGTGAGTTCAACGCGCAACTCGTCGCCGAAGGGCGTCCTTACCGGGTGGTGGGTGAGCGCAAGGGTTCCTATCCAGAAACCTTGGAGGCGGCGGTGTTGGCCGCCCGGACGGGCAACCCGCCGCATCTGGTGCAGCTCTACGAGGTGGGCAGCCAGTTGGCGGTCGATTCTGGGATCTTCCAGCCGGTGGGTGAGGTCTACCCTGGCTTCGATTTCAGCGATTACATCCAGCCGGTGCTGAACTACTACACCATCGGCGGGCAGGTGAACTCGATCCCCTTCAACAGCTCCAGCCCCATCCTCTACGTCAACCTGGATCTGCTGGAGGCGGCCGGCCTGCCACGTGACTTCCGCCCCGAGACCTACGGGCAGGTGCTCGAGGCCTGCGAGGCCATCGCCGCCTCGCCCGTCACGGCCACCTGCTTCGGCGTCAGCCTCAACGGCTGGTTCGTCGAGCAGTGGGTGTCGCAGCAGAACGCCAACCTGGTCGACAACGGCAACGGACGCTCCGGCCGCGCCACCGAGGTGCTGCTCACCAGCCCTGCCGTCACCAACGTGGTGGCGTGGCTCAAGACCCTCAACGACAGCGGCTACTACAGCTACACCGGCCGGCTCGAGGACTGGGACGGCAGCGACGCCATCTTCAGCAACCAGCAGGTGGTGTTCCACGTCACCTCCACAGCCGATCTCGGCAACATCAGCAGTGCAGCCGAAGCCAACGGCTTCGCCCTCGGCACCGGCCTGCTGCCCATCGCCGACGGCGTGGCCCGCAACGGCGTGGTCATCGGCGGCGCCAGCATCTGGCTGGCCGCCGGCCACCCGCAGGTGGAGCAGGAGGTCGCTGTCGACTTCGCGCTGTACCTGACCAACACCGAGAACATGATCAGCTGGCACAAGCTGACCGGCTGCTACCCCGTGCGTGTCAGCTCGGTGGACGCCCTGACCGCCGAGGGCTGGTTCAGCGACTTCCCCGAGCGCAACGTGGCCTTCACCCAACTGCTGAACACGGTGCCGAACGAGGCATCGGCCGGCGCCCTGATGGGCGTGTTCCAGGCCACCCGCACCATCGTGGAGGAGGCCATCCAGAAGGTCTTCGCCGGCGCCTCGGTGAGCGAGGCCCTGGAAGAGGCCAAGCGCCTGGCCGACGCCGCCCTGGCGGAATACAACGCCAACTTCTGAGCAGCGCTGCGGCTGAGCCTTGAAACCCTTTGCGGTCTTCCGCAGCCGCGGCCTGGCGTGGGCCCTCCTAGCGCCCACGCTGGCCGTGCTGCTGCTGTTCCTCTACTACCCGGCCATCCAGGCCTTCGTGCTCAGCCTCTACCGCAGCAACCTCTTCCTCGGCACCCGCCGCTTCATCGGCGTGGACAACTACGTGGCGCTCTACCAGGGACCGCTGTCCGGCATCTACCGCCAGGTGCTTGGCCAGAGCCTGCTGTTCAGCGCCCTTGTGGTGGTGATGGGCCTGGCCGCCGGCCTGGCGCTGGCCAGCCTGGCCAAGCAGCCGGTGCGCTGCGCGCGGATCTACCGCACCCTGCTCATCTGGCCCTTCGCCCTCTCGCCCGCCGTGGCCGCCACCATCTTCGCCTTCATGTTCAACCCCGAGGTGGGCTTCGTGAACCAGGTGCTCAGCAGCGCCTTCGGCATCCGGCCGCGTTGGCTTGACACGCCCCACCTCGCCTTCGGCCTGGTGGTGCTGGCGACGGTGTGGAAGAACCTCGGCTACAACGTGGTCTTCTACCTGGCCGCCCTGCAGAATGTGCCCCGCGAGCTGGGCGAGGCCGCCGAGATCGACGGCGCCAACGGCTGGCAGCGCTTCCGGGCCATCACCTGGCCCATGCTGGGGCCCACCACCTTCTTCCTGGTGTTCACCAACCTGACCTACAGCTTCTTCGACACCTTCGGCCTGATCGACATCCTCACCAAGGGCGGGCCGATCGGCGCACCGCCCTTCGACCGCGCCGGCGTCACCACGGTGCTGGCCTACCGCCTTGTGCAGGACGGCTTCGGCGGCGGCGGCAACCTGGGCTTCGCCGCCGCGCAGGGCGTGGTCATGCTGACGCTGGTGGCGATCGTCACGGTGCTGCAGTTCCGCTTCGGCCAGCGCCGGGTGCACTACGGCGGCGAGTGAGATGGCGCGCCGCCGCGTCTGGGTGCACGTCGCCCTGATCCTGGCCTGCTTGCTGATCACGGCCCCGGTGATCTTCGCCGCCATCAAGGCCAGCCAGACGCGCGCCCAGGTGCTCTCCCCTAGCGTGGTCCCGGGCACGGCCCTGTTCGACAACCTGCGCACCGCTTGGACCACGGCCCGCCTTGGCGTGTTCATGACCAACAGCCTGGTCGTCGCCGCCGTGGTCACCACCGCCAAGACGCTCTTCTCGCTGATGGCGGGCATGGCCCTGGTCTACTTTCGCTTCCGCGGCCAGGGCTTCGTCTTCGGCTTCATCCTGCTGACGCTGATGATGCCAACCGAGGTCCTTGCCATCGGCCTCTTCGACCTGGTCTCACTGCCGCCACCGCCGTCCTGGGCCGCCTTCTTGGCCTACCTGCAAGACCCTTCCGCGGTGCTGCTCGAGCCCGTCCGCTACGGCTTCGGCTGGTCCAGCGGCCGCATGGCGCTGATCGTGCCCTTTCTGGCCTCGGCCACCGGGGTGTTCCTCTTCCGCCAGCACTTCATGAGCATCCCCAGGTCGTTGGCCGACGCCGCCAAGATCGACGGCGCGGGCCCCCTGCGCTTCCTCTGGAGCATCCTTGTACCGATGAGCTGGAACACCATCGGCGCCCTGGCGGTGGTGCAGTTCGTCTACGTGTGGGACCAGTACCTCTGGCCGCGCATCGTCATCCGCCGCGAGCAGGACCAGGTGGTCCAGGTCGGCCTCAACCTGCTCATCGGCACCGGCGAGGGCACCCAGTGGGGCGCGGTGATGGCTGGCGCGCTTGTGACCATCCTGCCGCCGCTGCTGGTGTTCATGCTGCTGCAGGAGCGGTTCAGCAAGGGCTTCGCCCTGTCTGCCGACAAGTGATCGCAGCGACACCCCGCGGCGACCACCGGCCGGGCCAGCCCCCCATCAGGCCCGACGGTGCGCCTGCTCGAGCCAGGACAGCTCCTTCGCCAGCGCCGCAGCCTCCCTGACGACGTCATTGACGGCCACGCCGGACAGGTAGTTGCCGACCAGCGCCAGGCCCGGCCAGGCTTTGGCAAGCTCGTCACGCGCGAGGCGGATGCGCTGCTGGTGGCCGAGGACGAGTTGGGGGATGCCCCGCGGCCAGCGCTTGACCATGACCGAGCGTGGGCGGGCGGTCACGCCCATCGTCAGGCGCAGGTCGCTCCGCACCGTCTCGATGACCTGCTCCTCGCTCAGCTCGGTGAAGCCGGGATCCAGTCGGCCGCCCGCGATGGCCCGCAGCGTCACCTGGCCATCCGGCGCCTGGTCGGGGAAGACGGCCGAACTCCACAGCACCCCGAGGGATCTCACGCCCTCACCGCGCGGCACCAGGAAGCCGAAGCCGTCCATGGGCCTTGGCACCTCGGCCGCCGCGAAGCCGAGGGCCGCCACCTGCACGCCCGCGTAGGGGATGGTCGCCAAGGCACGGCTGGCCTCCGGCGCGGACTCGGCCAACAGCTCGGCCGCTGCGAAGGCCTCGGTGGCCAGCACCACCCCCTCGCACTCGACCACCTCACCGTCGTCCAGCGTCAGGCGATGCACGCCGCCCGGCACAGCCGGATGCATGGCCACCACCCGTCGCCCGCTGCTCAGACGCCCAGCCACCGACCTCGCCAGCCCGTCGATCAGCGTCTGCATCCCGCCGCTGAAGCTGCTCAGGCGTCCGTCGAGGCCTGGCGGGCGTTGGCGCGCCGCCGCGCCGGCCGCGCGCATGCCGCGCAGCAGCGATCCGTGGCGGGTCTCCATGACGCGCAGCTGCGGGAAGAGTGCGTCAAGCGAGAGCTCGCGGGGGTCACCGGCGCACAGGCCGCTGACCATGACCTCGCCGAGCCTGGCCGCTGCGGCCGCGCCCAAGCGACGTTCGAGGAAGCCATGCACGCTCTCCTCGCCCTCGAGGACCGGCCAGCGCCGCGTCGCGCCGAACAGGGCGCGCAGCTTCGCGCCGGGCGACAGCAGACGGCTGCCAAGCAGCTCCCGGGGTCCGCTGGGGACGGGCCGGAGGGCACCGTTCAGATAGACGTGGCGGCGACGGGCAGCCGGCTGCGCCGGCCGCCAGCGGTCGGCCAGGCCCAGCGCCTCCACCATGGCCACCGTGGCCGGCGAGCTGCGCACGAAGCCATTGGGGCCCCAGTCGAAGGTGAAGCCGTCCTGCACCGTGCTGCGCACCTTGCCGCCGGGGCTTGGCTCGGCCTCGAAGACCCGTAGCGCCAACCCCGGTCGGGCCTGCAGCAAGGCGTGGGCAGCGCTCAGCCCGGCCAGGCCGCCGCCGACCACCGTCACCCGTAGCTTGGATGCCTCAGCGCTCATGGCCCGCTCCCTCAGCCGGCCAGCGGACGCGGGGGTGAGGATGACCAGTCCCATGGCTGGAAGTAGCGCAGGGCATCGGCCTCGGGCGAACCCGGCTCCGGTCGGTGCTCGAACACCCAGGCGGCCAGCGGAGGCAGGGACATGAGGATCGCCTCGATGTAGCCGTCTGTCTGCAGGCCGAAGCGGGTGCCCCGATCGTAGACCAGGTTGAACTCCGCGTAGCGGCCGCGGCGCAAGGCTTGCCAGTCCCGCTCGCGCTGCCCGAAGGGGCGGCCTTGGTGGCGCTGCACGAAGGGCAGGTAGAGCGGCAGGAGCAGGTCAAGGCCGTCGCTGACGCAGGCGAGGTCGGCCTCGAAGTCACCCTGGCCCACCGGCGAGAGCTCGTCGAAGAAGACCCCGCCGACCCCGCGCGCCTCGGCCCGGTGCTTGAGGTGGAAGTAGCGGTCGCAGTTCGCCTTCCAGGCGGCGTGGTCGACCTGCGGGTGGCGGGCGCACCATGCGGCCAGGGCAAGGTGGAAGGCTTGCACCTCGGCCTCCACCGGGTAGCTGGGTGTGAGGTCGGCGCCGCCGCCGAACCACCACACCGGCGGCCCTTCGCCCCCGACCTCGAAGTAGCGGAAGTTGGCGTGGAAGGCAGGCAGGTAGGGGTTGCGTGGATGCAGCACCATCGACAGGCCGGTGGCGAACCATGGTCGCCCCTCGGTGCCAGGATGGCTGCCCGCCAAGGAGGGAGGCACGCGCTCGCCCAGCACGCAGGAGACGTTGACGCCACCACGCTCGAGGACCCGTCCACCCTCGATCACCCTGGCGCTGCCACCGCCGCCCCCTGGCCGCTGCCAGTCGCGGGTCGCGAAGCGCACCGGCCCCTCCCCCTCGGCCGTGCGCGACCCGCCGTCCGCCTCGTCATCGGCCATGGCCTCCAGCCCCTCGAAGGCGTCGACCAGCACCCGCTGAGCGAACAGCATGCGCTGCACCACCCTGCGCTGGCGTTCGCTCAAGCCCGGAGGCAGGGTCGGCCAACCATCGGCGCTCACGACCTGGCCGCCGCAGCCCTGCGGTCGAAGGCGCGTACCCGGTCCACCAGCCTGGCGACGGCGTCCGGCTCGGTGGCGGGGAACAGGCCGTGACCAAGGTTGAAGACGTGCGGAGCGCCGAGGCCCTCCCGCAGCACACGGTCGGCCTCCGCCTGCATGGCTTGGGGAGGCCCGAGCAGCGCGGCCGGGTCGAGGTTGCCCTGCAGCACCTTGCCCGGCGCCTCGCGGCGCCAGGCCGACAGCGGCCTGCGCCAGTCGACCGACAGGGCCTCGCATGGCAGGGCGGCGACCTCGGCCGCCAGGTGCGCGGCGTCCAGCGCCAGGTAGATGCGCGGCACGCCCATGTCGGCCAAGCCGTCCAGCACCCTGCGCACGTAGGGAGCGCCGAAGGTGGCATAGGTGGCCGCGTCGTGCAGCCCTGCCCAGCTGTCGAAGAGCTGCAGCGCCTGCGCGCCGGCCCGCGCCTGGGCGCGCAGGTAGGCCACTTGCGTGTCAGCCAAGCGGCCGAGCAGGCTGTGCGCGGCATCGGGCTGGGCCCGCAGGAAGGCGCGGAAGACGGCGAAGTCCTTGCTGCCCCTGCCCTCCACCAGATAGCTGGCCAGCGTCAGCGGGGCACCGGCGAAGCCGATCAGGGCGGCGGCCGACGCTGCGTCGGCCAGTTCGTCGCGCAGCATCCGCAGGGTGGTGGCCACGAAGGGGGCGACCTCGTCCTCGGCGGGCACGCGCAAGGCTTGGATGGCCGCCATGCTGCGAAGCGGCTCGTTCAGCACCGGTCCGGGATCGAAGTCCAGCTCCACGCCCATGTCGGGCAGCGGCGTCATGATGTCGCTGAAGAGGATGACGGCGTCCACGTCGTAGCGGCGTAGCGGCTGCAGGCTGACCTGGGCGGCCAGCTCGGGGGTGCGCGCCAAGGTCCAGAAGTCGTGACGCTCCTTCAGCGCCCGGTACTCGGGCAGGTGCCGCCCGGCCTGGCGCATGAACCAGACCGGCGCCCGTTCGGTGTCCTCGCCCGCCAGGGCGCGCAGCAGCAGGCTCACGCCAGCCATCCCTGCTCCACGGCGCGCAGCGCGTGGTAGCTGAGGATGAGGTCGGCGCCGGCACGGCGGATGGAGAGCAGCGACTCGCGCACGGCGCGAGGCAGGTCAAGGGCGCCAGCGGCGGCAGCCGCCTCGAGCATGGCGTACTCGCCCGACACCTGGTAGGCGACAAGGGGCCGGTCGCTCTGCGCCCGCACGCTGGCCAGCACGTCCAGGTAGGGCAGGGCCGGCTTGACCATGAGCATGTCGGCCCCCTCGGCCAGGTCGAGGGCGACCTCCAGCCCGGCCTCACGGGCGTTGCGCGGGTCCATCTGGTAGCTGCCGCGGTCTGTGGGCGGCCTGAGGCCGTCCTGGCGAGGAGCGGCCGAAGGGCTCGAGCCCGCCGCCTCGCGGAAGGGCCCGTAGAAGGCGGATGCGTACTTGACCGCGTAGGAGAGGATGGCCACCTGCCCGGCGCCCGCCTGGTCCAGCGCGGCGCGGATGGCCGCCACCCTGCCGTCCATCATGTCGGATGGCGCCACCACGTCGGCGCCGGCCTCGGCGTGCACGCAGGCCATGGCCGCCAGCCGCGGCAGGCTGAGCGCGTCGTCCACCACGGCCGTCTGGCCAGCGTTCGGGGCTGCAGCGAGGCAACCGCAGTGGCCGTGGTCGGTGTAGCCGCAGAGGCAGACGTCGCTCATCAGCACCAGGTCGTCGCCGAAGGCCGCTCGGGCGGCGCGCAGGGCGCTCGGCACCGGGCCGGCCGGGTCGTCTGCGCCGCTGCCGCGGCCGTCCTTGGTCGCCGGGTCCACCACGCCGAAGAGCATGGCCGAGCGCAGGCCCAGCCGCAGCGCCCGTTCCAGCTCGGGCAGCAGCCGGTCGACCGAGAGCCGCTGCACGCCGGGCAGCGAGGCGATGGCCTCGACCCGGTCCCGGCCATCCACCACGAAGGTGGGCCAGATCAGCTGCGCAGGACGCAACGAGGTCTCGGCCACCAGCTCGCGCAGGGCCGCGGTGCGGCGCAGTCGCCGCGGTCTCAGGGGGTTCGGGGATGGGTTCAAGGTCGTCCTTCCGTCGGTGGTCCTTCTGCTGGCTGGCCGTCGTGGCTCCCCGCCTGCCGTCCCAGGGCGAGGCAGAGCGCCTCGAAGGCGGCATGCGAGCTGGGCTCGCGCGCCTGCTGCACCGGCCAGCCCCGCTGAGCCACGGCGGCGGCCGTGGTGGGGCCAAGGGCGACCAGCCGAGCGCCTTCGGCCACCCTGGTCGGCAGCGCCTCCACCGCCGATGGGCTGCCCAACAGCACGGCGGCCACCGGCTCCTCCAAGGTCCACGGGCTGGGCGCCACCTCGTAGACCTCGGCCGTGCGCACCTCGATACCCGCCGCCCGCAAGCCATCACCCAGGTCCCGGCGTGCGCGTGCGCCATGCACAAGCCCCACCGGCTCGCCCCCCGGCCGCGGCGCTTCGGGGTGCGCGAGCAGCGTCGCCAGCAGGCCTGCCGCGGTGGCCGGCCTCCCCACGACGGCGACCCCCGCCCCAGCAACACGCAAGGCCTTGGCCGTGGCTTCGCCGAGGGCGGCCACCATGAGGCCGATCTCGAAGCCGAGGCCCATGGCCAGCCACGCCTCCAAGGCCCCGCGGCTGGGGTACAGCCGCCATGGCAGGCCGAGCAGCTCCCTTGCATCGGCCAGGGCACGGGCGTCGCGGCGGGGGCGCAGGCTCAGCAGAGGCATGCGCACCGGGCTCAGGCCGGCGGCGCGCAGCAGCTCGTCGAGGCCAGCCAGCCTGCCTGGCAGCGTGGTGATGGCCACCCTCATGACCGGCCAACCGGGCGCCCGATGGCCTCGAAGGCCAGGCCGGGCAGGGCTTCCGCCGCGGCGTGCCGGACGGTCAACTGCCTGTCCTGATACCAGACCACCATGACCCAGCCCTCAGCTTCACGCCAGGCGTGGGCGCCAAGCGCCAGCTGGCAGCCGGCGTCGAGCATGGCCATCAGCCCACGCTCCGCGGCCACCGCCGGGTGCAGGTCGACGTCATGCAGGTCGGTCATCAGCGCGCCGATGGGGTCGCCGCGGCGGATCTCCAGCGCCAGCGCGCCCTGGGCAGGGGCAGGCACGAAGGCGGTCGGGGCGAGGTCGAAGCGTTGCAGGCCGGTGAGGTCGAGGGCCAGGCGTTCGAGGCCGGCCGCCGCCAGCACCACGGCGTCCATGGCGCCACCTTGCAGCTGCTGCACCCGGCTCGGCACGTTGCCTCGCAAGGCGGTGGGACGCAGGTCAGGGCGCATGGCCTGCAGCTGCGCCGCGCGCCTCGGCGCCGAGGTCCCCACCTGGGCGCCAAGGCGCAAGGGGAAGCCGTCGCCGTCGGCCTGGTAGGCCCGCGGGTGCACCAACAGGACGTCGTGCACGGACGCCCTCAGCGGGACGGCGGCCAGTTCGAGGCCATCATCGGCGCGGCTCGGCAGGTCCTTGAAGCTGTGCACGGCCAGGTCGGCCGAGCCGTCGAGCACCGCGCGCTGCACCGCCTTGACGAACACGCCAACGCCGAGCTCGGCGATGGGTGCGCTGGAGCGGTCACCGTCGCTGAGCACCTCCACCAGCTCGGTGGCGTGACCAAGTCCCTGCAGGCGAGCCGCCACCCAGCGCGCCTGCCACAGGGCCAGCTCGCTGCTGCGGGTGGCGATGCGGATGGGATCGGCTTGGCCATCCCCCCTCGTCCAGCCCTCCCGTCCACGCGCCGCGCTCACGACAGCTCCGCCTCGCGCAGGAAGGTGCCCACCGCGTCTGGGCCGTGGTCACGCGCCAGGGCGCGCAGCCCCTTGACCGGCAGATGGGCGAAGCGATCGGCCAGCCGCCTCGCCTGGTCGGGGGGCAGCATGTCGCCGATGGTGTCCAGGTAGCGTTGGCGCAGGCGAGCCACGGCCGGCCCGAGGCTGCGCATGGCCCAGTCCTGCACGACCTCGCCCATGGCTCGGCCGACGAGCACCTCCGCGCGCGCCAGCTGATCCTCGATGGCCGTCCGCCTTGCCTCGCCGACGGCCTGCAGGCGCTCGATGTCCACCACCTGCAGCCGCGCCGGGTCGGCGACGCCTGGCGCGAGGTTGCGGGGCAGGCCAAGGTCCACCACCAGCCTCAGGGCAGGCGAGCGCGAGAGCAGGGCCGCGTCGATCAGGCCGGCGACGGGGGTGGCGGCCACCAACACCTCCACCTCGTTGACGGCGGCCAGGAAGTCGTCCAAGGCCATGGCTGTGCCGCCCACCTCCGCAGCCAGCCGCCGAGCCTTGTCCAGGCTGCGGTTGACCACCAGTGGCGGCCAACCGCCGGCAGCCAGAGCCTTGGCTGCGCTGCGCGCCATCTCCCCTGCGCCGAGCAGCGCCACCGGCGCGCCCGGCCGCAGACCGTCCAGCCATGGTCGCGCCAGGCTGAACAGCGAGGTCTCGGAGGGGGCCAGCGTGGTCTCGCGCCGCACCTGCCGCGCGATGCGCAAGGCGCTGTGGCAGGCGAAGGCCAGCAGGCCGACCAGGCGGCCATCGTGCTCAGCCTGCCGCACCGCGTCGCGCACCTGGCGCATGACCTGGTCCTCACCCGGGTTCAGCGAGTCCAAGGAGCTGGCCACCCGCGTGAACTGGGTCAAGGCTTCGGCACCCCGCAGCAGGTAGGGCTCCCGGCCGGCATCGGACGGTGTCAGCCGCTCCCTCAGCTCGGCCTCAGAACGCTGCTCCGGCAAGGTCAGCAGCACCTCCCAGCGGTTGCAGGTCGCCAGCAGCACGTGCTGCTGCAGGCCCATCTCTGCCAGGCTGCCACTGTCGGGGAAGGCGCGCTGCCAGGCCTCGATGGCCTCGACCCCGCCCTGCCGATGAGAGACCCCGATCAGGAGCAGATCGTCCACGGGCTCGGATGCTACGGCCTCGGTCGCCGGAGGATGTCACAGATGTGTCACCCCGTCGCCGGCGGCACATCAGCATCCACGAGCGGGGCATGATGGCCCGATGACCCATAGGTCCAAGGCCCTCTTCGACCGCGCCCTCCGCCTCATGCCTGGCGGGGTGAGCTCACCCGTCCGCGCCTTCGGGGCCGTCGGCGGCTCCCCGCTCTTCATCACCAAAGCCTCCGGCGCGCGCCTCGACGACGCCGACGGTCGCAGCTACATCGACCTGGTCGGATCATGGGGACCCATGATCCTTGGCCATGCCCACCCGGCCGTCACCGACGCCATCAGCCGCGCCGCGCAACGCGGCAGCAGTTTCGGCGCTCCGACCGAGGCCGAGCTGGAACTGGCCGAGCGGGTGCTGCAGCGCGTGCCATCGATCGACCGCCTGCGCTTCGTCAACAGCGGCACCGAGGCATGCATGAGCGCGCTGCGGCTGGCGCGCGCCGCCACCGGCCGCGACCTCATCCTCAAGTTCGCCGGCCACTACCACGGCCACGCCGACGGCCTGCTGGTGGCCGCCGGCTCCGGCGCCATGACCACCGGGGTGCCGAGCAGCGCCGGGGTGCCCGCTTCCACAGCGGCCATGACCCTGGTGGCGGAGTTCAACGATGCAGAAGGCTTGGCCGCCCTGTTCGCCGAGCACGGCCCGCACATCGCCGCCGCCATCGTCGAGCCGGTGGCAGGCAACATGGGCGTTGTCGCACCCCAAGAGGGCTTCCTCGAGCAGCTGCAGCAGCTATGCCGAGCCAACGGCGCCTTGCTGGTGGTCGACGAGGTCATGACCGGCTTCCGTCTCGCACGCGGCGGCGCCACCCAACGCTTCGGCCTGCGACCCGACCTCGTCACCTGGGGCAAGATCATCGGCGGCGGCCTGCCGGTCGGCGCCTACGGCGGCCGGGCCGAGCTGATGGACATGGTGTCCCCCACTGGCCCCGTCTACCAGGCCGGCACCCTGTCGGGGAACCCGCTGGCCATGGCCGCCGGCATCGCCACCCTCGACACCATCGACGCCCTCCCCGACCTCTACCCCACCCTGGAAGCAAGCGGAGAACGGTTGGCCGCCGGCCTGCGGGCCGCCGCATTGGAGGCAGGCACCCCCGTCACCGTCAACCAGGTCGGCTCCATGCTCACCGTCTTCTTCCACCCCGGCCCCGTCACCGACCACCGCAGCGCCTCGAGCAGCGACACCACCCGCTTCGCCCGCTTCTTCCACGCCCTCCGCCGCCGCGGCGTCTACTGGCCAGCCAGCCAGTTCGAAGCCGCCTTCCTGAGCCACGCCATCACCGAGGAAGACATGGACAGCCTCCTGCAGGCCGCCCATGAAGCCATGTTGGAGGCGGCCGAGGCCTGAGGAGAGGGGTGGGGGCGCCCGTCACCGGACGTTTAGACGTGGTCCAGTCGTCACGTCCGGTGACGGGCGCCCCCACCCCGCCGTCAGTTCTGCGAGGTCGGTCCCCAATGAGGCCGACCAGCATAGGCGGTCGTGGCCGCCGTTGAACTCGCGGTAGGCGACCGGATAGCCCTTGGCCAGCAGCACGTCGCGCAGGTGCCTGGTCGGCGGTAGCAGGCTCTGCTCTTGCAGGCCGACGCTGAGGTTGAAGCGCAGTGTCAGGCGTTCGGCCGCCGCGAAGCAGCGGTTCAGCCAGGCAGGCTCCTCGCCCAGCTCGAGGCTGTTGGGCCACCAGAAGGAGCCGGACATGGAGAGCACGTGGCCGAAGAGGTGTGGGGCGCGGAGGCCGGCGTAGGCCGCGGTCAGGCCGCCGAGGCTGAGGCCGGCGATGATGCTGCGCTCCGGCCTCGGGAAGCCGGCGACCTCTGGCAGGCTGGGCAGCAGCTCGTGCCCGATGGCGTCGACGAAGTCGGGTGAGCAGGCCAGCTCGCGCACCCGCGTCGGCATGTCGAGCGCGTGCAGCAGCACCACCGTCAGCGGCGGCAGGCTGCCGTCGGCGATGCGGCGGTCGAGGATGGCGGTGATCAGGCCATCCTCCATCCAGTCCTCGCCGTCGGTCATGACCAGCAGGCCGTGGTCGCCTTCGAAGATGCGGCCGGCGGTCGCCGGGCTGTAGACCCACACAGGGCGTTCGTTGCCGAGGCGCCGGCTGGCGAAGCGCAGCTCACGCACGGTGCCCTTCGGGGCAGCCGGGTCGGGCAGCAGGTCGGCGGCAGACGGCGCGTCGGGCAGCTCAACCCAGGAGCCCCGCCCTCCGCCGAGGCGACCGTCCGGCCGATGGAAGGGGTCGGGCAGCGCCGTGGTCTGCGCCGACCACCAACGCTCCAGATGCTCGCGCGACAGCCTCGAGCCGGCTCGCAAGGAGCGCTCGACGAAGGTCTTGGCCTGCTCGGTCAAGGGCGCACCGGGTCCGGCGCGACCGATGGCGTAGCTCGCCCGCCAGTCTGCGCGCATGCGGAAGCTGCGGCTGCGCAGGTCGCTGCCTGGCACGGCCACGGGCATGAGCTGCGCCTCGTCCGCGTTGTCCACGTCGGTCAGGCGGTTGCAGAAGAGCAGCACCTGCTGCTCGGGATCGCGCTCGCGCGCCACGAAGGTGACCACCCGGTGGCCGGGGTCGCCAGGCAGCTCCTCGATCAGCGGCGTGCCCTCCTCCGCCAGCCGCTGCAGGAAGCGGTCGAGCGCCACTCTGTCGCCCGCGGCCATGGCCTGCTCCAAGGCCTGGATGGCCGGGCTGGCTGCAAGGGGCGGTCGCCGCAGACCGGGGCGCGGCGGGATGGTCATGGCGTGGTTGGGGCGAGGTAGGGGATCGTTCAAGGCGGGTCTCCTTGGCGCTCAATCTTGACGATATCACTCGGATTAGGCTAAGGTCGGCGCGAGTGTTTGTCTCGCGCGACAAAGACCCGAGACCCTAACGAGGGAAGAGGCACCATGAGAACCCCGTCCCAGCGACGCCCCCATCTGCGGGGGACGATCGTCGTCCTGCTCGCCTGCATCCTCACCGTCCTCCCCCAGGCCCTGGCCCAGGGAGAGATGGGTTGGCCGCGCACCTTCAGCAACGCCGACGGCTCCACCACGGAGATCCCCAGCCAACCGACGAGGGTCCTGTCCACCGCCGTCAGCGTCACTGGCACGCTGCTGGCCATCGACGCGCCGGTCATCGGCAGCGGCTCGGCGGCCAACGGCCAGTACTTCGCGCAGTGGGCGGCCGTGGCTGCCGAACGCGGTGTGATCAACGTGTGGCCGGCGGGCGCCGTCGACCTCGAGGCGGCCTACGCCGCCCAACCCGACCTGATCGTGGTGGCGACCACCGGCGGCGACGCCGCCCTTGCCCAGTTGGCCGAGTTCCAGCTGATCGCCCCCACCATCGTGGTGGACTACGGCAGCCAGACCTGGCAGTCGCTGGCCACCGAACTGGCCGTCGCCCTCGGCAGTGAGGCCGAGACCGAGGCCATCCTCGCCGGCTACGACCAGCACGTGGCCGAGGTCGCCGCCACGCTGAGCCTGCCAGACGGCACAGCCAACGTCATCAGCTTCAACGGTCCCGGCACCACCAACCCCATCGCCCGCATCGGCGGCCCGCATGCCTCGCTGCTCGAGGCGCTTGGCTTCGTGGTCGAGGATCCCGACCCCGCCTGGCACGCCCAGGCCGGTCAGCGCGCCGACTTCGTGTGGGCGCCCTTCGAGAACCTCGTCGACCTGAGCTCCGAGACCACCTTCCTGCTCAGCCGTGCAGAGGACAACGTCGCCGACTTCGTCGACCACATCATCCTCGGCGCCCTGCCTTCGGTGCGCGCCGGCCAGGTCTACGGCCTTGGCATCAACTCCTTCCGCATCGACTACTACAGCTCCCTGGAGATCGTCGAGAGCGTCCGCGCCCGCTTCGGTCACTGACCGGCGGCAGATCCCACCCCATCCGGCCGATGCGCGCCCGCCTTCATGGCGGGCGCGCACCCACCGCCCCGAAGAAGCCCGAGGAACCCATGACCACAGCGACGGTCGCGGCGGCGAACGTCCAGACCCTGCGGCGCCGGGCCCGCGTCAGCGGGCTCGTCATCGGCGCCATCGTCCTGTTGGCGCTGCTCCTGATCAGCCTGGCCGTTGGGACTCGGCCCCTGCCGCTGGCGGTCACCTGGGACGCCGTCTTCCACCACGACCCACAGCTGGCCGATCACCTGCTGGTGCGCCATCTGCGCGTCCCCCGCACGCTGCTCGCGCTCATCGTCGGCGCCGCGCTCGGCGTGGCCGGCGCCGTCATGCAGGCACTGACCCGCAACCCCTTGGCCGACACCGGCCTCCTCGGCGTCAACGCCGGTGCGGCTGCCGCCGTGGTCATCGCCATCGCCGCCTTCGGCGTGCGCAGCCCCTTCGGCTACATGGGCTTCGCCTTGGTCGGCGCAGCAGCCGCCGGAACGCTGGTCTACCTGCTCGGCGGCCTGCGCAAGGGCACCAACCCGGTGCGGCTCGTGCTGGCCGGGGCCGCCCTGTCGGTGGTGCTCGGCTCGCTCACGCAGCTCGTCATCCTCAACAGCGATCAACTGGTGCTCGACAACTTCCGCTTCTGGGCGGTCGGCTCGCTGCAGGGTCGCGGCTTCGACGTGCTACTGCCCGTCCTCGGCCTGGCCACGGCGGGGCTGCTGCTGGCCCTGTTCCTGGCCAAGGCGCTCGATGCGGCCGCACTCGGCAACGACCTGGCCAGGGCGCTCGGCAGCAACCCGGTGGCCGTGCTCAGCCTGTCGGCCATCTCGGTGATCCTGCTCTCCGGCAGCGCCACGGCTGCCGCCGGCCCCGTCGGCTTCGTCGGCCTCGTCTCGCCGCATCTTGCCCGCCTCATCACCGGCCCCGACCACCGCTGGCTGCTGCCGTACGCCATGCTGATCGGCGCCCTGCTGGTCGTCGGCTCTGACGTGATCGGGCGGCTGATCGCCCAGCCTAGCGAGGTGGCGGTCGGCATCCTCGTCTCGCTCATCGGCGGGCCCTTCTTCGTGGTGCTGGTGCGGCGCCGGAAGCTGGTGCAGCTGTGAGCCTGCGCGACGCCCGCCTCCAGGTGACCATCAGCGGCACCATCTGGCGCCGCGGCCGCCTGTCCCTCGTGCTGCACCCGCGCGTCATCGTCGTGACCATGCTGCTGCTGGCCTTCACCCTCGCCTGCTCGGTGGTGGCGATGACCATCGGCAGCTACAAGGTGGAGGTGGCGGAGATCGTCCGCATCCTGCTCGGCCGCAGCGAGGGCGGCGTGGCCGAGCGGATCATCCTCCACATCCGCTTGCCGCGCGTCGTCACCGGCATCTTCGCCGGCGCCGCCCTTGCCGTCGCAGGCGCCATCTTCCAGTCGGTGTCGCGCAACGCGCTCGGCTCCCCAGACGTCATCGGCTTCACCACCGGCGCGGCGGCAGGCGCGATCGCCGCCATCATCCTCTTCGGCGCAGGGCCTCTGCAGATCGCGCTGGCGGCCGTGCTCAGCGGCCTGCTCACCGCCACCGCCGTCTACCTGCTGTCCCGGAAGGGACGCACCACCGGCGGCTACCGCCTTGTGCTGGTTGGCATCGGGGTGGGCGCCGTGCTGAGCGCCTTCAACGGGCTCCTGCTGGTGATGGGCAACATCGACAGCGCCGTGAACGCCAACCTCTGGCTGGCCGGCTCGCTGAACGCCCGGACCTGGGACCACGCCCTGCCGACGATGTTCGGCACGCTCGTCCTGCTGCCGCTGGTGATGCTCCACGCCCGCCGCCTCACGCTCATCGAGATGGGCGACGACCTGGCGAGGCAGCTCGGCGTGCCGGTGGAACGGGTGCGCCTGATCACGATGTTGGTCGGCGTCCTGCTGGCCGCCTTGGCGGTCGGGGCGGTCGGCCCCATCGCCTTCGTCGCGCTGGCCGCGCCGCAGCTGGCCGCACGCCTGACCGGCCAGGCCACCGTGCCGGTGCTCAGCGCCGCCGCCACCGGCGCCAGCCTGATGGTGCTGGCCGATGTCCTCTCCCAGGCCATCCCAGGCAACCTCGTCCTCCCCATCGGCCGCATGACCGGTCTGGTCGGCGGGATCTACCTCATCTGGCTCCTGACCCGGTCGAAGCAGGTCTAGGGTGCCCAAGGAAACGGACGCGATGCCACAGCAACAGACGGAAGCGCGCGGCCAGCTCCGGGCCGAAGCGCTGACCCTCGCCTACGACAGCCGCGTCGTCTCCACCGACCTCTGGCTGGAGATCCCCCATGGCAAGGTCACGGTGATCATCGGGCCCAACGCCTGCGGCAAGTCCACGCTGCTGCGCGCGCTGGCCCGGCTGCTCGCACCGGGCGACGGTCAGGTGGTGCTCGACGGCAAGGACATCCGCAGCTACCACACCAAGGAGGTGGCCCGCCGCCTCGGCCTGCTGCCCCAAGCCTCGGTCGCGCCCTTCGGCATCGCCGTGGTCGACCTGGTGGCGCGCGGCCGCTTCCCGCACCAGCGCATGTTGCAGCAGTGGTCGATCCAGGATCAGCAGGCGGTGCAGGCGGCCATGGAGGCAACACGCGTGGCCGAGCTGGCGCAGCAGAGCGTCGACGAGCTCTCAGGCGGCCAGCGCCAGCGTGTCTGGTTGGCGATGGCGCTGGCCCAGGACACGCCGCTGATGCTGCTGGACGAGCCCACCACCTACCTCGACGTGGCGCATCAGCTCGAGGTGCTCGAGCTCGTGCGCAGGCTGAACCGGGAGCAGGGGCGCACCATCGTCATGGTGCTCCACGACCTGAACCAGGCCGCGCGCTACGCCGACCACCTGGCGGTCATGCACCGCGGGGAGGTGCGCGCCACCGGCGCGCCGGCCGACGTCCTGACGGAACAGCGCATCGCCGAGGTCTTCGGTCTGCAGGCGCGCATCGTGCCAGACCCCGTCACCGGCACGCCGATGGTGATCCCCATCGCCAGCCTCGGCCACGAGGACCCGGCACGGGGAACCTAGGGTGGCCGCCAGGCGCCACATGCATCTCGGGCTCTCCCTCTCCGCCACCTGGTGGCGAGGCGGCGCCTGGCGGCGGGAGGGCAGCCGCATCGAGGAGCTGTTCAGCCCAGCGCTGTTCATCCAACTGGCGCAGCGCGCCGAGGCGGCGAAGCTGGACTTCGTCTTCAAGCCTGACGCGCTGCAACTGGACGCAGGCACCTTGGCCACCTGGCCCGGCTTCGCCGGCCTCGAGCCCATCGTCATGATGTCGGCCATCGCCACCCATACCAGGCACATCGGGCTCGTGCCGACGATCTCCGCCACCTTCGCCGACCCATACGCCACCGCCCGCCAGCTGCAGTCGCTGAACCACGTCAGCGGCGGCAGGGCCGGCTGGAACGTGGTGACATCGCTGAGCGGCGAGCGGAACCATGGGCTGGAGGCCATGCCTTCAAGCGATCAGCGCCATGCACGCGCCGAGGCCTTCGTCGATGTGGTGCGGCGACTGTTCGCCAGTTGGCCCCACGACGCCCAGCTCATCGACCGCGCCGCCGGCCGCTACGCCGACGCCTCGCGTGTCCTGCCCATCGACGTCAGCAACGAGCACTTCAGCGTCGCCGGCCCGCTCAGCCTGCCGCAGCACGGGCCGGAGCCGCTGCCGCTGCTCCACGCCGGTGGTTCAGAGGGCGCCAGGCGCCTGGCAGCCCGGCAGGCGGACGCCGTGTTCGCCTCGGCCATCGACATTCAGGACGCTCAGGCCCAGCGGCGCAGCTACGCCGACCTGGCCATGGAGGCGGGCAGGCGCGCGGACGCGGTGCGGCTGATGCCCGGCTTCGCCTTCACCCTTGCGAGCACGCGGGCGGAGGCGAGGGCGTTGGATGAACTGGCCCACGACTTGACCACGACGGGGGCGGAGCGACCACCGCAGCCCCAGCGCCAGGTGCATGGCGGCGTGGTCGGCACGCCGGACGACGCCTACCAGGCCATCACGGCCTGGTTCGAGGTAGGCGCGGCCGACGGCTTCATCCTCCTGCCAGGCGGCGCCTTGTCATCCCTAGAGCTCTTCCTCGACGAGGTGGTGCCACGGTTGGTCGAGGCCGGCCTGTTCCGCAGCGACTACCGGGGCAGCACCCTGGCCGACCACCTCGGCATCCGGCCGGAAGGCGCCGACTGACCGTCCTCCGGGACCGGACCCAGGGGTCGCGCTACCTCGAGCTGCACCTCAACCGCCCGTCATGAGCCCGCCCTCACCGCTCAGCTCCACCACACCGGCTGGCCCATCCAAGCTCAGCCGCATCCAGGGTCGATCATCGGCGGTGTCGACGATGTCCACCCCCGCCGGGATCCCACCCAGGCCTTCCAGCAGCCTTCGCAACGCCGAAGCGCGAGGATGGCGCAGCTCCAGACCGATGAACCGAGCCGCCTGCGGCAAGTCGGCCGCGGGATGCACAGACCCCTGCCAGTCGACGAAGAAGGGCATGAGCCCGCCGAAGCCTGCCCCCTCGGCGAAGACGAGCTCCCAGCGCAGCGTGCTGCCGTCCGGGCGCGTGCGCGAGCCGGGCAGGCGGCGGCTGCCCAAGCCGGCGGCGCCCAAGGCAGCCGCGGCCGCGCCGGCGTCGTCCACCCGCAGGCACCAGGCGTGCATGGCCGGGCCATCCAAGGAGGCGATGGACCGCGCCCAGTCGCCAACCATGCCATCCGGGTCGGGTGCGAGCAGTTCCAGGTAGCTGCCGCCATCCAGGCCGAGCAGCGCGTTGTGCGTGCCCTGGGCAGGATGGCGGCCGCCCGGCGTAGCCTGCAGGCCGTGGCGACCCGACAGGGCGTCGGTCAGCGCGGCGAGGTCGGGGCCGGCGTAAACGAGGTGGTCGAGTTGCATGCGCATAGCAAGATCATGCGACGTGAAGGCCCCTTCGACGTGAAGGCCAGGCAGGACCGATTCACATAGAGTCAGAGGGCTGCGCCCTTAGGATCGTGGGCATGAGACAACACGAAGGAAAGCCAGCTTACGCCCTCTGGGCGGCGGCCTGCCTGGCCGCCCTATGCTCGTTCGCCATGGCCCAGGAGGTGCCGTCCGTGACCGAACTACCCGTGACGCGCGTGGTGCTCTTCACCAGCGGCGTGGCCTACTTCGAGCACAGCGGCACCGTGAACGGCACGCAGGAGGTGGAGCTGCCGGTCGCCACCGAGAACATGGACGACCTGCTGCAGAGCCTGGTGCTGCAGGACTTTGACGGCGGCCAGGTGCAAGCCGTGCGCTACCCATCGCGCGACCCGCTGAACCGCATCCTCGGCAGCTACTCCCTCGACCTCTCCGGCAACCCCACCATGGCCCAGATCCTGTCGCAGGCGAGGGGCGAGAGCGTGCGCCTGCAGGCCACCCGCGAGGTGGTCGGCGTGATCGTCAACGTCGAGCGGGTCAACGTGCCGGAGCAGCCGCCGCGCGACTACCTGACGCTGGCCACCAGCGACGGCCTGCAGCGGCTGGCGCTGGACGAGGTCAGCCAGGTCAGCTTCGAGCGACCCGAGCTGCAAGCCGAGCTGGACGCGGCGCTGATGGCGCTGGCCCGCTACCGGAGCCAGGACGACAAGACGGTGCGCCTGCGCTTCGAGGGTGAGGGCGAGCGGCGGGTCTCGGTGGGCTACGTGCGCGAGATGCCGGTGTGGAAGACCAGCTACAGGCTGCTGCTCGGCGACGACGGCAGCGCCGACCTGCAGGGCTGGGCCATCTTCGACAACCCCACCCACCTCGACCTGGTGGACGTCTCGGTCACCTTCGTGGCCGGCCGCCCCATCTCCTTCATCGCCGGGCTCTTCGAGCCGGTGTACGTGCATCGCCCTAGGGTGAGCACCGCCGTCGACGCCAGCATCCTGCCGCAGACCTACGACGCCGAGCGCGCGCCCGCCTTGGGCGCCGCGCTGGCCGCGCCCATGCCATCCGCCAGGGCCGACATGGCCATGATGGAGGACGCCTTCGCGCCCCAACTGGCCGGCGCGGGCGTGGAGGCCGCCGCCGAAGGCAGCCGCAGCGGCGCCACCTTCGCCTACGTGGTGAGCCAGCCCATCTCGGTGGCGCGCTTCGAGTCGACCATGATCCCCATCGTGCAGCAGCGGGTCGAGGCGCACCAGCTGTCGGTCTACGACCCTGCTGTGTTGGCCGACCACCCCCTGCGCGGCCTGCGGCTGGTCAACGACACCGACCTGCACTTGGCTGGCGGCCCGGTCTCGGTCTTCGACGCAGGCGGCTTCACCGGCAACGCCCTGATCCAGGACATCATCCCCGGCGACGATCGCCTCCTGACCTACGCGGTCGACCTCGACCTGCACGTGACCCGCATCGAGAACAGGGGCAACGAGCAGGTGGTGGCCGTGCGGCTGCTCGGCAGCACGCTGGAGCTGAGCTACCGCAGCCGCGACGTCGCCCGCTACCGCATCGACGCGCGAGGCGACCAGGCCTCCTTCCTGGTCATCGCCCACGCGCGGCGCAGCGGCTTCGAGCCCGTCTCGCCCGACCAGGCGCCGGCCGAGACCGCCTTCTCCTACCGCTACGGCGTGCTGGTGTCCGGCGAGGGGTCGGCCCCCGTCGACCCGACGGTGCCCGTGCACCTGGACTGCGAGGCCGGCAGCGTCTGCGAGCTCGAGGTGGTCACCGAGCGTCAGGACCTGCGCATCGTGGCCGTGTCCAACGTGGCGGCTGAGCAGATCGCCTTCTACCTGCAGAACATGGAGCTCAGCGCCCAGGACCGCCAGACGCTGGAGCAGGTGGTGGCGCTGCAACGCGAGCTCGGCCGCATCGACCGAGAGGTGCGTGACCGCAACGACGTGATCACCGCCATCCACCGCGACCAGGACCGCATCCGCCAGAACATGGTGGCGCTCGATCGCACCAGCTCGCTCTACCAGCGCTACCTGCGTGACCTGGAGTCGCAGGAGGATCAGCTCGACGAGATCCGGGTCGAACTGGTCGACCTGGCCGAACTGCGTGGCCAGACCCAGGCGCAGCTCGACGCCCTCGTCGCCGGCCTGGCCGAAGACTGAGCAGCGCGGCGCTGCCGTGAAGGGCCAACGGCGTTCCCGTTCGCCGTGGCGAGTGCGCTCGCCTCGGTGGGCGGGAACGCTGCTGCTGCTCCTGCTGCAGCTGGCCGGCCTCGCCGCCGCCCAGCCCTCCGCCGCCCAGCCCTCCACCATCCACGACCCGCCACGCGGCGACATGCGGGTGGTGGTCTTCGGCGACTTCAACGGCCCTTACGGCTCGCTGGACTACCCCGCCGCCGTGGCCCGCACCATGCTCGCCATCACCGAACGCTGGCGGCCCGACCTCTTCATCTCCCCAGGCGACCTGATCGCCGGCCAGGACCGCAGCCTGCCGGACGATCACTTCGACCGGATGTGGGCCGCCTTCGACCTGGTGGTGGCCGAGCCCCTGCGCCTGGCCGGCATCCCCTACGCAGCCGCCATGGGCAACCACGACGGCTCGTCGCTGCCCGGCCCGGCAGCCACCGTCGGCGGTGGCGGCGGCTTCATCTTCGAGCGCGAACGGGCGGCCGCGCGGCGCTACTGGTCCACGCCTGAGCACGCCCAAGGCCTTGGCGAGTTGCTGGCCGACGACACACCCTTCAGCTACGGCTTCCGCATCGGGCCGCTGTTCGTGGCCGTTGTCGACGCCTCGAGCGCGCGGCTGGACGATGGCCAGCTGGCCGAGCTGCGCCGCTTGTTGGCCACACCCCAGGCCACCGGCGCCGAGCTGCGCTGGGTGGTCGGCCACCTGCCGCTGGTGCCTGCGAGCGTGGGCCGCGACCGCCCAGGCGAGATGCTGGCGGACGCCGAGGCCATCCGCGACCTGCTGCTGGCGGCCGGGGTGGACAGCTACATCAGCGGCCACCACGCGGCCTACTTCCCCGGTCACTGGGAAGGGCTGGAGCTGCTGCAGGCCGGCGGTGTAGGTGCCCGCCGCCTGCTTGGCTGGGACGCGCCGCCACGCTCGACGGTCACGCTGGTGGACCTGTGGTGGGGACCGCCTGCGCCGACGGTGCGCTACAGCACCTTCGACGTGGTGACCATGACGCTGCTGCCGGAAGACGCCCTGCCGGGCAGGCTCCCTTGGCCCTCCGGGCCGGTCATGCTGTCGCCGCGCCACGCCCGTTGACGACCCGTTGACATAGTAAGTCAAGTTGATTTATAAAAGAGCCATCGACAATCCGGAGTTCGTCCAAGGAAGGCCGTGATGCTCAAAGGCACCAACCTGGAGCACGCCAGGGTCCACAACCTGCGCACCGTCCTCGAGATGATCCGGCTCTACGGGCCCATCTCCAGAGCGGAGGCCGCCCGTCGGACGGACCTCACGCCGCAGACGGTGAGCAACCTGGTCAGCGAGCTGCAGGGCCGCGGCCTCGTGGTCGAGGTCGGCCACCGCCAGGGCTCGCGCGGTCGCGCCTCCATCGAGTTGGAGGTCAACGGCGAGGGTGCGCTGTGCATCGGCCTCGACCTCGACCGCGGGCACCTCACGGCCGTGCTGGTCGACATCGCAGGCAAGGTGCACCACCGCATCCACATCGACATGACCTTCCCAAGCCCTGACCAGGCCATCGACCTCATGGTCGACACGGTGGAGACCCTGGCGGCCAAGGTCGACCGCGACCGCATCTGGGGCGTCGGCGTCGGCTTCCCTGGCCCTCTGCGCGTCACCGACGGGGTGGTGGACAACGTCATCAACCCCGAGGGCTTCCCCGGCTGGACCCATGTGTCGGTGGGCGAGCGCCTGTCGCGCCGCGTCGACTTCAACGTCTACCTGGAGAACAACGCCACCGCGGCCGCCATCGGCGAGAGCTTCTACGGCGTCGGGCAACGCCTGGCCAGCTTCTTCTATCTCTTCCTCGGCGTCGGCCTCGGCGGCGGCATCGTCCAAGGCGGCCAAGCCCTGCGCGGCGCTCAGGGCAACGCCGGCGAGATCGGCTTCCTGCCTGCCCGTCCAGCCCACCATCCCGGCGCCCACCTCGGTCAATACTTCGACCTCTTCCGCCTCTACCAGCGGCTTGGCGACGAGGGCGTGCACGTCAGCACGCCTGCCGGCATGGCCGACCTGCTTGCGTCGCGTCACCCCACGCTGCTGGCCTGGCTGGAGGAGGCCGCCCAGCAGCTCTCCATGTGGGTGCTGGCCGCCGAGTACTTCCTCGACCCCGAGGCCATCGTCATCGGCGGCGCATGGCCCCAGGCGGCCATCGAGCACCTCGCCCGGCGCTTGGAACAGCTGCTGGCCGCCGTGCGCTCCGCCCTCATGCCCTACTCGCCACCGTTGCTGCGCGCCGAGGTCGGCCAGGACGCAGCCGCGCTCGGCGTCGCCACCCTGCCCCTCAACGACCTGCTCTCCCCCTTCCCCACCTCGAGGGAACTGCAGGTCAGGCACGTCTCCGGCCGTCAGCACCCGCTGGCGCCCATCGGGGGCGTATGAGCACCGACCACCGAGCGCCCGACCGGCGATCCGCCGGCTCCTTGAGCACCGGCGCAGTGACGCGAAGGGAGGCTCAAGCGACAGCGTCAGCAGGCTGAACCAGCCCCTGTCCCAAGCCCTTTCGATCCTCGTGCTCGACCAGGACCCTCGAGGTCCCAAGCCCAGATGGAAGGCGGAACCATGCGACGAGTTCTATTCACCCTGATCCTGGCGATCCTCGCCTCGGCAGCTCTCGCCCAGCCGGTCACCGTAAGGTGGATGGTCGGTCTAGGCACCGGCTCGGACCCGGCCCAACAGGCCGTCCAGACCGCCGTGGTGGAGCGCTTCAACGCCTCACAGAACCGGATCGTGCTGACGATCGAGTACATCGAGAACGCGGTCGCCGTGACCACCCTCTCGACCCTGATCGCCACCAACTCGGCCCCCGACATCGTCGGCCCGGTCGGCGGCGCGGGCACCGCCTCCTTCGCCGGCAACTTCCTCGACCTGCAGCCATACGTCGACGCCGCCGGCTACGACCTCAGCCAGTTCCCCGAGGCCGCGGTCAACAACCAGCGCACCGACGACGGCCTCATCGGCCTTCCGCTGGCCAGCTTCCCCGCCTTCCTCTACTACCGGCCTGAGCTGTTCGACGAGGCCGGCCTGGAATACCCGCCCTCTGCCTACGGTGAGCCGTACGTGCTGGACGGTGTCGAGGTCGAGTGGAACGTCGACACCCTGGCCGAGGTGGCCAAGATCCTCACCGTCGACGCCAACGGCCGCGACGCCACCGATCCCAGCTTCGACACCAACAACATCGTGCAGTGGGGCTTCGTGAACCAGTGGGCGGCCGGGGCCGGGGCCACCCGTCAGAACGTCACCCTCTTCGGCGCTGGCACCATGGTCGACGACAACGGCAACGCCTACATGCCGGACAACTGGCGCGTCGGCTGGCAGTGGTTCTACGACTCGGTCTGGACCCACTACTTCTCGCCCAACGCCGCCCATGACGGCAGCGACCTGCTGGCCGCCGGCAACCCCTTCGAGTCGGGCAACGTGGCCATGGCGCAGTCGCACCTCTGGTACACATGCTGCCTCTCCGGCACCGCATGGAACGCGGCCGCCCTGCCCTCCTACCAGGGCGTGACCACCGCCCGTCTGCATGCCGACACCTTCCGTGTCATGAAGAACACCGCCAACCCGGAGGCCGCCTTCGAGGTCCTCGCCTACCTCACCGGCCCGGCCGCGGTGGAGCTGCTCTCCGTCTACGGCGGCATGCCCGCCCGCGAGGCCGACCAGCCCGCCTTCTTCGCCGCCTTGGACGAGCGCTACACCCAGGGCGTGAACTGGGACGTGGTGCGCGACAGCCTCAACTACGCCGAGTCCCCCAGCCACGAAGCGGTCCTGCCCAACAACAACCGTTCCAACGACCGCATCGAGACCTTCAGGACCCTGCTGGTCAGCCAGCCTGGACTCGACGTCGAGTTCGAGATCGAGCGCATGCTCCAGGATCTGCAGACCATGTACGACGAAGTCCGCTGA
>CAYXJZ010000008.1:0-3218 GCA_964465355.1 uncultured bacterium | reverse complement strand
GCGCCATCCCCGCTGGAGGTTCCCGGCCATGATCACGCAAGAAGTCCTGGAGTACCGTCGCTCGCCGCGCGGCGCCGCGCGCGGGCCCAGGTCGCGGTTGATGCGCGAGCAGCGGATCTGGGGCTGGATCTTCCTCTCCCCCTGGATCATCGGCATGGTCGCCTTCACCGCCCTGCCCATCATCGCCTCGCTGATCTTCTCCTTCACCAACTTCCAGCTCACCCGGCCGGAGGAGATCTCCTTCATCGGCCTGCGCAACTACCAGCGGCTGTTCACCGACCCCCTCGTGCGGGTCTCGCTGGCCGTCACCTTCAAGTTCGCCGCCGTCACCCTGCCCGTCGCCATCATCCTCCCCGTCGCCCTTGCCGCCCTGCTCAACAGCCCCTATCTGGCAGGACGTCGTCTCTTCCGCACCCTCTTCTACATGCCATACGTCGTGCCCTTGGTCTCCGCCATCTACATCTGGCAAGGCGTGCTCAACTCCGAGACCGGTTGGATCAACCGCCTCCTTGGCACCGTCGGCATCAACGGCCCCGACTGGCTCAACAGCCTCACCTGGATCTATCCTGCCCTTGTCATCATCGGCCTCTGGGGCGTCGGCAACGCCTTCCTCATCACCTTGGCCAGCATGCAGGCGGTCCCCACCGCCTACTACGAGGCCGCAAGGGTGGACGGCGCAAGCGGCCTGCAGCGCTTCTGGCACATCACCATCCCCATGATCTCACCGGTCATCTTCTTCAACCTGGTGCTCGCCGTCATCGGTCTGCTGCGCTACTTCGAGGTCCCCTTCATCCTCAGCGGCGGCACCGGCCGGCCAGGCGACGCCACCATGTTCTTCAACATCCACTTCTTCAAGACCTCGTTCCAGTTCTTCGACATGGGCTACGGCGCCACCCTGGCCTGGCTGCTCTTCCTCATCACCATGGCCATCACCCTGGTCCTCTTCGCCACCGCCCGCTACTGGGTCTACTACGCAGGGGGGGAGCGCTGAGATGGCCGCCTCCCATCCCGAGTCCTTCGTCAACACCTCGCCGTACTACAGCCGCCAGTTGCGGCGCTTCGGCCTCACCGCCATGGTCACCCTCTTCGGCCTGGTCGTCCTGATCGCCTTCCTCATGCCCTTCGGCTACATGTTCGTGACGTCGATCAAGGACCAGGCACAGATCGTGGCCAGCGCCCGCGGTCCCGTCCTGCCCATGGACCAGGTCATGGTCGAGATCGACGGCCGCTCCCTCGAGCTGCTCAAGGTCGAGATCGACGGCCGCCTGCGCGAGCTGGCCATCGTCACCAAGGGTCGCGCCGAGAGCGTCTTCGTCGACCCGGAGAACCCGGACGCCGATCCCATCGTGTGGCAGGGCGCATGGCGCACGTTGACGCCGGTGTACGAGTTCGCACCGCGCTGGGGCAACTACGCCCAGGTCTGGACCTCCATCGCCTTCCCGCGGATGCTCTACAACACGGCCGTCATCGCCTTCGCCGGCACCATCGGCACGCTGCTGTCCTGCGTCATGGTGGCCTACGCCTTCGCCCGCTTCCCCCTGCCCTTCAAGGGCATCCTCTTCCTCATCCTCATCGGCACCATCGTCCTGCCCAAGCAGGTGCTGCTGGTGCCCACCTACGCCTTCTTCGACTTCATCGGCTGGACCGGCACCTGGCTGCCGCTGATCGTGCCGCACTTCTTCGCCAACGCCTTCAACGTCTTCCTGCTCAGGCAGTACTTCATGCAACTCCCGCGCGAGTTGGACGAGGCCGCCATGATCGACGGCGCCGGCCCGCTGCGCATCCTCACCTCGGTGATCATCCCGCAGTCATGGCCGGTCATCATCGCGGTGGCACTCTTCCACATCGTCTTCGCCTGGAACGACTACTTCGAGCCGCTGATCTACACCCTCGGCCGGCCCGAGCTGCAGCCCATCTCGGTGGGCATCCAGCAGTTCAACTTCGTCTACTCACGCCAGCCGCACCTCATCCAGGCCACCGCCCTGCTCGGCCTGCTGCTGCCCGTCATGCTGTTCTTCTTCTCCCAACGCTTCTTCATGCGCGGCGTGGTGGTGACCGGGGTGGACAAGTGAGCGACGAGCCCTTCCACTTGGGCGTCAACTACTGGCCACGGCGCAAGGCCATGACCTGGTGGTCCGACTTCGACGCCACCGAGGTGCGCGAGGACTTCTCCTTGCTGCATGGCCTCGGCATGACGGTGGTGCGCATCTTCCTGCTGTGGGACGACTGGCAGCCCCGGCCGGACGAGGTCTCGCCTGAGCGCATGGCTGAGCTGGCGCAGGTCATGGACCTGGCCGCCGAGCACGGCCTCGGCCTCGACGTCACCTTCTTCACCGGCCACATGAGCGGTCCCAACTGGTCGCCCGCTTGGCTGCGCGGTGGCGACCCGCCGCCGGCCAAGCCTTGGGTCAGGCAGGTGGTCAGCGGCGGGCAGGTGGTGAGCGGCCACTACCGCAACCCCTTCCACGATCCCCAGGCGCTTGACGCCGCCAGGCTGCTGCTGCGCACGGTGGTCGGCCGCTTCGCCGACCATCCGGCCGTGTGGATGTGGAACCTCGGCAACGAGCCCGACCTCTTCGCCTGGCCGGACTCGCCCGAGGCCGGCCGCGCATGGGTGGCCGAGATGAGCGGGCTGATCCGCGCCATCGACCCCCACCACCCGGTCACCTGCGGCCTGCACATCGCCAGCCTGCTGGAGGACAACCGGCTACGGGTGAACGACGTCTTCACCGAAGCCGACGTGGCCGTCATGCACGCCTACCCCATGTACCTGCCATGGTCGCGCCAGCCGCTCGACCCCGACCTCGTGCCCTTCAGCTGCGCCCTCGTCACCGCCCTGTGCGGCAAGCCCACCTTGATGGAGGAGTGGGGCGGCTGCACCGCGCCGCCAGGCGAGCCGTCGCAGGTCTGGCGCTGGGAGGCCTACGGCCAGCCGCGCGAACAGTTCATGGCCTCGGAGGAGGACCTGGCGGACTACGTGCGCCAGGTGCTGCCCAAGCTGCAGGAGGTTGGCGCCACCGGCTCCCTGCTCTGGTGCTTCGCCGACTACCACCCCGACCTCTGGGATCAGCCGCCCTGCGACCAGTCCCGCCACGAGCGGCACTTCGGCCTCGTCCGGCCAGACGGCAGCCTCAAGCCCCATGCCTTCGTGGTCCGCGACTTCGCGCACAGCGCACCCAAGGTGCGCGCCACCCCTAGCCACAGCGTGGCGCTCGACC